>CANRPZ010000012.1 GCA_947632625.1 uncultured Bacilli bacterium | reverse complement strand
GAATATTATTAGACATGTAAACTAAAAATCATCATAATATATCTAAATTTTTTTAAAATACGGAAACTCAAAAAAATTGTTTCATTTTTAAATTTATATTATTATGCTATACTAAAAATAGGTGATAATAGTGGAATATAATTTAGAAGTGATAGAGTTAGAGAAAAAATATAAAGATTTTCACTTAAATCATATTAATATAAAATTGCCCAAAGGAAAAATTATTGGTTTTATTGGTGAAAATGGGAGCGGAAAGACTACTACAATCAAAGCTATATTAAACTTAATTTCTTATGATAAAGGAAATATCAAAATATTTGGGAAAAATAATAAAGAGTTAACTAAATTTGATCGTGAAAAAATAGGGGTTGTTTTAGATGATAGTTTTTTTTCACCAATTTTAAATGTAAACGATATAAATAAATTAATGAAAAAATTTTATCAAAATTGGAATGAAAAGTATTTCTATGATACCATTAAAGAATTTAAAATACCTTGTAATAAACCATTAAAAGAATTTTCAAGTGGTATGAAAATGAAAATTAAAGTCTTATGTGCATTAGCTCATGAACCGAAACTATTAATTTTAGATGAACCTACTAATGGTTTAGATCCTATATTTCGTTATGAAATTATTGATTTATTCAATAAATTTGTAAGTAATAAAGAAAATTCTATTTTAATGACCACTCATATTACAAGTGATTTAGAACATTTAGCAGATGAGGTTATTTTTATTAATGATGGCAATATTATTTTAGATATTTCAAAAAAGAAAATAGATGAGGAATATGGAATAATTGAAATTCTTTTAAAGGATTTGGCAAAAATAAAAAAAGAAGATTATTTGAAATGTTTAAAATACAAAAATACCAATTTTTTGCTTGTTCGTTCAAGGGATGAATTTAAAAAGAAATACCCGAAAATAGAAAGTCGAAAGCCAACTTTAGAAGAGATAATGCTTTTACTTGTGAAAGGAGAATAGGGATGAATACTATTAAAGGATTGTTGTTAAAAGATTTATATGTATTTAAAAATTTTAAAGGGAATATTATCTTTAGTATTGTTATGTTTCTTTTTTTGATTGCTATGGCTTCTATACAACTAGATGTTTTTACAACCGGTTCTATTTTATTTTTAATTTTTTTTGGAATGAATAGTATTTCTTCATTTTCTTACGATGAAAATGCTGATTCAGATAAATATCTCTTATCATTACCTATTACGAGAAAAGAAATTGTAAAATCGAAATACTTATTTATATTTTTAAATTCATTTTTATCCATTGTAATGGGTATTTTGGTTAGTTTTATCATTACTATATTCGTTCGAGGAAAAGTAAATAATGTTGCTGATTCTTTAAGAATATGTCTTCTTGCTTTTACAAGTGTTTCATTTTTAATGTGTGCCAATGTTCCCTGTATTTATAAATGGGGAGTAGAAAAGGGAAGAATGCAATCGGTTATTATTCCAGCATTATTTATATTTTTAATAGGTGTTTTAGGAGGATGCATTTTAATATTATTTCCTGGATTTTATCAAAAAATAGATTTACGATATTTATTTAAAATTTCACCCATACTATGCCTTTTATTAAATGCTTTATTTTATTTTGTTTCTTACTGGATTTCATATAAAATTTTTTCTAAAAAGTCAATTTGATTGAGAAAAATTTTAATCTAAAAAAATCGAACTAAAAAGTTCGATTAAAAAACAATATAGAGAATGATTATATATATCAATCTCCAATTTTTGTAGAGATAAAATAATTTATATCTATGTAGTTTTTTAATAATTATAAATATAAAAAATATTATCTATAAAAGTATAGTAGGTATTTTGATAATTAAATATATTGGAATTATTATTTATGGCTATACTAATTAAGCCTTTTAAATTCATTAAATATATTTTGTTATTTGTAAGGATATTTGGTTCATTTTGAATCGTTATAATTAGATCTTGATAGGCTTTTAAAATTGCCTTATCATTATTCTTATTGAATAAAATTTTAATTAGTAAATAAACAGTAGCTATAGTTAAAGAAATAAAGACTACTATTATTTTTAGATTCATATTTTGGTTATTATTTTCTAAAAATGCATTTTCTTCTTTCATAGTTATTTCTATAATATTTTCACTAATAGGAATAGTTAAAATAACATTAGAATTATCATTATCATTAGTTTTTACATTAAGTTTTATGTATAAATAACTTTCAGTTTTAATTTTATAAAATTCCTGCTATAGTTTATGGGAATGTAAATGATTTTTTATGGTTAAGTAAGGAAGAAATTTTAAAAGTTTTATTAAGTAAACGAAATCATTATTCAACAGGAGTTCATTTTAGCCATTTATTTGTTCAACCTCAAAATCGATGTTTAAATTATAACAAAAGATATGAAAATACTCGTCATAATGTGCAAATAAAATGGTATGGATTATTTGATGATATCATGGAAAATTTATATTATAAAAATAATAGAAGGTTTAGCTTTCCAACTGATAACGTGGATTAATAAAAAAATCAGCCTTTGTGGACTGATTTGATTTTAAATATGGAGCAGGTGATGGGAATCGAACCCACGTTATCAGCTTGGAAGGCTGAAGCTCTACCATTAAACTACACCTGCATGAACAATTTAGATTATAGCAATAAAATTTTTAAAATTCAATACTTTTTTGAATATAAGTGCATTTTTGAATATAAGTGCATAAAAAAGTATATTTACTTTAATTTTATGCCATAATTCTAAAATTAAGTAAAGTTTTTATAGAATATATTATACTTTTTTGCTATAATTAATTTGCTTGCTGAAATAGCTCAGTTGGTAGAGCAACGCCCTCGTAACGCGTAGGTCGCAAGTTCGAATCTTGTTTTCAGCACCATATTTGATTTTTAAAACTGGGGTCTCTCAGTTTTTTATTTGTTTTTCATTTCTGAAAATAACTCGGATAAACTTTTTTCTAATGCTAAACTAATTTTAAAAACCACCTTTAATGATGGAGAGCTTTTCCCTCTTTCAATTGCTCCATAATATTTCAAGCTTATTCCTGCTAATTTAGCTACATCCTTTTGTGTTAAATTTTTTGAAAGTCTAATCCTTTTTATTACTTTTCCTAAATTCTCATTTAAATTCATATTAATACTGTAAAAAATTTACAACAATTCACCTCTTTTATAATGTTATCATACCAATAGATGAATAGAATGTAAAATTGAACTTTTCTAAAACTTTAAAAATGTAGTTAAAAATGATATAATTTATGTAAATTAAAGAAGTGTTACAAATGAAAATAATTACGAAAGAATTAATAAATTGGTATCAATTAAATAAAAGAAATTTACCTTGGCGAAATACGAATGATCCTTATGCAATATGGATTAGTGAAATTATGCTTCAACAAACAAGAGTAGAAGCAGTAATCCATTATTACAATCGTTTTATGAAGGAAATTCCAAATATAGAATCTTTAGCACATATTAACGAAGATGCTTTACTAAAACTTTGGGAAGGACTTGGATATTATAGTAGAGCACGTAATTTACAGAAAGCGGCTAGAAAACTTTTAGACGCTGGAAAAAATACTTTACCAAACACAAAAGAAGAATTACTTAAATTACCAGGAATAGGAGCTTATAGTGCGGGAGCCATTTTATCGATTGCTTATAAAATTCCTACTATTGCCATTGATGGAAATGTGTATCGAGTAATAGGAAGGGTTTATGAAATTGATACACCAATCAATAAACCCAGTGCTTATAAAGTTTATGCCTCTATTGTTGAAAAAAATTTATCCAAAGAGTATCCTAGTGAATTTACCCAAAGCTTTATGGATTTAGGGAGCCTTATTTGTACTCCAAAAAATCCTGATTGTAAAAATTGTCCTTTAAATAGGAAATGTTTATCTTATAAAAAGAAAACACAAGAATTATACCCTGTTAAAGATAAGAAAAACGAAAAGAGAATAGAAGAACGTAGTGTATTTTTATTTGTCTATCAAAATAAGCTTGCAATTCGAAAAAGAAAAGAAACGGGCTTACTTGCTTCTTTATATGAGCTACCGAATTCTAAAGAGTATAATTCTTTAATAGACGTTGAAAATGCTTTTTTTGATCAACAAATAAACTATCAGTCAATTATGGAAATAGGTGAAGCAAAGCATATTTTTTCTCATATTATTTGGTATATGAAAGGGTATTTAGTTTTTTTAAAAAAGCCTTTAGAAGATTTTATTTGGGTAGATAAAAAAGAGTTAATCCAAAATTATTCAATTCCGAGTGCATTTTCTTATTATGTTGATTATTTTTTAAAAAATTTTTAAGTTCATGAATAAAAATAGTTATTTATACGCACTACTTAACTAGGTGATAATATGGCAAATATGCATAGTGCAATCTCTTTTGGTTTGGTAAATATTCCTATTGTTTATAATCCTATTATTAAAAACAATGATACGTCTTTTAATCAATTACATAAGAAATGTTTAAAACGTATTCGCTATCAAAAGTATTGTGAACATTGTAAGAAAATTGTTCATGAAGTCGATTTAGTAAAAGGATATGAATATGAAAAAGGTGAGTTCGTAACGTTTACAAAAGAGGAACTTTCGAATATGCAGATTGATTCCAAGGATTCTATCGAGATTATTTCTTTTGTGCCCTCTAGTGAAATTGATCCCTTTTATTATGAAAAAAGTTATATTTTAACTACTCCAAAGAAATCGAAAGCTTATTCCTTATTTTTAGAGGTTTTAAATAAAACCAAAAAGATCGCCGTTGCCAAAACAAGTATCGGTAGTAAGTTTTATTATGTGCTACTACGCTATTTTGAAGGGAATATTTTAATGTCGACAATTTATTTTGAAGAAGAAATAAACATTCCTGAAGCAACTACAGAAAGTAAATTTACCAAAAAAGAATTAGACCTAGCCCTAGAACTTGTCAAGCATTTATCAGGACATTTTGAACCTGAACTTTATAAAGATGATTATCAGAACCAAATTAAAGAAGCCATCAATGAAAAGATTGTTGGTAAACCAATTCCAAAAAGGGTAAAAATAAAACGACCATCTATGAAAGATTTAGTTACCTCTTTACAAAAAAGTTTAGAGGTGTCTTAATTTGCAATTTGGTAAGTTTGTTGCTCCGATGCTTTTGGATGAAATAGAAAAGCCTTTTAATTCAAAGGACTATATTTATGAACTAAAATTTGATGGCGTAAGAACTATTTTTCATGTTGGTAAAAATACATTTAAACTTTATGGAAGGCGTGGGACAGATTTTACTAGTCTCTATCCTGAACTAAAAGATATTCAAAAAAACATCAAACACGATTGTATTTTTGATGGAGAAATCGTTACGTTTTTAGATAATAAACCTAGTTTTTCAAAATTGCAGGAACGGACACATGCCAAAAATAAAGAAAAAATAAAAAGTTTAGTCGAACAAGTTCCCGTTGTTTTTATGGTGTTTGATATTCTGTATTTGGATGGAAGAGATTTAACTAAAGAACCTCTTATGGAACGTAAGAAATTGTTAGAAAAGTTTTCGGATACAGAACATTTTATTAAAGTAAAATACGTAGAAGAAAAAGGAAAAGAGTTGTTTTTGAAAGTAAAAAGAATGGATTTTGAAGGAATTGTTGCAAAGAAAAAGGATAGCGTTTATGAAATAGGAACAAGGGTAGAAGCTTGGATAAAAATTAAAAATTTGAAACAAGAAAAGTTTTTTGTCGGGGGCTACTATGAAAAAAGTGAAAATGCTGTTATTTCACTTTATTTAGGGGAATATCGAAAAGATAAGTTTTGCTTTGTTGGAAAAGTTTCGATGGGAAAGAAGCAAAAAATGTACGAAAGAATTAAAAGTAGAAAAGTCATTCAAAAATCTCCTTTTATAGATTTTGAAGGAGAAGAATGTCACTTTATTAATCCAACGATACAGGTTACAATAGCTTATTTAGAAAGAACAAAAGAAAATCACTTGCGCCAACCGATTTTTAAACAGTAGTTGGTTTAAAATATTTTAAGAAAAGGGAAAACTTTGCTTTTCTTTTTTTGGTTTCTATGCTATATTTAGAGAGTAAAAATAAGTAAACAAGAATACTGTTTGTAGTAGGTGGTAAATTATGGCAAAAAAGATTTTTAAAACGGTAGGAAAAGTTTTTTCTTTTATCGGTATTTTTTTAGGAATTGTACTCATCACTTTATATTTAACGGTTGTGTTATTTGTTCATGGTCCTTCTACAAATGCAAAGGATTTATTTGTAACCACGATTTTGGAAACTGGGCAACTTAAGTTTTTAGCTTCCCTTGTGTTAAACAAAGATGAAATTAATGCAATTGTTTCTAAAAATTCATTAAAAGATTTAGATAGTGAGGTTGACACTGATTTAATAGATGTACAAGTAGGTAGTTTTACAACGGATAAAGAGCTTGTAGAAATTCATGAAATTGTTGGAAATAATTTTGCAGGAAAAATGATGATTATTCATGATCCTTCAAAGGTTAGTGTTGCAACCACTTATCCTTGGGGAGAATATGGGAAAGAATTAGATAAACTTGTTTTAGAAAATCATGCTATTGCGGGAATTAATGGGGGACTTTATAGATCGGATGCGAATAAAGGAGGACGCCCTTTAGGGGTTACGGTAAGTAATGGAGAAATACAAGATATCTCTTTAGGATACACAGGACTTTATTTAATTGGCCTTGATACTGATAACATTTTAAGAATTATAAGTCTTGATGGAAAAAATAAGACGGATGTCGAAAATATAGTTAAAGATGAACATATCCGCGATGCTGTTGCTTTTCAAGAGGAAGCAAGTGATAAAAATAATCATTTTGTTAAGTTAATCGTAAATGGAGAAAAGCGTGAATTAAATGGTCTTGGTAGTGGAGCAAATCCAAGAACGGCGATAGGGCAACGAAAAGATGGGGCTATTTTGTTTTTGGTAACGGATGGACGAGGAAAAAACGGACATTTAGGAGCAACGGCCAGTGACTTAATTGAAATTATGGAAGAATATGGGGCAGTAAATGCTGCCAATTTGGATGGTGGTAGTTCTTCAACAATGTATTATAAAGATGAGTACTTAATGACGAGTGTTACCTTCTATTACTCTAATTCTTCATGGCGACTACCAACGGCTTTTGTTGTAAAGGACGGTGAATAAGATGGATAAGAAAAAAAGTACTTTTAAAAAAGCATTAATGATTTATACAATTGTCCTTGTTCTTATGTCCCTTTGCTTTTTAGGTTATGTCTATAAAAATTTACAAAAGTATGAAAATAATCTACTCGATAATGTTCTTAAAAATACCATTCATAATCTAGATAAGAAGCAACTTACTATGTATTTACAACAAGAAAATAAAAGTACCAATTTAGTGGATAAATACGAAGAACTAACCAAAAGAGATGATTTTACTTTTGTTTTAACGGATGAAAATGTTTACGATGCTTATTTAGATGGACGAGTTTTATTTACAATTCAAATAAAATCTCTAGGAGAAGCAACATGTTTAGGACTTTTACAATATGAAAAGTTTGCAATAGAAAGTATTACGCCACATTTGGAAAAGGGTTTATATTA
The DNA here is from genome assembly GCA_947632625.1 of uncultured Bacilli bacterium. GTDB lineage: Bacteria > Bacillota_I > Bacilli_A > RF39 > UBA660 > MGBC108787. The sequence goes on along the minus strand of CANRPZ010000012.1, from coordinate 13,143 downwards.
TTATAAGGTTGAAATTCCAAGTACGTATACACTTTATGTAAATAATAATGAATATAATGAAAATAAAAAAGAAGAAGAATATCCAGAATTATCTTATATGTACTATAATGATGCCATGCCTAAAAAAGTAACGTATGAAATCACTGATTTAGAAAACGACGCAACTCTTACCATAAAAGATGAGGATGGAAACATAGTAAATCCTCAAATTGATGGAGTAAATTATAAAGTTGATGGAATAAAGAAAATAAAAACCGAAGAAGAAGCTAAAAAAATTATTGGAGATTTTGATATTTTAACGATTGCTAAAAACTGGAGTTTATTCTTAAGCCGTGATTTAAATGGGGCAAATTATGGATTTGGAACAATCCAAGATTATGTGATTGATGGTACAGAAATGTATAAAAAAGCGTATAACTGGGCACATAATATTGATATCACTTTTATTAGTAATCATACATTAAAAAATCCACCTTTTACAAATGAATCTGTGGAAAATTTTATATTTTATAGTAATGAAGCATTTTCTTGTGAGGTATATTTAGAAAAACATATGGTTGTTAAAGGTGAAGAACAAACCGATATTATGCATGATACCCTATCGTTTATTAAAGAAAACGGAAAATGGAAACTTATGAATATTAAGGGGATAACGGATGGAGAATAAAAAAATGATTAAAGACGCTGTTGTTTTGCTTCCTTGCTATAATCCAGATGAAAAAATAATGGAAGATTTTTTAGAAGAATTAAGTAAGACCTTTAAAAATATTGTTATTATTAATGATGGATGTAGTAAAATTCATGAACCTTTTTTTCAAAAATTAGAAAAAAAATATCCAATTTTTAATCATTACATTAATTTTGGTAAAGGAAGAGGAATTAAGAATGGTTTAAATTATATTTTAAATCACTATCCTGATTGTAAAGTTATTTTAACAGCTGATTGTGATGGACAACATAGTATTTCTGATATTAAAAAATGCTATGAAGCAAGCCTTAAAAATCCAAATGCCTATGTTTTAGGGTATCGAGATTTTGAAAGCAAATGCGTTCCTTTTAAATCAAAGTTTGGTAATAAAATCACTAATTTGGTTTTTAAACTCTTTGTTGGATTAAGTATTCGTGATACCCAAACAGGCTTAAGAGCTATGTCTAAAAGCGTTGCTATCGATTTGTTGGATGTAAGTGGAGAACGTTATGAATATGAAACAAATACTTTGATTACTTGCAAAACTAAAGATATTCCTTTAAAGCAAGTGCCAATTAAAACTATTTATATTAATAACAATAAAACGAGTCACTTTAATCCTATAAAAGATTCCTTTCTTATCTATAAACTATTTATTAAATATATATTTTCATCTTTAAGTAGTTTTTTTGTTGATATTTTGCTATTTACTTTATTTTTAAGCCTTTTTAAAACTAATATTGTTATGGCTACGATTTTTTCAAGAATTCTTTCTTCGGTTTATAACTATATAGTAAACGCCAAAATAGTCTTTAAAAAAATGAATAAAGCTTCATTAATAAAGTTCTTTTGTTTAGTCTTTATTCAAATGTGGGTTTCCGCTTTTCTTGTAACAGGACTTTCTAAAGTTATTTTCATTAGTCCAGTTCTTATTAAAATACTAGTAGATTTTGTCCTATTTATCGTTAATTTTATAGTACAAAGAGAATGGATTTTCGAGAAAAAGTAAAGCTATGAAGCCTAGAAAATAAGCCTATAAACGGTCATAAAGCGATTTTAACTTTACAAATCGCTTTTTATGTGGTATTATAATCGACCAAAAGGAGGGTTTATTAGATGAAAAATGTGGTCAGAAGAAAAGATGTTTGTGCAGGGGAATTACTAAAAGTTGGAATTGCTTTTTACGATGAAGACGCTAATTTTATTAGTGGAGATGTATCTTCTTTAGGTGGAAAAGCATGTAGAGGTATGCTATTTGTTAATGAAGATGGTTTAGCAAAAGATTTAGTCTATACTACACCAACAATGTATCCGATTGCAGATGGAGAACATAAAACCGATTTAGATAGTGAATTTGTGATACATAAATATGTTGAATTAAACGAGTTACTTAAATCTTTAAATTATGGTGTCTTTTTAACTCAATTTGATTTAAGACGTATTTATAATATGTTATTTACTCGTTTACCATTTGAAAAGAGACATTTAGAATTTTTAAAGAATATGAATGAAAATTCTTTAGATGTATATAGAAATCTACGTCACGTTGAAAGTGGCAGACCTGATAGAGAAGAACCTGAATATAGTAGAATTAGAAGAATATAAGTGATTGCATTTTAGCAATTGCTTTTTTTTATACCATACTTTTTTGTTAAAGGATCTTGAAATAAAGGAATATGGGGAGGATAGAAGGTAAAGAGGAAAAATAAAAAAGCAAATAAGAAAAGAATAAACAAACAAACTTTAGAACAATAAGAATTATTATTAATCTTTTTGAAAAAACAAATTTCTAAAATAATTAGAGCAAGGAAAAAACTTAATATATTGATTACGGGAAAACTACCAAATATGCCTTTAAAAGTATAAAAAAATATTACTAAAAAAGCTAACGAAATAAAAATACTTTCAGTTTTGGCACATAAATAGTTGGGATAGTCTTTCTTATAAATTTTCCAACCGATAAAAGTAATGAAAAGGGATGGAAAAAAAATTAATTTTAAATGTTCCCAAGTGCTTTCATTTATAGCACTAAATAGACCTATAAAACTATTTTGATGCAACCATGTATAAGTAAAATGGAATAGAATTCCAAGTAACGCTTCAATAAATAAACCAATTATTTCATAAGAAAGTAAATTTATTTTTTTCAATGAAAACACCTCTATTATTCTTTATGCAAAAGAGTATATTTTAAGAAAATGAAAACATACTATTTTTAGGTGAGATTAAATATATGAAAGATGAAAATGAAATTAATGTTTTAGATGAATTAAATAAAGGGGCTTGTATGGGAATGGATGCTATTCATTTTATTTTGGATAAAGTGAAGGATGAAAAACTTAAAACAGAGTTAAATAGACAATATTCAAAATATCAAGAAATAGAACAAAGTATTACAAAGTTATATCCAGAATATAGTGATAAAGAGCCACATGAAACAAGTAAAATGAATAAAGTGATGACATGGTATGGAATTGAAATGAAAACAATGCTTGATGATAGCACATCAAAGATTGCAGAGTTATTACTACAAGGTACGAATATGGGAATTATTGAAGGAAGAAAGTTATTAAATCATAAACAAACAGATGAAGCTGTAAACGAATTAGTTGAAGAATATGTTACTATGCAAGAAGAGACAGTAGAAAAATTAAAAAAATTTTTGTAAAGCCTCTTCTTTTTAGCTTGCAAATCTCTTTTTTTTTACATACAATTTAAATGAGGATAGGTAGGTGCCATATGTACGATATTATTATTATTGGAGCAGGACCTGCAGGACTTACAAGTGCCTTATATGCAAGAAGAGCAGGGAAGAAAGTTTTAGTTTTGGAAGCTAAAAGTTACGGAGGACAAATCCTTAACGCTAATAAAGTAGAAAATTATCCAGGAATTCTTTCTATTTCGGGGGTAGATTTTGCTAAACATTTATATAATCAAGTGGAAAAGTTAGGATTTGATATAAAATATGAGACGGTTATTCGTATTTTAGAAAATAAAACCGTTATTACGAATCAAGAAAGTTATGAAGGAAAAGCAATTATTATTGCAACAGGCGCTCAAAATAGAAAATTGGATATAGAAAATGAAAACGATTTTATAGGGAAAGGTATTTCTTATTGTGCTACTTGTGATGGTAATTTTTATAAAAATAAAGTTGTTGCTGTAAATGGAGGAGGAAATGCTGCTTTAGAAGATGCTCTTTATTTAGCAAATATTGCCTCTAAAGTTTATTTAATTCATCGAAGAGATTCTTTTAGGGGAGAAAATGCTTATTTAGAAGAACTAAAGAAAAAGGAAAATGTTGAAATTATTGTAAATTCCACTATTAAAGCTGTTGAAGGAAAAGAACTTTTGGAAAATATTACAGTACTTAATACAGATGGAAATGAAAGTACTTTAAAAGTAGATGGTTTATTTATAGCAATAGGGCAAGTTCCTAAAAATGATATTTTTAATAATGTTGTTGATTTAGACGAAAAAGGGTATATCTTATCAAGTGATGGCGTTCATACTAAAACAGAAGGTATATATGTTGCTGGGGATACTCGAGAAAAAGTATTACGCCAATTAACAACCGCTGTAAGTGATGGTAGTATTGCTGCTACAATAGCTATTAAGGAAATGAAATAAGACAAAAAAATGTCTTTTTTTTATGGTTAAAAAAAAGGAAATTCCTAATTTACGTTGTATATATAAAGTAGAGGGTATAACCCCTAGAACTGGAGGTGAAAAAATACATGCTAGATACCGATGAAAGAGTCATTAACTTAAAAAATGATTGGATGTTTAAAGCTTTCATGACCAATTTAAAAAGTAGAAAAGTAGTATCAAGTGTCATAAGTGAAATAACGGGTATTGATAAAGAAGAGTTGTTTTACGCAACTTACATAAGTGGAGAAGAGATTTCCAAAAGAAATCCGAATCAAAAGAAACAAGCCACCGACATGACCATAAGAATTAATGATCATATGCAAGTTATCGTAGAAATGAACCAATATTATCAAAAACATATCCTAATCAAAAATGGTATGTATGCATTAAGTAAAATAGTGGAAACCACCACATCCAATCATCAGTATTCAAATGTAATCTTAATAAATTTTGATAATTATAATTATTATCAAACAAAAGAACCAATCTTAACATTTCGAGTACAAGATAAAGAAGGTCATATTGAGTTTGAGAATTATATATCCTATCATATAATACTTGAAAATTGTGAAAATAGCACCTATAATGTAGGTAAAGAAATAAAGAAGTTTGCCAAGTTACTAAAAGAGAAGAAAACGATAAATGAGCTTCTAGATTTCTACAAAGGGGATGAAGAATATATGTCTGTAGTAAGAACAGTAAAAGAATTAAGCACAGACCCAGAATTTGCAGGATATTATGATTTGGAAGAGAAGCATCGTCAACAAATAGCGGATGCCAAGGAAACTGGTATGGATGAAGCTACACATTCTATTGCCAAAAAGATGTTACAAGATGGAATAAACATCGATGCAATTTCTAAATATACAGATTTATCAATAGAAGAAATAGAAAAGCTAAAAGAAGAAAACTAAAGACATGGTTTTCTTCTTTATTTTTCTATATAAATTCAAATTATAAATAAATCTAAATTACAAATTTTTGTCAAAATAGAAAAAAGGTATTGATTAAATGTTATTAATTTGATAATATTTTTATTGTAAGGAGGATAGAAAAATATGGAAAGAAGAAACACAATTTTACTAACAGTAATCGCTATTGCTACATTATTAGTTGCTGTAGTAGGTGCAACATTCGCATACTTTACTGCAACAACAAACCCAGGAGGTACAAATAATCAAAATGTTAATACTAACACTGCTAAAATTGGTGGAATTAATTTTAACTTTAATAGCCAATCAACAAAACATGAATATTTAAATTATCCTGGAGGAGTTGCTGTTTTTGGGGCTAAAGCCGATATTTCTAAAGCTCAAACTGAAGATACAAACGACTATGATGTATCATATAATTTGAAAATTGTATATACAAATGATACTAGTACAGATTTGGATTGGGAATTATATGTATCTGATAATGTAGACATTAATGATAGTAATAGTTTGGATCCAAAATGTGTATTAAATAATCATACAGAGGGCTTAAATACATATTTCTGGTATGATAATACGATATCTGAAAACTATAGTTCTGGTGCATGTACTTTTACGGATGATCAAACTCAAACTTTTAAAGGTATACAAAAGATTGCTCACGGAAAATTATCAAGTGATAAAACTGATGATAGTGGTGTTATTAATAGTGAAACAATTGGTGGTACTGAATTAGATAGTTCATATGAAACTAATCCGTTAAAGGCTAGAACTCTTAATACAAAAAGTCTTACATCTAAATATTATTATTTAGTTGTAAGTTATCCAAATTCTGGCAATCAAACTGATGATGCAACTGGAAAAACTATTAAAGTTTCATTACAACTAGATGGACAACCTGATACTAAAGTAAATAACGAAGACTAAAAAATTTTTAATGGTTAATTAAATCATTAGCGATACAATGCTAGTGATTTTTTTGTATAAAATGATTATTTATGTAAAGCTTTTTAATTATAAATTGACAAAGAAACGAGAATAATAGATAATAAATATATAGAGAATGGGTGAGAGTATGGATAATAAGAAAACACTTTTTGTATCTGTAGTGGCTGTTATTGTTTTTATTGCTTCCGTTACAGCGATTAGTTATGCATTTTATACAGTTAGTACGACTCCAAATATTGATAATACTGTTAAAATAAATGATGTTACTGCAAATATTGATACAACTTTACAAGATGATAATGTTGTGACAGTAAAGGATATGATACCTGGGGATAAGTTAACAAAAACATTTTCAATTACTAATAATAATGGGCCAACATTACAATATAAAATAGCTGTTTTAGATTTAACCAATAATTTTTCTCGTTATCAAGATGTTACTTATGAATTAACTGAAAATGGTGAACCAATTGGTAGTGGAGAGTTTCCACATGATCCTAGAAATAATGATTTAAGTACGAGTGTAAGAACTATAAATCAGGGAGAAACAAAAAGTTATACTTTAACAATAACTTATAAAAATGATCCTTCAGTATCCCAAATGGATGATATGAATAAGACGATTAGTGGAAAGATATTTATTAAAGGAGTTTAAGATTAAGATATAGAATACTCTATATCTTATTTTTTGGGAGGAAATATGGAAATTATTAATGCATTAGCAACAAAGTTAAATATAAAAAAGGAACAAGTAGAGGCTGTTTTAAAATTATTAAGTGAAGATTGTACCATTCCTTTTATTGCTCGTTATCGAAAAGAAGCTACGGGGGCTTTAGATGAAGAACAAATTCGAACGATTGAACAAAGTTATGCGTATTTAAGTCATTTAGAAAAAAGAAAGGAAGAGGTCATTCGTTTAATAAAAGAAAAAGATTTATTAACGGATGAATTAGAAGAAAAAATTCTTTCTTGTGATAAGTTAGTGGATGTAGAAGATTTATATCGACCTTTTAAGGAGAAAAAGAAAACAAAAGCAACAGAAGCTATTAAAATGGGGTTAGAACCATTAGCCAAAAAGATAATGGCTTTTCCTGTAAATGGAAATTTAGAAAGTCTTGCTAGTGGGTTTGCAATGCCTTATGAGGAAGCGATTACCAATGCTTCCTATATTATTAGTGAGTGGATAAGTGATCGAGCTAGTTTAAGGGGTTGGGTTAGAAATTATATTTTTAATACGGGTATGATTGAAAGTAAAAAGAAAAAAAATAGTGTAGATGAAAAAAAGACCTACGAGATATACTATGATTTTAGTGATCGAATAAAATATATTAAACATTATCGCTTGCTTGCAATGAATCGTGGCGAAAAGGAAGGAATTCTAACAATTGATTTTGTTTATGATAAAGATGGAATAGTGGAAAAATATAAAGAAATCTTTATTAAAAATAGTAGTTCTTTTGTAGTAGATGTTGTTGTTTTGGCTATTAAAGATGCTTTAAAAAGATTGATATTGCCTAGTGTAGAGCGAGAAATTCGCACAATGTTATTCGACCGAGCAAGTAGTGAAGCGATTGAAACGTTTAAAGCCAATTTAGAAAAGTTACTTTTAACAAAACCAATTAAAAATAAAACGGTTATTGGTTTTGATCCTGCTTTTCGTACCGGATGTAAGCTAGCTGTTTTAAATCCATATGGAGAGATTTTAGAAATTGCTACTATATACCCACATGAACCTCATAAAAAAGTAGAGGAAGCTACTAAAATCTTAAGAGATCTTATTACGAAATACCATGTTGATATTATTGCAATTGGAAATGGTACAGCTTCTAGAGAAAGTGAATTTTTTGTTGCTAAAGCCATTAAAGGACTTAATGTTCAATATAATTTGGTAAGTGAAGCAGGAGCAAGTGTGTATTCAGCAAGTAAGTTAGCCATTTCGGAATTTCCGTCTTTAACGGTCGAAAAAAGGAGCGCTATTTCTATTGGTAGAAGAATTCAAGATCCCTTATCTGAACTAGTAAAAATAGATGCTAAAAGTATTGGTGTTGGAGAGTATCAACACGATGTTAACCAAAGTGATTTAACTGCTTCTTTGGATTTTACTGTATCTAAAATTGTAAACGAGGTTGGTGTAAATATAAATACCGCAAGCGAAAGTATTTTAAAATATATTTCTGGTTTAAATAAAAAGTGTATTGATAGTATTTGCAATTTTAAAAAGAAGAATGTTTTTAAAAATCGTCTTGAAATTAAAAAGTTAAGTGGTATGAATGACAAAATTTATGAACAAGCTATTGGTTTTTTAAGAATTAATGATGGAGATAATCCCCTAGATAAAACAAAAATCCATCCAGAAAGTTATGCTCTTACAAAACAAATACTCGATTTATTACATTTAGATATTCAAAATAAAGATGCTATTTTTATCGAAACAATTAAAAATGCTAATGCCGAAAAGATAAGTGAGCAAGTTCATGCAGATATTTATACGGTTCAAGATATTTTAAAAGAATTAATGACACCTGGGTTAGACCCAAGAGATAGTCTTGAAGATGTCCTACTTAAAAGTGATGTTCTTACGCTTGATGATTTAAAAGTGGGTATGGAACTTACAGGAACAGTTCGTAATGTAGTTTCTTTTGGTGCTTTTGTAGATATTGGGCTTCATAATGATGGACTTATTCATATTTCGAAATTAAGTAAAGAATTTGTAAAAAATCCTTTAGATGTGATACAAATTGGGGATATCGTTACTTGTAAGGTAGATGCTATTGATAAAGAAAAAGAAAAAGTAAATTTAACATTGGTATAAAATTAAAAAAATTTTAAATAATAAATATAGGACTACCTTTTTTTAAAAGAAAGAGGGGATTTAAGTGAAGAAAAAGTATTTAAATAGAGTTGTTTTCTTCCTGTTTCTTCTTTCTTTTCTTTTTTTAGTGTTTTTGTTTATCAATCGTAATTTCGTAGTACATCAACCCATATTAGAAGAAAAGAAATCTATGGATTCTAAATTAATTGAAATACAAGAACTTTATCAGGAAAATCAAGATTTAATTGGATGGCTTATAATAGAAGATACCAATATTAATTATCCGGTTATGTTTACAAGAGGGGAAGATTTTTATTTAAGAAGAGACTTTTATAAAGAAAAAAGTACGGCGGGTTCTTTATATATTGATAAACATGCCAATATGATTCCAAAAGATATTAACATTTTAATTCATGGACATAATATGAATAATAAAACTATGTTTCATGATTTATTAAATTATAAAGATAAAGATTTTTATGAAAATCATAAGAAAATCATTTATTATACTTTAGAAGAAAAACAAGAGTATGAAATCATTGCAGTATTTTTATCAAGAGTTTATAATTCTTTAGATACCGTTTTTAAATATTATAAGTTTTATGGAGAACAGACAGAGTCTTCTTATGAGGAGTATATAGAAAATATAAAGGCGCTTTCTTTATATCAAATAGATCTTACAGCAACTTATCCTGAAGAATTAATTACTCTATCTACCTGTGAATATTCAAACAAAGATGGGAGATTCGTTGTTGTTGCAAAAAGAGTATCTTAAAAAGAACTCTTTATTTTATTTTTTAATACAATATGTTAGAATTAAGAAAAAGGATGTTGTGTTTGTATGAAAAATAAAAAGTGGATTATTATAGGTTGTGTTGTTTTAATTGGGTTACTTGTAGCAGGCTTTTGTTTTTCTTTGTATCAAAGAGGTAAAGTAATTACAGAACCCATTTATGAAATAGAGAACGTTAAACCAGAAGAAGAGGAAAAGCAAGTTTATACCGTTCTATTTGATTCAAATGGTGGAGAGTCCGTTAGTCCTTTAAAAGTTTTTAATGGTGGTAAAGTTGTAAAACCAGAAGATCCTAAAAGAGATGGTTATATCTTTGTTTCTTGGATGTATAATGATGAAGAGTTTGATTTTAATACAATAATTAGCGAAAATATTACATTAAAGGCAACTTGGGAAAAAGAACAAGTTAAAGAAACAACGAGCGAAAATAAAACGGTTTCAAGTACCTCAAGTTCAAGTACAAATACAAGTAGTAAGAGTAGTTCTACTATTGATAAAATTAATTTAAATGATTATATTTCTGTGACAATTCACTATGAAAATTATGCTCAACCCGGAGGTTATTATTTTATTACAAATTTGGAAGAAATTTTTCCTGAACTTGCTGGCAAGAAAAAATTAACCATTGGTTGGAATGAGGATAAAGATGATGATGGTATCGATTTAGGTTTAGATGATTTTTTGGATGCGGTTAAAAATAAGTTTACTTTTGATAGTGAAAAAGAAAATAAAGCTAAAGCGGTGGTTCAAAAAATTGAAAAGGAAAAGAAAAAAGGAATTAAGTTTACCTCTGTAATTGATGGGCATGGTATTGATTATAAATATGAGTATTTAAGAATTAGTAATACGGCTTACCATGAGATTAATGATGAATTAAAAGCTAGTGAAAAAAGTATCGATAGTGAAATTGGTAATACGTTTAAAGGGGCTATTTATGTGACATTACCTGGTTATGGAGTTTATAGTCCTTATGATAAATTATTAACAAAAGAGATTTGTGAAGAGTATTCTTTAACATGTGATAAGTGGTGAAGATATGAAAAAAAGTATTATTTTATTAATTGTTTTATGGCTTTTTAGTCCAATCTTTGCTTTTGCTGCAACAAATCCCTATCCTAAAACGCAAACTTTTAATGGTGAAGAAAGTGTTCCATGTACAAGAGTGGTTTGGCAAGAGGTGTATGAGAGATTAGGAATTGCTTTGCCAGGTGGTTGGGGAAATGCTGTAAATTGGCTTAAGAATGCTAAAAATGCGGGATATGAGGTAGGAGAAGAACCTCGTGATAATTCAATTGCTGTTTATTCTGGATTTTATGGCTATGGACACGTTGCTTATGTTCTTGAGGTTTTTGATGATTACATGCAAATTATTGAAGGTGGCGTCGTCGGAGCCGAAAAGCAAGAAAGAACAACAAGTTTTGAAATTGGTTCAGGCTCTGGCATTTATCTAACTGGGTTCATTTATTTAGATAAAGTTCCAAGTAGTAGTACAAGTTCTACTAGTAGTAATAAAACAACAACGACCAAAAAAGATTCAAATAGTTTCTTAAAAACTTTAGAAATTTTAAATATTTCTTTGAACTTTCAAAAGGATGTTTTTACTTATACACTTACTGTTCCATATGAAACAGAGAAAATTAAATTAAATGTAGAACCTGAAAAAAAGACCTCTAAAGTAGAATGGAAAGAAGAGTATGCGCTAGATATCGGAGAAAATACGATTCGTATAAAAGTGACAGCAGAAGATAAATCCTCTAGTACTTATATTCTTTATATTACAAGAGAAGAAGAGAAAATAGCAGAAGAAATAAAAGAAGAGGGTCGTTTTGTAGAAGAAGAGCCAAAGAAAGACAATCGTTGGTTACTATGGATTCCTGTTCCTTTAATCTTGCTTACTATTTTAGGGTTAATTCTTAAAAAAATAAGAAAAAGAAAATAAAATGCTACGTTTGCAAAACTTTTATTTTTAGAAAGTTTTGCAAATGAACTTGCAAAACTTTACAAAGTAGTATTTTTGTGATATTATGGGTTTGGTGATAAAAATGATTACAAGAGAAGCCTATTTAAATCGAATGATTGATGCAAAGGATACAGAATTTATTAAAGTAATAACTGGAGTTAGAAGAAGCGGTAAGTCAACGCTACTTTTAATGTTTAAAGAGTATTTATTAAAAAATGGATGCAAAGAAGAAGATGTAATTTACATAAACTTTGAATCTGCTTTATATGATGATATTAAAAATTATAAAGATTTGTATCTTTATGTTAAGGATAAAATAAAAAATAGAAAAGTTTATTTATTACTTGATGAGGTCCAAAATATAGAGAGTTGGGAAAAAGCAATTAATTCTTTTAAGGTAGATTTTGCTATCGATATTTATATCACTGGATCAAATGCCTATCTATTATCTTCAGAATTATCAACTTTGCTTTCTGGAAGATATATCGAAATAAAAATGTATCCTCTTTCTTTTAAAGAATATTTAGAATTTCATCATTATAATAAAGAAAATATAGAAGAAAAATTTTACGAATATTTAAAATATGGTGGGCTTCCAGCGATAACCCAAATTAAAGACAATAATGAACTCGTGTTATCCTATTTAAATGATATTTATAATACGATTGTAAAAAAAGACATCATTGACAGAAACAACATAAAAGATACTGCTTTACTTGAAAATATTATCAAGTATCTAGCAAATAATATAGGGAGTAGTATATCTTCTACGAAAATAAGTGATTATTTAAATAGTAATAAAATAGTAGAAAAATCGAACCATCAAACAATTGATAATTATTTAAATCTGTTAGAAAAATCATTTATTTTATATAAAGCCGATCGAGCGGATATTAAGAGTAAAGCTTTACTTAAAACTCTTGGAAAATACTACTTGTCGGATACGGGAATACGAAATATTATATCGGGGTTCCGAAATATAGATGAAGGGCATTTACTTGAAAATGTAGTTTATTTAGAACTTTTAAGAAGAGGATATAAAGTAAGTATTGGAAAATCAAATGAGTATGAGGTAGATTTTATAGCAGAAAATCCTAATGATATAAAGTATTATCAAGTAACTAAATCAATTGCTAGTGATGATGTAAAAAATAGAGAAATTAGAGTTTTAGAAAGTATAGAAGATAATTATGAAAAGATAATCTTAACGATGGATAAAACTATAAATAATGATATTAATGGAATTAAAGTAAAAAATATAATCGATTGGTTGCTAGAAAAATAAAATTTGAGTTTCCGTAAAAAATAAAAGAAAATAAAAAATCAGAAGAATATTGAAAACTTTTTCTGATTTTTTGC
>CANRPZ010000011.1 GCA_947632625.1 uncultured Bacilli bacterium | reverse complement strand
GGTTCTAGATAATCTACTGGGGAGCAAAAATTAATTAAAGCATTATAAAATAAGGGTTTGTCCCTTATTTTTTATGTTTAAAAATTATTAATGTTTTTTTGTTGCTAATAACACTTATTTTTTTATTTTTTTTGATTTCGATCTTTTTTTGTTATTCCACTTATTTTTCCATTTAATATATACATTATTCTTAATCTAAAAAATTTAAAATTTTTATACCCAAATCCTATTCTCTTTATTACTTTTATTTTATTATTTACTCCTTCTGTATATCCATTTGAAAATCGTTTATCTATAAATGAATTTACTATGTATGGTAACCAATTTTTTATTGTTTCAGCCGCTTCTTCCATTTCTTTTATTCCATAATTTTTTACTGTACTTATCCATTCTTTTATTTCACTTTCAGCATACTCATATGTTGTTGTATGTAATACATCCATAAATAATTCTTTTAATATATATCCTTTATACAATTCTTCATTTGTTGCTAATAATTGCTCCCTTAAATCATATTTTAATATATCTACCATATGCCCATTTCTATATCTTTGTGTATATGTATACCACTCTACATCATTACTATACTTTCTTAACAATGTTACATTCTTTTTATTTTTTAACATTCTATATTCTTTTGAATTATATCCATATTCTTTCTGTAATCTTATCCTTATTTTATCTAGCGCATCCATTACATATCGTGTATAATGAAATCTATCTACTACGTATTTAGCTTTCGGAAACATTATTTGCTGTACGAGTAGATATGGTTCGTACATATCACTTATGACGAACTCCACAGAATGTCTATTTTCAGTATAAGTAAAATACTGAATTAGATATTCTTTTTTTCTTTTGGGTAAGATATCTAACACTTTTCTATGTATTGGATCATTTATTACAAATGCATATTTTCCTTCTTTTGTATCTGCTTTAAATTCATCAAATGATATTACTCTTGGTAAGTTTTTTAAGTAATCTGGATATTCATTCATGGCGTTTTCCAATATAATCCTTACCGTTCCTGGTGATACACTATTACTTTCTGCTATATATTTTAATGATAAATTATAGTTTAACAAATCCTTTAATATCTTTTGTTCTAACTTTGTTGATATTGTTTTTCCTTTGGCATTTAATGTTAATTTTTCTGTAAATCTTTTATTACACTTATGACATATAAATCTCTTTTTTATTATGTTTATTTTTACCTCTTGTTCTAGTATTTTTAAATATTTTATCTCCATCGGTTTTAACTTATCATGAATACTTTTTGTATATTCTCCACATATTGGACACTTTCCTTTATTTTCTCTACTTTCTACATATATTATTTTTTTCATTTTAACTCCCTCTTTTCTTTCTTCTACTTTTAATATTTTATACTCTTTTAAATTTAGCAATTTTTCTATTTCTTTCATTTTTCCACCTCCTTCTTCTATTAAAAAATTGCTAATTTATTATATAACAAAAAAAAGAAGATAATATTTCTATTATCTCCCCACTAAATTGTGTAGTTTTCTTATTAAAACTCCCCACTAGATTTTCTATAGGGATGTCTTTATCTCCCCAGTAGATTATCTAGAGCCTTTTTTTCTTTTCCTTTTAATTACACATATAACCTTTTCCAGATAAAAAGGCACGTAATATATTAGAATTCGTCGGAATATTACCATTCAATTCTGTTCTTAAATCATTTATAGTCTTTGTAGCTTTAATGGTAATTTTATTAGAACTATTATTAAATGTTGATTCTCCTGTAATATTATTAATTCCAACATTTTCATCATAACTTTTAACAACAGTTTCATATTCACTTTGGTCATTAAATTTAAATTCTGTTATACGAACAGCGTTATAAAAATTATCCGTACTATCAACACCTATTTTATAGCTATCCTTTAGTGTAGCAGGAATATCTGTTAATGTTTCTTCATTTTTTGAACATGTTAAATATCTTGCTGGAGCATTATTTGCTATAGTAAGATTTACTTTAACTGTACTTTTGTTGTTGTAAGAATCACTAACGATTATACTTACCTCTTGCTCTCCAAGTGTTGTAGTAGAAACACTGTTTTCAAACTCGTAAGAACAAGTTGAAGCATCAATACATTCTAAAATAAAATCTTCAGGATTTACTGTAGCATTAGGAAGAAGAATTAAGTCATTGGTTACTACCTCTGGACTTATAGAATCATCTACAATTACTAAACCTTCTTGACTCGCATTTCCACATGTTACTGTAAATTTATATGTACTAACTTTTGATGTATCCACATTACTTAAATCAATATTACAATCATTTTTATTATAACCAACAATAGTAGCATAAGTATCGATATCTGTATCTAAAGTACTACCTAATTCTAATTTTAATTCATTTGTTACTATAGAAGAATTAGAAACTGTTTGTTTAGCTGTATTTAAGAATAAATAAACTCCTACTCCTACTAAAGCAATTAAAATAATAAGTAAAATGATTATGAATACTTTTTTGTTGCCTTTTTTCTTTTCTTTTTCACCACTATCCAAAATAGGTGGAACAGGTACTGCATTAAAATCATCCGTAACTGGAGGTGGTGTTTGTGGTGCTGGTGCTTCTATTGGTTCTGGAGTTGGTTCCACATTTTGGGTTTCTTTTACCGTTTCTTCTTTTACTGGTTCGTTTATATTTTCGATTACAGGAGCTTCTACAACTGTATTTGCAGGCGTTGGTGCTGGTTCTGCAATCGTTTCAATTGTAGGTGCTTCATTTACGATTGGTGTTGAAACTGTATTATTAACAGGATTTACAACCTCCGTTGGAACAGGTGTTGGTTCTGTTTGAACATTTGGCACCGCTAATTCTTCTACCTCTAATGATTCTATAGGTGCAGCAGTTGGTGTAGGATTTACTTGATTATTTAAATTGCCATTCAATATAGAATCTAAAGTTGGTTTTGGCATTTCATTTGGTTGTTGTACTCCGTTATTTAAATTTGCGTTGGATACTGAATTTGATGTGGGATTGGATCCTACATTACCTCCATTTAATCCGTTTTGTTCTTGATTCATATTATCAATCCCCTTTATTTTATATTTAATATTATAACTTTTTTATTATAGAAATGCAAGAAAAAGAAATGCACGCATGCATTTCCTTTCATTTTTCTACATTAACTATTTTTTATAACATTCATATAGTATTTAATTCTTGAAGCCCAAGTCTTACTTTCCGCATATTTTTTTCCTATTGATTCAGGTGTTGTTAATCCTTTTTTATAATAGTTATTGGCTAAATTTTTAAAGAAAGCATCAATTCCACTATCTAAAGTTTTAAATTTAGCATAGCTAGAATTTCCACAATGGTTGCTTCCTTTCATTCCACCAATATTATTACATTGTTTAGCAAGAGAACTACAAGTTCCAGATGCACATCCAGTTTCATGTAAAACAATTGCTAAAGCAAGATAAGGATCGACACCATATTTTATTGAAGACTCGGCGAAAACCATACCATATCCTTTTAATGTAGATTTTAGATTTTTATCTAATTTAGCAGCTAACTGTTCTAAAGTCATTCCATCATAGACGATAACAGGCTTTTCTATAACAGGTTCTGCTTCTTTTTCAACCGCTTTGTTTGTGTATTCATTAATAGCTAATATAGCATTAGCCTTTTTATCTTTTAGTAATTTTGTATTACTAATTTTATTCATAAATACAGCTTGATTTGGAATAATAGTTTCACTATTATTCAAGCTTCTTGTTCCATCTAGTGTTTTTACACTACAAATATTAACAAGAAGAATCGTGGTTATGGCCATTATGGCCTTAACCGACGGTAATTTTTTCATTTTTCTCTACCTCTTTTTTATTGCGGAACGATATTTACTATATCATATTCTCAATATAATGTCAAATTGTGGACGTTTATGGGTATTTTAGAAAATAAGATGAACAATAATAAAACTGGCAATTATTCCTATTAAATCAGCAAATAAGCCTGTTGTAAGGGCATATCGAGTTTTATTGATTTTGATGCTTCCAAAATAAAGAGCCAAAACATAAATGGTTGTATCTGTACAACCTTGAATGGTAGAGGCAAGTCTCCCCACAAAAGAATCAGGGCCAAAATTTGCAAAAATTGTATTCATAATTGCTAAAGAGGCGGTGCCTGATATGGGTCTTACAAAAGCCATGGGCAAAATTTCTACCGGAATATTTATTTTATTAAAAAAAGGAATGAATAAACTAAAAATTTTTTCTAAAAGATGGCTGTTTAAAAATATATTGATAGCAAAGACCATGGCGAGAATAGCTGGAAAAATATGAAATACGGTGATTAGTCCTTCTTTTGCTCCTTCTAAAAAAGTATCATAAATCATTATTTTTTTTCGATAGCCATAAAAAATGACAAAAAGAACAAATAACGGAATAATCATTTTAGAAATTGTATTCATTTTTTCTTTCTCCTTCTAATATAATCTAAACTTAATCCTGCAATACTAGAGCAAAGTGTCGCAAGAATGGCACTGATGATAATTTCTTCGGGATTTTGACTATGATACATCATTCGTAGAGCGATAACAGTTGTAGGAACTATGGTAACTCCACTGGTATTTAAAACTAGAAAAGTAATCATTGCATCGCTTGCTTCCTCTTTATTCTTATTTTCTTTTTGCATTTCTTCCATTGCTTTTAGTCCAAAAGGAGTAGCTGCACTCCCAAGGCCCATAGCGTTTGCAACAATATTAGAGGTAATATAACCTAGTGCTTTACTATCCTTTTTTAAAGATGGAAATAACTTACTTAATAAGGGTCTTACTAAATTTCCAATTTTATATAAAAGCCCACTATTCTCTGCTATTTTCATAATTCCTGACCATAAAACAATTATAGGTAAAAGATCCATAATCATCTTTACACCATCAGTTGCACTGTTTAAAATCGTATCATTTAAACCACTAAACTCTCCAAATAATAATGTAAATGAAATACCGGCGATAATGAAAAAACCCCATAATTTATTAATCATGTTTCAACCATCCTAAAATTTTTTGCCAAAACGTAGTCTTTTTGGTTGCTTCCTTTTTTCTAACAAAAATATCTTCTTCCTTTATCACTTGATCTTTTAACTTTATTTTTATAGTTCCCACTTTCGTATCGTTTTTATAGTTTGGAATTTTATTTAACTCATAAGCAATAGAAATGGCGTTTTTTTCAAGATCATTTACAAGTACATAAATATCTTCCTTAATATAGAGTTCCTCTTGTTTATAATACGTTTCATTTTCTATTTTAAATTGATCTTTTGAAACAACTTTAACTCGTTTATATTCTTTAAACAAAGTTTCATATAAATTTTTGTGATCTTGCCAATCATCCGGGTCATTTAATGTTACAATGGTAATGTTTTTATCGCCTTTTTGGGCAGTCGATACAAGTGTTCTTCTTGCTTTTTCGGTAAAACCTGTTTTACCACCTGTTGTGTATTCATACATAGTCAGTAATTTATTTTTATTTGTCCAACTGTATGTTTTTGTACTACTTGTTGCTTTATAATTTTTAGTACTGACTATATTTCGATAAGTTTCATTTTGCATTGCATAACTAGAAAGTAAGGCCATATCATATGCAGTAGACATATTTCCCTTTCCTTCTTTATTTTCTAAACCATGGGGATTTATAAAGGTTGTATTGTTCATTCCAAGGCTTTTGGCTTTTTCATTCATAAGTTTTACAAAATTATCAACTGTACCTCCTACATATTCTGAAATGGCTAAAGCTGCATCATTTCCACTCCGTAACATTAGTCCATAAAGTAAATCTTTTAATTTTATTTTTTCTCCTACCTCAATATAAATTCCACTGCCAAAAGATTTTAAAATTGTAGTAGTTGGTGTAACCTCACTTTCCAAATCCGCAAGTTCTATTGCAACAATACAAGTCATAATTTTAGAAATACTAGCAATTAAATGAGGATTATGCGCATTTTTTTCATAAAGAGTACGATGTGTATCCATATCCATAGCAACAATATTTTGCGCTGATAAAGCCGAAACTTTTAAAGGAAAAAAAAGAATGACTCCTAAAATTAAAAGTTTTTTCATACACACTCACCTAAAAAAACTTATGAAAAAAAGGACTTTTTTAGTCCTATTCGTCTTTATTTCATTTTGTTTGTGTAACATTTTTGCATATAATCATCCGTCATTCCCGCTAGAAAATCAATAACTTTACGATTTGTTGTGGTATTTTCTAAATACTCTTTTGACATACCTTTTAAAAATTGGGTGTTTATTTCGGATTGTTGGTTATTCGTTTCAATATCTTTTTGATATTGATGGAATAAAGTTTGAAACATTTTTTCATATTGTTGAATATCTTTTTTAGAATTGGCTTTTTTATAAATATGTTCGGTATTAAATTCTTTTAAATCAACTAAAGCTTTGAATAAAGGTTTACTCATTTTTATATAAGGTTTTCCCTTACTATTTTTTATAATGTCTGTTACGAAAGTATTTACAATACTAGAATTATTTTCTCCAATTAGTTTTGTAATATTTTTAGGTAGTTCTTCTTTTTTTATTCGTCCTAGACGAATCGCATCTTCAATATCCTTACCGATATAGGCGATGATATCACTTACTCGAACAACACAACCTTCTAGAGTCATAGGCTTTAAATTTTTAATCAATTCTTTGTCTTTATAAGATGTATAATATTCGGATAGAAATTCTTCTTTCGTTTTTTTAACAGGACGATATTCGTTTAGGGGTAGTTCTCCATTATGGCACATGATGGCGTCTAAAACTTGTAACGTTAAATTTCGTCCCTTTCCATTTTGTTCTAGCTTCATAAGAACTCGTACGCTTTCAATGTTATGATTAAAATAGCCTTCGTTGTTTTCTAAACTAATTTGATTTAATATTCTTTCTCCTACATGACCAAAAGGAACATGTCCTAAATCATGTCCTAAAGCAGCGGCTTCGATTAAGTCTTCATTTAGTTTTAAATTTCGTCCAATCGTTCTAGCAATTTTACTAACTAGTTGAACATGCACCATTCTTTCTGTTATATGATCATTTTCATTAAAACTAAATACTTGGGTTTTAAAGGCATATCTGGTGTAACTTAAAGAATAAATAATTCGGTCTATATCACGAAAAAAAGGCGTACGATATGGATCCTTTTTTTCTTTTTGAAAACGAATAGCTTCTTTATCTTTACAAGCATAACGACTTAACATAACTTTCCTTCTTTCCTATTCTGTTTCCTCTTCATTCTTTAGTTTTACTAATACCTCTCTAGGTTTAGAGCCATTTTGAGGTCCTATTATGCTTCTTTCTTCCAATAAATCTATAATTCTTGCAGCCCGGTTATAACCAAGTCGGAATCTTCTTTGCAATAAAGAGGCACTTACTTTTCCGGTTTCTAGAGCAAATTTAACAACCTCATCGTAAATTGGATCATCGGTATCCTCATTAAAAGGAGCTGTACTACTACCCGAATCAGAACCCTCTTGACCAACATTTATTAGGGCATCATCATAATTTGCTTCTTGTTGTTTACTTACGAACTTAATAATACGTTCAATTTCATCATCCGAAATATAGCAACCTTGAATACGAGTTGGAAATGGAGCTCCCATTGGTTGATATAGCATATCTCCTTTACCGAGTAGTTTTTCTGCTCCAGGAGCATCTAGAATTGTTCTTGAATCAATGTAACTTGCAACAGAAAAGGCAATACGAGATGGAATATTCGTTTTAATAACACCGGTTATGATATCGGTAGAGGGTCTTTGAGTAGCAACAATTAAATGAATTCCCGCCGCACGAGCAAGTTGGGTAATACGCATTATAGAATCCTCTACCTCTTTTCGAGCGACAATCATTAAATCTGCCATTTCATCTACGATAACAACTAAATAATTCATTTTAGCTTGAGGATTATTTGGATGACTTTTGTTTTCACTTTCAATCTTTTTATTGTAATCCGCTATATTTTTAACCCCTTTTTCAGCCAAAATTTTATAACGTTTATCCATTTCAGCCACAACTTTTTGTAAAACTAAAGAAGCTCTTTTGGGATCAGTTACAACTGGAGCAAGTAAATGCGGTATCCCATTATAGTTCGATAATTCTACTTGTTTTGGATCAACTAATACCAGTTTTACCTCATCTGGGCGATAATGCATTAATAATGAAATAATCATACTATTAATACAAACGGATTTACCACTACCAGTAGATCCAGCCACTAAAAGATGAGGCATTGTTGTTAAATCAGCGTTGATCGTTTTTCCTGTTATATCTTTTCCTAATGTTACTAAAAGGCCCTTTTTAATTTTTTCTGGGTCAGCATCTCCAATAACCTCTTTTATTTTAACTGAACTAACCTCTTTGTTTGGTATTTCGACTCCGATGGTACTTTTACCAGGAATAGGAGCTTCAATACGAACATCTTTTGCAGCAAGGGCTAAAGCTATTTCCTTATTAATAGAACTAACGCGACTTAATTTTGTTCCTGTTGGTACAACAATTTCATATTGAGTAACTGCAGGTCCTACATGAATTTCTACTACTTTTCCTTGAATTTGAAAATCGTTTAATACACGTTCTAGACATTCTTTATTACTACGAATAAATTCAGTTGAATTTACTTTTTTATTACGAGAAGGTTCATCTAGCAAACTTAAGGAAGGTAATTGATAAGAATAATTAATTGCTGGATGCTCTATATCATTATTTTCTAATAATTTAGGGGCTTCCTCTATAGGAGGATGACTTTTTAATTCTTCAACACTGGTTATGACAATTTTATCCTCTTCACTATCCGCTCCTGTAATAGGTACTAAATCATTCGTTTCTTTCGTTTTTTTGTTTGATTTTCTTTTTATTAAAGAAGAAAGAAGATTACCAATATTAATATTAAAGATCATAATGAGACCAAAGATTGTAAGTATGGTAATTACAATATAAGTACCTGTAACACCAAATAATACGGAAACAACAAAAGAACAAAAGGCACCGATAATACCACCGCCAATGGAAATGGAGGTTTGACCTGAACTTGTTAAAATTTCAGCTTTATTAATCGATTCCATTCTATCCATATAATAATTAATCGTTTCACTAAAGATGTTTATTGGTTTTTCTACTTTTTTTACGAATGTCATATGGGATAAAATTAAAATAACAAAAATTAGAATATAAATTCCTATTAATTTTGCGGAAATAAAATTTGGTAATTTACGTTTAATTAACATATGAATTCCTAAAACAAGGACTAAAATTAGGACACAAAACCACCATTCGCCAAGTAAAAACATAGCAAATTCTTTTAATATCGCCCCAACAGGTCCAAACCCAAAACCAATTAAACCAATTAAAATTAAGATAAGTCCTGTTAATTCTACACTATATTCAAACTTATTAGAATTCTCTTCTTTCGATTTTTTTCTTTTTGCCATAACATCCACCATTTTCATTATAACAAATTGCTTCTTTTTTTACAAAAAAAAGTATAGAATTTTGACATTATTTCTTTTGTTATGACAAGTAAAAAAAGCGGAATTAATATTTGACTAAATGCATAATTAATGATAAGATTTTATAGAAAAAAGAAATTGGAGGTTAAATATGACTAAAAATATATCAAAAAAGAAATCTTTAACGGTTAATTTAAGAAGCAAAGCATGTAATGCAGTTAAAAGTCGTCAAAAGCCAAATTTACAAAAGAAAAAAAGAAATGGCGAAACTGTATTAATTACAGCTAGAGAAGCAAAAAAAATGAAATAAATTCTAAATAAGTAGGATTTATTTCATTTTAATTTTATTAAGTAAAGGAGTTTTAAAAATGCAAGATAAAAAGAAAAAAGTTTATTTATTAATTTTGGGTTGTCTTTTCATAATTTTATGTTTAGGTGGCGTTTTATTCTTTTTAAACAAAAAGGAGTTTGTAAGTCCAAAAACGATATTTACAACTGCCCTTAAACGAGTTTATGAAAAAGGAAAAACCGAGCTAGAAGATATTAATCAAGGGAAATTCGGAGGAGTAATTACTCTAAAAACGGATTTAAAAAGTGATCAAGAAGATTTACAAAAAGTTTTAGAAATTATAAACGCTTTAGATCTTCAAATTGATTCTAAAATGAATACAAATGAAGAAAAGATGCAAATGGATTTAAAATCTTCATTTAAAGAAAAAGCATTACTCGATCTAAATATGCAAATACAAAATACACAAGCTTATCTTTCTTTAGGTTCTCTATTTGATAAAACTTTAAGTGTACCAGTAACAAACAATGATTTATTTACAATAGATAAAAAAGTAAAAGATTATTCTGTTGTGTTAGAAAAAGTAATGACGGCTTTCGAAAAATCTTTAAAAGATGAATATTTTAGCCAAGCAGAAGAAACACGTACCATTGCAAATAAAGAAGAAACGGTTAAGAAAAGTATTCTTACGATAACAGAAGAAAATTTAAAAGAGATTTTACAAGTTTTAAGTACAGAACTAAATAATGAAGAATTTATTTCGTCATTCGCAAATCTTTCTAATTTAGATAAGAATGAAATTAAAACGGATTTAGAAAAGATGGCAACTACAGAAGAATTTAGTCTAGAAAATTCTATTACAATTCAATTGTATACCTATAAATTACAAAATGAATTTGCAGGATTGGAAATCCAAGCAGATCAAGCAAAGATTAGTCTATTTAAAACGGATGATTCTACATACTCTTATGCTTTAGAAGATGAAGAGATAGATTATACTGGTTCAATATTTTATCAAGAGCAAGGAGATTTATTAAAGGTTTCTATTACTTTAAATGATATTGAAAATATTAGTGGTACTATTCATTTTACTTTCCAAAAAGCCAAGGACATTGTATTTGATACAATTGATACTCAAAGTGCTGTTTCTATTGAAAGTTTAAGTGAAAGTGACCAATATACCATTTTAGAAAATATTCAAAAACAAGAAGGCATCCTTGAACTAATCCAAGCTTTTCAAAATTTTAATAGTTTAACTTTTTAAGGTTATAAAAAAAATCAAAGTTTCAAAAAATTACTTTGATTTTTTTTGTCTCATATTACTTTTACAATAGTTTTCCTTTAGCACCTTTACTACCATTATAAGTACTTAATACATTGGATTCAAAGTTAGAAATCTTTTTCTTTTCTTCCTTATACTCCTTTATAGCTAAAGTAATTAAATTATCTAATAATTTACTATAAGAAATTCCTTTTGGTGTAAAGAAGAAAAAAGCTAGACATCCAGGAATTGTATTCGGTTCATTTACATAAACTTGTTTTGTTTCTTTATTAATTAAAAAATCAAAACGGGTTACTCCTTTTAAATTTAAAGCTCGAAAGGCTTTTTTGGATAGTTCGTATATTTCATTTTCTAACTTTTTATCGAGTTGAGCAGGAATTTTAAAGCCACTTGAAGAGGTTTTATTTCCCATTTTCTTAAGAGGTGCTTTTTTCCCTTCCCCATTTAAATATTTATCTTCAAAAGTTAAAAATTCATGAGTACTTATCATTTCACCAATTAAACTTGTTTCCATAATTTCATGGTTTCCATAAACGGCACAGTCTACCTCAAGTAAATTTTCAATGGCTTCTTCTACAATTACTTTTTCATCATACGTAAAAGCTTCTTCTAAAGCGATTTCAATATCGCGAGCTTTTTTTACATAGTTAATTCCTATACTGCTTCCTAAACGGGCTGGTTTTACTAAAACGGGATAACCAAGTTTATTTATTTTCTTTAAGATTTCTTCTTTATTTAGATTATAATCACTTTCATAAAACCATACATATCTAGCAACAGGGATATCTTCTAGTTGCATAATTTGTTTTTGTACTACTTTATCTTGACCAAGACTTGCTCCTAGCATATCACAGCCAACATAGGGAATTCCTAAAGTATCTAAATATCCAGCTAAAGAACCATCCTCTACGCCTTTTCCATGAACAATTGGAAAAGCAACATCAATCGTATTTACAACTTTATTAAAGATTCCTTTGGTTTTTATTAAAACAAACTCATTATCTTTTTTGGTTAAACAAACTTTTGGAAGGGAATTTTTGAGTAATTCCATATCCTTATATGTTTCCATGTTTTTTAATTCTTCCCCTGTATACCAATTTCTTTCTTTATCTATATAAATTGGTACAGCTTCATACTTATTCTTATCCAAATAATGCATTGCTTGTACAGCCGTAATTATACTTACCTCATGTTCAACAGAATCTCCCCCAAATAGAATTCCTACTTTAATTTTCATTTTTTTCCTCCTTCATTAAATGTATCTGGTAAATCACTTTGCAATAAAATATAAGTATTTTTTTCTTGATGTTCTATTAAATAATGGATTGCTTCGTCAATAGTAGTAAAAATAAGATAATTTTTTTCTTTAAAATTTTTATTTTTTAACCCCTTTTGTATTTGCTCGGTTTGTTTTTGGCCAATTAGAAGCACAAGATCAGCAACCTCGGCAATTTTTTCTCCTAAAGCACGATTTAATTCATCACTTTTCTTTCCTAATTCAATCATTCCTGATGTAACAACGATCTTTTTCCCCTTCATTAAATTTAAAACGTCTAAAGCCATCTTACAGCCTTCAGGATTAGCGTTATAAGCATCATCGATTAAATACATATCGTAAAACTTTTTTAGTTGTAAGCGATGTTCAACGGGTTTTACCTTTTTAACACCCATTTGGAGTTCTTCATCGGTAAGTCCTAAAAATCTTCCTAAAGCAATCGATGCTAAAATGTTATAGATATTGGCTTTTCCTAATAATTTTGTTTGGAACGTAAGCACTTTATCTTCTTCCATTTTAAAATGGCAATCAAATGTTGTTCCCTCTTTGGTTAATTTTATATTATCAGCATAGATATTGGATTGAGCAATATTTTCAATTCCAATCCAAATAATTTTAACTTTATTTTTTAAATGATAATTTACTTGTAATGGGTCATCGGCATTTAATATACCCACTCCATCTTTTGGTAAGGATTCAATTAATTCAAATTTTGTTTTGGTAATATTTTCTTGTGAACCAAAGGTTTCTAAATGCGCAACACCAATTTTGGTTATGATTCCATATTTTGGATGAACTAAATCGCATAGTTCTTGAATTTCCTTCGTTTTACAAGCACCCATTTCAGCAACAAAGTAGTCATTAAATTTATCTAAATATTCATTTACGGTTATCATAAGTCCAGTTGGGGTATTATAGTTTTTGGGAGAAGCAAGGGCATTAAATTTTATATTTAAAACATCATTTAAAATATTTTTACTACTTGTCTTTCCATAGCTACCGGTAATTCCAATAACGTCTAAATGATTTAAACTTTTTAGTTTTTGCATCGCTTTTCTTTTAAAATAATTGTTTATGCTATGTTCAATAGGGCTATTTAAAAGATTTGCTAAAACTACTAGTAGATTATTAAAGTATAATAGGAATGCTAAAATATAATAAATCCAGATAGATCCTTGGAATAGAAAACCAATTCCAAAAATTAGGAAATAAAGAAGAAACGTTGTTGCATATAATCTTTTTATTCTTCCTGTAAATTTTAAAGGAATTTTTGTTTGCTCTTGTTTTTGCTTTTGCACTATATTGATGAAGCAAATTCCATAAAAGAAATTAAACAAAAGGGCACGCCCTATTGGATTTAAAAAGGAAAAGATAGGCAAAATAAGGAAAAGAAGCTCAATGGTCCAAAAATTCATTTTTAAATGTGTTTTTAACCATTTTAGATATTTATTTCCTCTGTTATAACGATTTTGTTGTAACATTTGTAAAGATTTATTGGTTTTCTTTACAAGATAAAAACTATAAAAGATAAAACTTAAAATATAATACCACATTTATAAATCCTCCTACTCCATAAACGCTTTTATAATAGAAATTGTTTTATTTTTATTTTCTAAATAGGCAAAATGAGTTCCTCCAGCATATTCAATAACCGCCGAATCGGGAATTAATTTTTCGAGCTCGTAAGCATTTTCTATTGAAACGGTTTTGTCATTCGTTCCCCAAATTATTATAGTAGGACAAGTTATTTTTTGGCAAATTTCAGTTAAGTCGGTATTAACATGTTTTACCAAAATCGAACGCATTTTAGGACTAGCATTTCGATAGTCTTGAGAACCCATTTTCTTTTTCATTTTTAAAGCTATTTTTTTAAGAAAAGGAATTTTTGCTAATTGTTTTAGTATTTTTACTTTTAAACTTGGATTTGGAATTGCAACTTTATAAGGACTTGAAAGTAAGACCAATTTTTTTGTTTCATAAGCGGTGGCATAACAAAGGGCTATTTTGCCTCCAAAAGAATGACCAATTAAAATATTATTTTTTAATTTTAATTTTTTTACTAAAGTATGAAGCATGTTGGCATAGTCTTCCAAGCTCCATATTTCTTTTGGTTCTTCCGATTTACCAAAGCCAGGTAGATCAACGAGTAAAAGATTTGCCTCATGCATAAATGCTTGAGCAATTGGCTCCATCATTTCAATGTTTTGTCCCCAGCCATGTAAAAAAATAAGAGATTTATCACTATTATTATCTATCAATTTATAATGAATATGAATACTTTGGTACTCAAACATAATAAGTTCCTCATTTCTAATCAATATCTTATCATAAAATCATATGTTTTTAAATTGCTATTTATTTAAAAAAGTAGATTAACGATGTAATCTACTCAATAATTTTTTATTTTTTAGTAAAAAAGCAATTCCTATAATAAGTCCAATACCAAAAATAGCAAGCACTATTTTCCCAAATATGTGATTTGGTTCTTTATAGATTCCTTTATTTTCTTTTATACAATCTCTACCATTTTCATTTTTTCTTATTTTAGATACTGTATCGCAATGATTTTCTTCTTTTTCATAAGCCGTAATAGCATCTGTTAATTTCGTTTTGATTTTATCATTAAAACCAATAAAGAAATTTGAACCTATTACTATTAGTGGTTCTTTTTTACTTTTTATCTTTAATGTTTCCTTTATATTTTTATAAAGATCGTTATTTTCTTCACTGTTTAAGTACTCTACATTTATAAAACTATTTTTACTATATTCTTCTAGCCATTTTTGGGCTTCCTCACATTCCCTACAATCTTCTTTGAAGAAGAAATAAACTTTTACACTGTAGGAAGAATTTGTAACAACAGCTTTTGTTTTTATTGGAAAACATAAAAACATTAGTAGAAAAAACATAGATAATAATTTTTTCATATTTTCCTCCTTATTAGTTAAATAAAGGTGTGGTAGTAAATATCACACCTTTAAATAAATTTATTAAGCTCCAGGTACACCAGCAACCTCACTTATAACTAATGTTAATTTATCATCTATGACAGTTTCATCACTGACATCTTGAGGTACAATGCTGCTTCCTTTTTTGCATTGTAATTTTTTAGTATCATCAGATAGTGCTTCTAACTTTTTATATTCTTCATCAAAAGATTTATCAATTTTTCTTAATTCTCCAATAGTCAAACCACTTGCTTTGTCTTTAAATTTATAAATATCAAAAGTTTTTGCATCAATATTATAAGTAGAATTATATTCTATTGTGACTGTTTTTTCAGTATCTTTTTCAGCAAAAACTGCATGATACCAATCTCTTGTGCCGACAGTTTCGTTTTCTAGATCTTTTAAAATTTCACTATAACTAGCACCTTCTTTAATATCATCAGTTGTTTTTCTACTAGTACCATAACCTACAAAATAATAGTCTTTATTACCTATAGTAATTTTTTCTTGACCATAAAATTTATCGAATGATCCAATTTTTTCTCCTTCTTCATAAAGTCTATATGCCCACATTGAATCTTGAAAACCCATAAATGATGCTACTTTATAATTTTTAATATTAGTAGATTTTAAATAGTAATAAGTATCTTTTGTGTAATCATATTCATCATCCCAGCTTTTTGTTTTGCATGATTCCATGGTTGTTGGGTCATCTTTTCCGTAATTGTCGCCCTTATCTTTACACCATTTTTTATCACGATGTAATGTAACATTAACAAATTTTGGATCATTTTTCGTTGCATTTTCTATTGCAACTTTTGCGTTTTTCTTATTTCCTTCTTCTACTAAAGCAGTAGGAATATCATGAGTTTCATTTTCGAATGTTATCTCTTTAGCATTTAAGCTACCATTTTTAACATTAATTCCAGCTTTTTCAATACTTGTTAATTTTAATCCAGTTGTAGTTAAGTCTGCCCCAACACCATCAACAACAATAGCTACTTTAGTATTTGATAACTCAATACTATCAATTGTTACTCCAGTAGAAGAAATTTTGAATATTGAATCTACCCCAGCTTTATTTGATTCATTTACGGAAATCTTATAATTACCATTTTCATGATATTTTCCACCATTAATTACTACTGGTCTTGTTATTTCATGTTGTTTGGTAATTTCAAAATCATTACCTAAATAAATATGAGTTATTTTTTCGTTTCCTAGTGCTGTTTCCAATTCACTTTCATTTTTAACAGTATAAGATTCACTTTCAAATTTAAATGTATAAGTTTTATTTGCACTATCCAATAATGTAACATTTTCATCATTTGAACTAATTTCTAGTGCAAAATCTTTATTATTTAAAGCCATTTTACTTAATGTATAGGTTTCTTCTTCATCGGATAATACATCCTTGAATAATGCTTGAGCTCCTTGTTTAATCGTTTCTTTTAAAGCATTACCATCTTCATCTAATGAAACTTTTGAAACTATTTCATTATTTGTACCATCTTTTGTAAATTCTACTTTTTTCTCACCTGTACTTAAAGTAATTCCTGTTATTTCTCCTTTTTGAAGAATATAAGCAATAGCTCCTGGAATATTAGTATCATTCATTTCACTTAATAATACTCTAGAATCTTCTACATCAATAGTTATAGTGTTAGTAGCCTCATCCATAGTTAACTTAAATTTTTCTGCATCATCAACTGTTCCATAGTTCTTATTTAAGTCTTCCATAACTGCTTTAATAAATGCATCAGCATCTAAAGTCCAATGAGCTGTTAAAGTTTCATCCTTATCATCAGTAATTGTTAAAGTGTCTGTTTCTACTTTACTCTTATCAGATTTATACCAACCATCAAATGTACGATAATCAGTATTAAGATTTTTTAAATCTTTTAAAGTAGCCTCTTCATTTTGATAAACTTTAGTTGATTCAGTTTTGTCTGTTCCTTCAGCATTTTTATAATTATAAGTTATTGTATTTAATGCTTGATAATTCAATTCTTCATAACTAATTGTTATTTCCCTTTCAAGGTAAACATTACTTTCTGAACCATCCCAGTCCATCTTATATTTTATTTTTTTATCTCCGTTTTTATCTAATTTGAATAATACTACAATATAACCATTTTCATAATCTTCTTCTGAAGGAGTTATTTCACTATAAGTTCCCTCTTCATTACGTAAGAATATAGTCCATTTTTTGCGACCATCAGCTTGAGACAAGAAATGATCTCTATAGGCGTCTTTAATAGTTGGTCCATATATTTTTAATGGTACATAATAGCCGCTAGCTTCTTTAAATCCAGCACCCGCAACATCTTGTTCTTTTACTGTTCCAGTTAATTTATAACCATCTGTATCGTTTCCGATTTCTATATTTCCAGCATTATCAAAACTATATCCCCAACCTGTAATTTCAGTTTTATTTTCTTCAGAAATATAACCACGATTTGTATCACTACTTGTAGCAGATGCATCAACTAAAATTGTATCTGCTATATTATTTTTATATTGGAAATCTAGTTCGCTCCAATCAATGGTAATTGTGTATGGTTCATATTCTTCATTAGTATCATCAAAATCGATTGTTATAGTAAATTTTTTATTTTCATAATCTGTAGTAGGATCTAAATATTTTAAAACATAAATAGATTTATTTCCACCAAAATCAGATTGTGAAATTGTATTTTTATCACCATGTCCAGATCCATCCGTTAAGAATTTAACAACTGTATTAGAATCAGTTCCATCAGCTTCAGCTTTTGATAATTTAAATGCTAAATAATGTTCATGAGCATCCGTGCCAAATGGATTTTCTGAACCAGTCCAACCATCATTAAATATTGTGATTAATCCAGTAACTTTAAAAGTTGAAGAGTCTTTATCAAATTCTACTTTATAACCATCACCTTCTGTAAAGCCTTTCCATTCATTACCAGATATAGTTGTAACAGGATCAAGATTTACTAGTGAACTCTTTTTAAATGTAACGTCACTATAATCTATTTCGTATAATGTAGGTAAATATTCATTACCATCACCATCAAAATCTACTTTATAGTAAAGTTTACAATTATCGCTACTGCTTGCACATTTAGGATCTTCTGCAAATCTAAATAATATAGAAAGTTTTCCATCTTCAGTCCATTCGCTAGAATCAAAATTTTTCTTTGCACTGCTAGCTAAATCACTGCTAGATAAACGAGCAATAGTTACTTTACTTTTATCAATACCATCAGGAATTTCAAAGGTAAAATCAAAATAATATCCATTTTCTTTTCCTTCACCAAAAGCTTCAGCATTTATAACTTGTTCTTTCATGGTACCTGTTAATTTTTTAACGGGTTTGTCTTCGTTATCAAAATCAAGAGAATTATAAGAAGAATCATAGCCCCAACCTTCAAATTGTTTCTTGTCTTTTTCACTTATATTAGTTAAATTCAATGGTGCATTGGTTTTTTCTTGAAGCTTTAATTCACTCCAATCAAATGTAAGAGTATATGGAGCAAAGTTTTCTCCTTCTCCATCCATATCAACTACAATTTCAAATGTTTTATCTGTAGCATTTTTATCAAGATGTCTTAAGATATATATAACATCATTACCATCAAAATTAGCAGCCGTTAATGTTTTAGAATTCTCTCCTTCGTGAATGAATTGTACAGTTACACCTGTATTGGTATCTTTACCGCCTTTTTCTGTTTTAATAACAAATGGTAAATAGTAACCTGTATCTTCTCCATCTCCAAAAGGCTTTTTACCACTTTCAAATTCTTCTAATATTGGTATCAAACCAGCTACTTTTACTTTTGATCCTTCAATAGTAAATGTTGTATCAAAGCCAGTTTCTTTTTTCCAACCAAAATCTGTTCCTAATTTTGTTTCTGCTTCAGTTACCTTAGTTACACTTTGGATAGTAAATTTAGAACTTTTTTTGAATTTTAAATCAGAAAAATCAATACGAATTCTAGTTGGTTTACCATCGATTTCAACAATTACATCACGATATTTTACTGTTTCTGAATCTTCAACCTCCATTAAAACGGTTACTTGTTTTGTTGATAAATTCTTTATTATATTATAGTCGCTATCAGTTGTTGGATTATCCTTCGTTGGTAATTTAATTACTGCTTTTGTAAGATCTACATCGTCTTCTAATTCAATTGTATAAGCAAAATAATGTTTTGCTGAAGAAGAGCCAAAGCCTGTAACGCCATCTTGTTCAATTACGTATCCACTTACTTTATATTCGCCATTTTCTCCAGTAATGCTGTATGAGTCTTCTAAAGTATAGTTATAACTTTCTAGTAATCCTTTTACATCTTCTTCTGGGATAGAACTTGTAACTTTTGCTTTTGCTTCATAAGCAAATTTAACTGTATAAGATTCTTCTACATTATTATTTTGAGAACGAGCAGTATCTTCTTCTAAAGTAATTGTTAATGTTAAGTCCCCTAATTTTAATAAATCTCCTAAAGTGATTGTTTTAAAGCTTTCTTGAATCTTTGATGCATCAGAGCAATCTTTTCCTGTTAATGTACATAATAGGTAAGCAAATTGACTCCATGCATTAGAATCAGGTCCTGCTCCATTATTAACATCATCTTCATCAAATGTAACTGCTTGTGAAGCACTAGAAGAAATCGTTATTGATTTAACATTTTTATTTTTAACAATAGATACAATATCACCAATTAATCCAGTACTTGATATTTCACTATTCTTTTTATTTTTATCATATACCTCAAATGTTAATGTAGATGTTTCTTTAGCAAAATCAACATCGTAATAATAACCATTTGCTTTTGTTCCAGTATTAATTGTATTTTTGGCATTTTCTAATAAAGTATCCGTATTTACCTCATCATACCATGTTGCCTTTAACGTAATATTTTTTGTTACTACATCGGTATTAAAATTCCAGGGAGTTCCATCTTCTTTAACCCATTCTTTAAATTGGTAATTTTCCTTTGTGGGTCTATTTTCACCGGTAATACTACTGGGATCTATTTTATCATCTTCTACTACTGTAATAGAACTTTTGCCATCTTGAAAAGAACCACCCTCTAAATTAAAAGAGACAGTAAAATTATCTTTGATATAATGATAGTCAATATATTTTACATTAACTGTTGAAGATAGTTCTTTGGTCCCTAGAGCATTTGGTCCTTTTTTCCAACCTGTTGCTACGTAATTGTCATCATAAATTCTAGTAATTTGATTTATTACCATCTTACTTGCATCCGTTGGATTTTCTGGATCTATTGTTGAAGATGCTAACATAATATCTTCTGTTTTTATGCGAAACTTTGATGTAAATGCATATTCTCCGATTATATAAACATAACCTGCATCTTTTTGAATTTTACTTGCTTCATTACCTAATTCTTCTAGTGTCATTTCGCGAGCAAACGCGGAAACTGAACCTATTAAGAAAGTAAATAATGCAAATGTTATTAATTTACTACTTTTTTTCATTTATAATTTTCCTTCCTTTTAACTTACTACTACGGTTGCTGTTACTACTTTTTTATTTGATAATGTTAATTTAGCTGTGCCACCATTTCCTACAGCTGTTACTGGAACCGTTCCTTGTTCTTTTGCTACTCTTGTCCCATTATATTCAAATCCTAAATAATCTGTAAATGGATTCCCATCCTTTGTTACACTGAAATCATATTGTATTGAATCACTTGTTATATTTCCTAATTTATTTTGCTTTAAATAAATTACATAGCTTGCTTCTTTTTCTTTTACGGTAACTGTGTATGTAGCTGTTTTTCCATTTTCGGTTGTTACGGTTATAGTTACGGTTCCTTCTTTTATACCTTTTACATTACCATTTTTATCTACAGAAGCAACACTTGTATTACTACTTTCCCAAGTAACATTTTTATTTGTAGCGTTTTTTGGTTTTACTGTTGCAGAAAGTTTTATACTTTCACCAATATAAACCTCTTTTTTTCCGCTAATCTCTACACTCGTTGGATTAATTTCTTTATCCTCGTCGTCATCATCAGTAGTTGTACTTGTTGCTTTATTAATGGTAATTTTTTTAGTTGCTGTTTTGCCGTTTTCCGTTGTTACGGTTATGGTTACGGTTCCTTCTTTTATACCCTTTACATTACCATTTTGATCTACAGAAGCAATACTTGGATCGCTACTTTTCCAAGTTAGTTTTCCACTTGTTGCATTTTCTGGTTTAACACTTACAGATAGTTTAATACTTTTACCCACTGTTAGTGAACTTGCTCCTGTTATAGTTAAGCTTTCAATGTCTATTTTTTCATTGGTGACAACTAAAGTACATTGGGTACTATATTTTCCATCTTTTGATTTAATAGTGATTGTTGTAGTTCCAGCTTTGATTGCTTTTACGTTACCATTTTGGTCGACGACTGCGATTGATTCATCACCTATCTCGTAAACTAAATCTTCGCTTGTAATTCCTTCTGGTAATGATGCAAATTCTATTTTTTGATTTGATCCAATTACAAGATTTAGATTTGATTTTTCAAGGACAATTCCTGATGCATTCCATCTTGCTTCTAGTGTTATATTTCCAGTAATTGGTGTGGTAAAATCGAATAACTCATCATTTAAGTACCAACCAGCAAAGATATAACCCTCTTTTGTTGGATCTGTTGGCTTTTCGATTGTTCCATCCTTTTCAATTTTCATCGGATCAACAATGCTTCCACCATTCGTATCAAATTCGACAGTATACTTTCTACTGCATCCTCCTAGTAAGAAGAATAGTAGAACAACTGCTAATAGGATCACAACAATAATGGCTGCGGTTATC
>CANRPZ010000010.1 GCA_947632625.1 uncultured Bacilli bacterium | reverse complement strand
CCCCGAAGCTAGTTTCGGTTGGGAGGATCTTATTTTTCTTCTTCATATTTTTTCTTCCTCCTATGTTAACTTAATTGTATCAAAAAGGTGTGTTCTTTTCAATAACTAAAAAAGATTATATAAAATTACGATTTATATAATCCACCATTTATATGCATAACTTGTCCTGTTGTATAAGAAGCATCGTCACTAGCTAAATAAACAAATATAGGAGCAATTTCATAGGTTTCTCCAGCTCTTTTCATTGGTGCGTCTGCTCCTAGGGTTGGTATTTTTTCCTCTTCCCAACATGCCGGCTGTAAAGGTGTCCAAAAATAACCTGGAGCAACGGCATTTACCCGAATATTTTTATCCGCTAAATTTGTTGCCAAGCTTCTTGTAAAACCTACAATAGCTCCTTTACTTGTCACATAATCAATAAGTTCTGGTTCTCCATAGAAGGTTGTAACGGATGTTACATTAATAATTGAAGAACCTGGTTTCATTTCTTTTAAAGCATATTTAGTTAAATAAAACATAGAATAAATATTTGTTTTCATTGTAAAATCAAATTGTTCATCACTGATATCAAGTAAACTTTTTTGTTGATATTGAACACCGGCGTTATTGACTAAAATATCAATTTTTCCATAATATTTCATTGTTTCATCCACAATTAATTTACAAAAATTTTTATCTTTAACATCACCATTTAAAAGTAGGCATTCCCCACCTAAAGAGGTAATATATTGTTTGGTTTCTAGAGCATCTTCATGTTCATTTAAATAAACAATTACAACTTTTGCTCCTTCTTTTACGTAAGCAATACTAACTGCTCTTCCTATTCCAGAATCTCCTCCCGTTATAATTGCCACTTTATCTTTTAATTTGCCGGCTGCTTTATAATTAGGATTATCAAAAATAGGACGTGGTCTCATGACATATTCAAATCCTGGTTGTCTATTTTGATGTTGGGGAGGAAACTCCAATTTATACTTTGTACATTTGTAAGCATACCCATCTTCATTACTATATTTTAGGCCATAATCATCTTTTCCATTTACTTGGTCATAATAAAATTTATAATTCAAAAAATCAACTCCTTACGAAATTTTATGTAAGGAGTTTTAAATTTATTTTTTACGTATCTTTATTTCATCATCATTTTCTATATGGCCAATTAATAAACTAGAAGAACTTTCATGTTTTTTTTGATTTTCATAAACCTTTTTTTCTTCGTAATTCGCATAGCAGTATTTGCATAAATGCAGGCATGTATTATAAGATCCTATATCTACCATTTCTACACAACCACAATTTCTAGCTTTCCACTTGGAAAAGTTCTTTTTCGTTATTTCATAGGCTTGTTCTTTAGAAACACAAGGGGTATTGGAAATACCATACTCGGTTAAATCAATTTGTTCATAACAAAGTTGCACTTGGATATGATGTTGTTGACTTATTTTTCCAAAGAGACTCCCAATCTTTTTCATCTCTTCTTTTGTAATTGTTTTTAATTGCATTGTATTTTGATTTTTCAAAACATTTTTATATGAATCCACAAAAGAAATAATAATATGCTCTACCACACCCTCTAATAAAGAACATAATTTTTCAAAGGCTTTTTGATGATAGAGGATGGTATACTTTTGATTTAAAAGAATGGGATCGTAACGAACAGATACTCTTTCTTTTCCAAGAATTTTAGATAACGCTTTAATTCCTTCGATAATTTTTTCTTTTTCTATTACATTGGGTTCAATATCTTTTTTATAAGGAGTAAGTGTTACTTGAAATAAAATAGGAATGTTAATTTCATGCAAATAAGGTAAAATTGGTAAAGGATTTTTGGTACAAAAAACGATTAAATCCACATCTTGAAAATAAATTCGACTAATCTTTTTAGGATAAAAGGGATTTCTTACATCTACAAAACCCTCTTTTAAACGATTTAAAAACCAAGGTGTATAAAAAGCCACAATATCGGTTCGTCCACTTACATTTAATATCATAAAAAATCCCTTTCTAAAAAAGAAATTCAAACCAAAAAGATTTGAATTTTCTAATGTTTTTTCATTTGTTCTTCTGGGTAGTATCCTCTATTTATTAGCAATTCCCTTATTTTTTCGATATCTGAATAAACAAAAAAGAAAGCATTTGGATTACGATATTCTTTTCTTTCTGTCTCCATTAGTTTTTCACAAGTATAGAATTGACGAGCTAGTAAAGCTAGATAAAAACAATATTCAGAAGAATTTTCTTGATAATTATAAAGTTGTAAATACAATTTTTGCATTGATAAATCAAATTTTTCTAACTGTTTTTCAATCTCACTACTCAATTGGTAAACCTCCTCTTTAGGTTTTATATCCTAGCACAAACTTTTTTCCATGTCAAATTAATGGAATTAGAGTGTTTAGATATTATTCTTCATATTTCTTCATATTTTTAATAATTTTAATAAGAATATAGATACACAAAACAATAAGCACTCCAGTAACACCAAGAATAAGGGCACTAGAATTTTTTTCCTTTTTTACCTTATTATCATTAACAGAAGAACTTTTATTTTCTTCTTTTGGTTGTTCTTCTTCATTAGAATTTACATTTTCATTTTCAGGTTGGGTATCAGTACTTTCATTTGTGATTGTTTCAATTTCTTTATTGGAACTTGGAGTGTTTAAAACACCGCTTTGAATTTTAGGAATCTCTGTTTTTTGACTAGAAGAATTGTCATCACTTTTAGAAGAAGATTCTTCTTGTGAATTTGAATTTTTATCGCTTTTATTTTCGGTTTCTTTATTCTCTTCATTTTCTTGTCCTTCTTCTTGTGGAGTTTCCATAATCCAGTTTACCATAGCTGTAGAGGTACTAATATTTCCAGCTTCATCTTGAAAAACAAAAGTATATTCTCCATTTTGATTAAAAGTATATGTAAAATTTCCTTCATTATTTAAAACCGTTATTTTTTCATTTTTCTCTGGTATAAGAGTCGCTGTTACGATATTATTTTTTGTACTATAATCAATTGTTGCATAAGGTGCTTCTCTATCTATCCATGAAACATCGGCGTCAATAGTTCCTTTATTTCCCGCTAAATCCTCATATTCAAAAGTAAAGGTACCATTCTCACTAAATGTATAAATATGAGTATAGGTTTGGTATTTTTCATGATAAGTTCCATCTTCTTCTGGAACAACTGGCATTAAATTTCCAGACTCATTATATAAAACTGGAACTCCCGTATAAACTTTAATTGGTTCATTTGCTTCTAGTATAGCGGTAACATCTTGATTGGTAAAAGAATCTTTTGTATAAGATACACTTACCTTCGGAGCTTCTGTATCAATATTATGGACAGTTACCTCTTCATAATAATATTTATCGGCATTTTCATCTAAACAATATTGGAAATAGACCGTACCATTTTCATTAAATACATGCGTACTCATAAGTTCGTTTAAGGATTCTGTAATTTGTTCTTTGGATTGTGTTCCTAACTCTTCTAATTTGGCTTTTTCTTCTGTTCTTTTTAAGAAGCAATCACTATCATTTGCTTGCTTACAAATCGCTGTAATTTTTATATTGTCATCCATATTGACTGCCCTAGCAATTACAAATTCATTCGTTGGAGCAATGGTGCTATAAGCTATCTCTAATTCTGGTTCGGTTTGAATGGATGCATCTTGGAATAAGTTTATCATAGAAGCAGTAATAAAATTTCCATAAGTTTCTACCCCCGTAAATCTAACATAACGGGCTTCTGTTGCCGCAAAAGTTGCTTTTTTGTTAGAGGTATCGGTTTTCCATTTCTCATTTTCAGGTGTTAAGTAAACCTCTTGCCACTCTTTTCCATCTAAACTGGTTTCAATTTTAGCACGGATAACGCGTCCATTTAAACTATTTCCAGGTCTTGGAACATACTCTAAAGCCGTTAAGTACATTTTACGTTTTAATTTTAAAACAATGTATTTTTCTTTATCATTACCATTCCAATCAGAATGCCAATGGGTATTTAAATTTCCATCTATGGCATAAACAGCATAGCGATCATGTTCTTTTGCTTCTGTTGAGAAAGAATCGACTGTTAGATAAGCAGCTGGAACATATTTTTCTGTTTCTGTATCTTCGTCTTTCGTGAATTTTAATTTAATCGAATCACTCATTAAATAAGTATTCGTTGCTTTTTTACGAATTTCTACTGTTTTATTACCTGTTAAATTTGGACTTGCCGCTTCAAAAGAAACCCAAGGACTTTCTATTAAATCCTTTCCTTCTTCTTTTACAAGACGCCATTCCATTTGCATATCTACACCCATAACACGATTTTCTAAATCATTTGCATATAGAGAAAGCTCTTCTGGTTTTTGAATATCAATTTTATAAAGATTCGTATCGGTATAATTCACACCAACAATATGAACATAAATATCGTTCGTTTCATTTATTTTTTTAATTTCTGCTGCTTCTAAAGTAGCAATTTTAGAACCACTAACCTCTTTCCAATATTCGTTTGCAACCGTGCTAGTTGGATTTTCTAAAATACAAGAAGCTCCAGCCAAACAATAATCCCATCTCGCATTTTGGTAATTATCTGATAAAACGATAGAGTTAGCTTTTTCTCCATCAAAAGAGAATGTTGCAAGCGTTGTATCAATTTTTCCTAATAAATAATTTGCTTCTACTCGAATGGCATACGCTTGAATATGTTTACTATCTTCTAAATTGCTAACAGATTCTAATTTTTCCGTTCTCAATTGAATTATTTGATACTTAATTTTTACATCATTTACTTGGTCTAAAATTTCCTCGCTTAAGTGATACATCGGTAGTGGATAATATGTTAATGAATCAAATATACGTTCTGCCAAAGAGAAATATTCTTCTTCGGATTTATTTAATTCTTTATAATTGGTAATAATTCCATACCAAGCATCAATATTGATTGGTAATTCTTGTAAAGAGGATTCATA
Organism: uncultured Bacilli bacterium; assembly: GCA_947632625.1. Lineage (GTDB taxonomy): Bacteria > Bacillota_I > Bacilli_A > RF39 > UBA660 > MGBC108787. The sequence goes on along the minus strand of CANRPZ010000010.1, from coordinate 17,498 downwards.
AACCGCAATTTTTTCTTCAGGGGTTGCTTTTAAATCAGCCGTTAGATAGATTTCACGAGATTTTTGATAAGATTGATAATTATTTAAAGCAGCTTGGGCAAGTAAAACATAGTTTACCACCCCTTCTGATACTTTTGTGGTACTTAAGTATTTTTCATCGCCCCAACCTAAAGGCATTCTTACACTTAATTTTTCTGTTTTATTGGAATTTCCCCAGTTGGAAACATCATTATCAATTGTCCAATAGCCTTCCCCTTTATCATTTTCACGCCAGTAAATTAACGCCGCATGACCTGGTTGGTTAATAACGGAAGAAGGTGTACCATGAACCCCACGAATGTTTGAACCAATTTTAGAAATACCACCACAAACAGCTCCATTATCTAAATTCATCCATAATTTTTGTACGCCAGTTTTATAAGTAATGTTATAGACGCTATGGAAATTTCCGTACATTTTATCCCAATGTTCTAGCATATCTTCTCTATAGTATTCTGGCTTATTGTAATTTGGATCAATGTATTTCATATAACGATGGGGTTGTAAATAGGTTTCTTCTTCTAAAGGGTGACTATCAATAAATTTTTGGGTATACTCATTTAACCAAAGTATTTCTTCATCATCGATGATGTTATTCATAACATAACGCATTTCTTCGATTTCTAAATGTTCGAACCATTCAGTTTGATCTTGTCTATCACTTACTTTAAATTTATTATTGTTGTATAAATCTTTATAAATTTCATAACGAACAACTGCATCTGATTGGTTTTCTACTACATTTGGATTCATCCATAAACCAACCAAAGTGGAATGCGTTAAGGATAAAGTAATAGCCATTTTTTTATACAATTCACCCATGGTTGTTGTGTTATATTTTGTTTTTGTAGTATCAGAAAAATCATCTATTAATTTGTTACCATCTTTAAGGGTAGCATTTAAAAGTTGGTTCAAAACTTTTAAAGAATTATAATAAGAGCCATCTGGTTTTCCACCCATAATATACATACGTAAATTTTCCACATTATCCACTAACCAATGATATGTATTTTGGTGTTCTATACTTTCACTTAAAAACTTTTTTAAACCATATTCGCCAAATTCACTGACAAAATATCTTTGTAAAACTAATTTTTCATATTCGGGATTTTCTAAAATATTTTTATTTTCTATGGCAGCAATTTCTTGATCATAAAGAGCAACTGTTTTAATAGCAAAATCATTTTCTTTATAATCTTTTGTGGTTAGTTTAGCATCAGCATAAACAGAATGGTCACTACCATTAGCTCCATTCATATCCGCATAGAGTTTTAAATAACGATATCCACTTACATCGATTTGGACAAAATCAGCATTGTCCAATCCTTTTTTTAATTCACTTTTGTATTTTTCTATCCAAGTCGTTGCATCATTTGAAACTGAAATAGTAAAGTAAACACCATTGCTATTGTTATAGGCAGTTTTGTTAAGCCCTACAAAAGCAGAAAAATTGGTATACTTACGATAATCTTGCAAATCATAAACAAGAGCTGATGTAGCATGCGCCCATATTCCCTTTTCAAATTCCCATTCTTGATTTTCATAATGAATGGTAATAGCACTGCCATCTCCTGCTTCATCCATGTGGAAATTATTCCATCCAGAATAAGAAAGTGTTGGCATATAAGATAAATCGGACAGATAAAGAACATTTTCATTTTCTTTTGCACTACGATATTGCCTTCGACTTACTTGAACATTTATAGATTTCAGAAAACAACATGGAATTCCTATTACTAAAAAAAGCATTAGGAAAAGACCAACTATTGTTTTTAATTTTTTTTCTTTATAAACCATCTTAATCGAACTCCCTTTCTTTTATTATAAACAAAAAGTAAAATTCCGTAAATAAAATTTATCTAGTTTACATTAATTTTATGCATGAAAAAAGAGAATTTATATCATAAAAAAACTCTTATAAAAAAGAGTGTTTTTACTTTATTTAGATAAAGATAAACTATTTGATGTTTTTCCTTGTGAAATATCCATTACATCCGTTAAAATATCCTCTGCATTTACACAATTAATATATCCATCTAATAATAATTCTACAAATGCTTCTTTCATTTCTTCAGGGATATTAAATTCCTTTATTTCATCCCCATTTACAAATTTATCATAGCCAGAAGCATATAAATAAAGTTTGGATTCATCTGGAAAATAAGAACATCTTAAAAATTTAGAGTTATTGTTAGTAGTTTTAGCTGTTAATATGCTAAACTCATAGAATCCATCCTCGCAATAACTAAACTCGTATATTTCTGTATAATAATCCTTATATGTAGTAAGAAAAATGGATTTATTCGAAAGTGAATAATCATTAGAAATACTAATCCTATGTGCAAAATTATCTTCTGCACAAATTGCAGAGTCATTTTCGCCTTTTGTTTTTGATACTGTATAATCTTCATTCGATAGAACGGCTTCTATAAGTAAATTCGAAATTTTATTAAATTCATTCTCTTTTTTTATTCCCAAATATTCAACATAATCATTTACGATAAGTTGATTAACATTTTTAGACCTTTGAATAGTATTTATAAAAGATTCAAAAATTTTTAAATTATCAATTTTTGTTGTTTGATTTTGGATATTATCTTTACTAGTTTCAATTTTATTTGTTGTTTGATTTTGGATATTATCTTTACTAGTTTCAATTTTATTTGTTGTTTGATTTTCTGTTTCAACTCCGCAGCTTGTCATACTAGATGTAGCAAATGCAATACTGAATAAAACACTTTTTAAAGCTATTAATTTTTGTCTTTTCATAACTTTTCTCCTTTAAACAAATTCTTAAGTGGTTATTATAAAGATTTTCTTAATATTGTCAATATTTTTGTATTAAAATCCACTATACAATTAAAAAAGAGTGTTTATTCACTCTCTAAAATTGCCTTAATTCGACGAACCCCTGCACTACTTGCTTCTTCTTTTACAATTTTAAATTTCCCCAGTACTTTGGTATTGGAAACGTGTGGTCCACCACAAAGTTCTTTTGAAATATCCCCGATTTTATAAACCGTTACAATATCGGGATATTTTTCTATAAACATACACTCCGCCCCTGATTTAATCGCTTGTTCTTTTGGCATTTCTTCAACACTAACAGGTATTTCTTCTTTTATCCATTCATTTACTAAACTTTCGGCTTTTTGTTTTTCTTCTTCACTTAATTTATGATCACAAGAAAAGTCAAAACGCATACGTTCTTCTGTAATATTGCTTCCCTTTTGATGAACCGTAGGACCTACTACAATTTTTAAAGCAGCGTTTAGTAAATGTGTTGCTGTATGATATTTGGTTTCCATTTCACCATTACCAGCAAGTCCACCTTTAAACTTTCCACTCGAAGCCGTTCTAGAAAGTTCTTGATGTGCCTTAAATTTTTCTTGGAAGCCTTCTATATCCACCGTTAAGGATAGTTCGCTTGCTAACTCTTCAGTAAGTTCAATAGGAAATCCATAAGTATCGTACAAATGAAAAGCATCTACCCCACTTATATTTTCTTTATTTTTGGTAAGTTTTTCAAATTCTTTTAAGCCTTTTTCTAACGTACGATTAAATTTTTCTTTTTCGTTTTTTAATACCTCTAAAACTACGTTTTCATTTTCTTCTAGTTCATGATAGTATTTTTTATATTTAGTTAAAATTAACTTGGCAATCTTGCTTTCCCAATCGCTATTAATATCGATATTTAATCTTTTCGCATGACGAATTGCACGACGAATTAATCTTCTTAATATATAGCCTTGATCGGTATTACTTGGTTTAATACCAGATGGATCTGCACTAATAAAAACGGCAGTTCTTAAGTGATCGGCGATAATACGCATGGATTTTTCATTTCCTTTGTAAGGAAGATTTGAGATACTTGAAATAAGATCGATGACATCTTTCCAAATACTAGAGGCATAATTATCGTTTACCCCTTCTAAAATGGCAGTCGTACGCTCAACCCCCATACCTGTATCCACATTTTTTTTAGGTAATTCCGTAATAGTTCCTTCATTATCCTTATAATATTGCATGAACACATTGTTCCAAATTTCTACCCAACGATTGTCTTCAGGATCAAACGTCTCTGGTATTTCTTCATCGCTTCGAAAATAGAAAATTTCCGTGTCTGGTCCACAAGGTCCAGATGCCCCAGCAATCCAAAAATTATCTTCACAAGTTTTAGCAATATGACTTTCTTTGATTCCTAGATTACGCCATAAGGTATAACTTTCTTCATCAAATGGAATATTTCCTTCTCCTTTATAAACCGTAACAGCAAGTTTATTAACAGGAATATGTAAAATTTCTGTTAGAAACTCAAAGCTCCACGTAATACTTTCTTTTTTAAAGTAATCGCCTAAACTCCAATTCCCAAGCATCTCAAAAAAAGTATGATGCGTTGTATCTCCAACACTATCCAAGTCGTTTGTACGAACACACTTTTGATAATCACATAATCTTGTTCCATAAGGATGGGTTTGCCCCATTAAATAAGGAATTAAAGGTTGCATTCCTGCCGTATTAAACAAAACGGATGGATCATTTTCCGGTACTACTGGAGCACTTGGGATTTGTTTATGTCCTTTACTAATAAAAAAATTGATATAAAGTTCTTTTAAGTTCATTTCTATTTCTCTCCTTCTATAATTTGTTTTGCAAATTTTAAAATATCTTCTTGGTTTTCTAATTTTATACGATAATCGAAATTTTGGTAATTTTCAAGTTCATGTTCCGTGATATGATTTTCCTCATCTTTGGTTAAAGTATTTTCGTGTTTATTTTCGATATATATACTTACAACCTCATAAGTACTTTTCTTCATTTTTTCGATTTCATTTTTTAAACGAACATCCGAGATCACAACGATATCAAAATATTTTTCATAAACTTTTAAATCTTCAAGCATTCTACGTATAAAAAAGTTCTCATCAAATATATTTTTTCGAACGTAAGTGCCCATCTCTTGTAAAAATTTTCTCGGTTTTTCATCCGTTTCTTGTACTCCTAACATTTCTTTAGCATATAGTTTTATATATTTACTAAATTCAGTTTGAAGAGCATGAATATGGTTTTTCTTTAATAAATTTACTATTGTATTTCCTAATGTAGATTTCCCACTACCACTTTTCCCAGCAATTAGTATAACTTTCATACTTTCTCCTTTCATAAAAAAACGCAGATGCTTCTATTATAAGGAGCAATTCTGCGGTACCATCCTTTAGTTTACTTAATTTTGATAACGGAATTCTCCGCTTAATCTAAAGTAAGGAGCACATTTTATAAATTTCTTTATCTTTTTTCCACCATTTAAAGATTCTCTATCAAATACTCTTTATAAAATCTCTTACTATCAAACGATTAATTATTTTTGAAACAATTGATATTTATTTTGAACAAAAGCCCATATCACTTTTAATAAAGCAATACAAGGGGTTGCCAAAATCATTCCTATTATACCAAAGAAATTATTAAAAATCAAAAGGCCAATCATAATGGTAACAGGATGTAATTTCATTGTTTTACTCATAACAACTGGTTGTAAAATAAAGTTTTCTACACTTTGAACCACTACACAAATAATTAAAGTAGCAATTCCTATAAAAGTACTTTGACTAAAGCCAATTACAACGGCAAGAGCACCACCTATATATGGACCAATATAAGGAATTAAATCAGTGATTCCACAAAATAAACCAAATAGAACAGGCGCTTGTAAACCAATTATAGCAAATCCAACGGAATCACAGACGAATACCATAGTGGCAACAAGAATTGTTCCATTAACACTTTTTCTTACCTCTCCCCCAATATTATTTAATAGAACTTGCGCTTCAAATCTTTTGCGTTCAGGCAGTAAACTTAAGAAATGATGGCTAATAGAATCAAAATCAAAAAGCATATATAAACCAATAAATAAACCTAAAAATATCGTTACCAAACTTGAGAAAAATTTAGCTACCCCATTTAAAAGTATGGTTGGGAATGTTGTTGTAAATTCCGTTAATTTATATTCCATATTATTCATTAAGTTCATACGAATTGATTCGATATCAAGTCCATCAATATGTGAAAATTTATTAAATATATCATTAATACCATTTTTAATATCATTAAAAATACTAGGTAAATTTCGAATTAAATCATTTACTTGGGTATAAACAGTAGGAACTAAAAATTTTAAAAATACCACAAAAATAATTAAGAAAACGATATATACAATAATGCTTCCGGCGATTCTACCGATTCCTTTTGCTTCTAATTTTTTTACCAAAGGATTAAATAACCAAGCAATAACAAATCCGATAAATAAAGGAGATAACACTTTAAGTAAAGTAAGTAAAAAAGTTAGGATACCCCATTCTTTTACAAGTATCGTTACAATAAGAACGCAACCAATAATCATTGCCACATACAAGATATGTAAAATTTTACTTGATAAGCTGACAACCTCATTTACATTTTCAATATTAATTTCATTTTTCTTTTTCTTATCCATATTAACTTTCCTCGCTTACTATTTCTCCATCTAAACTAAAACTTTTGGCATCCAATACTTTTACAGGAACAATAGAACCAATAAACTCTTTTCCTCCATTAATATTTATTAATTTCATAGTATCAGTATACCCATAAACTTTATTTTTATCTTTTTCATTTTCACCAAGAATTAAAACTGGAACAATTTTATTAACTAAAAGTTGATTCTTCTTTAAAGAATAGTCATTAACAAGGGCATTTAATCTTTGCAAGCGACTTTCTTTCTCTTCCATTGTAACATTATCTTTTATTTGACTAGCAGGTGTTCCTTCTCTTGGGCTGTAAATAAATGTAAAAGCAGAGTCAAATTGGCAAGTGTTCACAACATCAAGGGTATCTAAAAAGTCTTCTTCTGTTTCATTGGGAAATCCCACAATAATATCAGTAGTAATACTTACATTAGGTATTTTTTCTTTAATTAATTTAAATAAATTCAAATATTCTTGTTTCGTATAACGTCTTCCCATTAATTTTAAAATACGATCACTACCACTTTGTAAAGGCAAATGAATATAAGGCATAATATTTTCATGCGTTCTTATACAATCAATCATTTCTTCCGTAAAATCCCAAGGATGGCTTGTTACAAAACGAATTCGCTCTATCCCTGTTTTAGAAACTTGCTCTAATAAATCTTTAAAGTTATAATTTTCTTCTAAATCTTTACCATAAGCATTTACATTTTGACCAAGCAAAGTAACCTCTTTATACCCATTTTTCTTTAATTCTAAAACCTCATTTACAATATTTTCTAGTTTTCGACTACGTTGTTTTCCTCTTGTATAAGGAACAATACAGTACGTACAAAATTTATCACAACCATACATAATATTTACCCAGGCACATATTTTAGAATCTCTACTATAGCGAATGCCTTCATAAATATCGCCTTCTATACTGTAAACCTCTATTTCTTGAGATTTTTTCTTTTCCAAAAGCATTTTAGGTAAATCACTAATATTATGGGTACCAAAAACAATATCAACATAAGGATGTTTTTCTTGAATTTCTTTTACAACGTTTTGTTCTTGAGCCATACATCCTCCAAGAGCAATGATAAGATCGGGTTTTGTTATTTTTAAATGTTTACAACGACCTAAATAGCCAAAAACTTTATCATGAGCATTTTCTCTTATAGCACAAGTATTTAATACAACTAGATCACTTTCTTCTAAAACCGTTGTCTCCTGAAATCCTAGTAGTTCTAGATATTTTCTAATTTCTTCAGAATCATGCATGTTCATTTGACAGCCATATGTTCTTAAAAAATATTTTTTATTTAAAAAAGAAGCTGGATAATTATACTCTATTTGTTTTTCTAAAACTTTTTTATCGCTTCTTATACGTGCTTTTTTTAAATCTGGGATATGCATACAAATCACTTCCTTGCTTATTATATCATATTACCAATCCTTATTGCTTTTTTTCTAAAAATTTTTTTGTTTGATAACGCATATAGGTATCGCTATCATTCATATCCGTTTCTAAAGATTTCAAAACATCTTCGTATTTTCTTATCATTTGTTCTTTTGAAATCCCTTTCGTATATTCTTTTAAAACACTTAAAGTTAAATATCCGATAAATTGGGAGGTATCTAAATTTATTTGTTGTTGATACATTGGAACGGTAGAATAGAATTGATATACTTTAGCTTTGTAAATCAATTGGTAAAATTCTAAAGCTTCCTTTTTAGGAATTTTACTTAAATAGTAACAAACTTTATTATATTCTTGGGCAATTTCTTCCTCGTTTCTTGTTTTAATTATAGAAAATAAAATAGGAAGCTCTTTTTTAAGAACTATTTTAGATAATTCTATATTTAATACAGCATCGATTGCTTTTTCAATATTGGTTTGTTCCATGAATGGAATTTCCAAATTATACCCCATTGTTAATTGAGTAAAACTAGAAACAAAATTTTTAAGTTCAGAATCGGTTTTAAAAGTAAGCCACTCTTTATTTTTTACAACTCGATCTACTTTCACAATACTTTCAAACATGGTAAATTCTTCAACTGTTCCATTTTTTAAAAGTTTAAATTGATAAGTAAAAGCAGGTGTCATTTCATTATTTTTAAATCTAAATAGTTTACGTAAGCTTTTATCTTTCTTTAAAGATTCCATTTCTTTATATAGATTGCTATCTTCTTTTATAAAGGTTGTATCGACAACATGAATACGTAAATAACGATTAAATTCTTGATCATAACCAAAACTAAAAGCATATTTTTGACCTTCTAAATAAAGTGTATTAAAAATAAATTGACTATTTTGGATATCCATTTCACTATAAGATGAAATTGTTTTTAAATTATACAAATCGATTTCTTGACCATATTTTTCAAAATATTTTTGTTTTATATATGTAAGAGTTGCATTTATTTGTTCTAAATATTCTTTTGTTAAATTGATACGTCCTTTTCTTCGCATAGCGTCCGCTTTAAAAAGTGAAAGATTTTTAGTATCTAGGCTTTTTTTAGGTTCAGTGAAATTGTTTTGAGGCAAATGAAACAAACCTTCTATTTCTTCAATAATCGCTTTTCTATCGGCATATTCCTTTGTATTTATATATTGGATTACATCCTTTAATCTGCTTTGGATTTCCTCTTTTTCACTAGTACTTAATGATTGAGAATTTTTTAAAAATTCTTTAAATAGACTAAAGTAAAATTGAGGATTTTGAAATTCAATTTTTTGATTCAATAAAGATTTTTTTAAATTCATAATGAAACGATCTAAAATTTCTAAAACGATGGATTGACCATTTATTTTAGCATTTAAAAAATTAGGATTTTTAAGAAGCAAATCTTTAATAAAGTAATAATTCTCGGTATTTGTCATCAATTGTAATAAAATTAAAGCATAAACATCGTTTGTATTTTCGATAATCTTTTTTTCATGTTTTTGATGTTGATAGTTAATTTTTTCTTCTTTTAAATCTAATAAAAAGCCTTTATATCGTATGATAATTTCTTTTAGTTTCATAATTTTATGAACATTCTCACGAATTTCTTTTTCATTTTGATGAACAGCTTTATAATCCTTTAATTTTTCTAAATTTTCTTTTTTAATGATTTCTAAAATACGGTTTTGTTCAATTAACATATCAATCTTGCTATACACAATGGAAATTTGTTCCTCAATTGCCTGTTTTTTTAGCTCATCTGATAGAGGTCCTTTTATCATTTGTTTTAATTCTATTACTTTTTTTATATCTTCTTCAATTGATATATCTTCAGGTGTCAAGTTTGAAAAAGTATAAGCATCAAGAATTACACGGTGGCGAAGATTTTTGGCTCTATTTATTAAATGCTTGATTTTTTTATATTTTTCTTGATCCTCTTTAAAAAAATCCTTTTTATGTTTTAAAAACTTAATCTTTTTTTGTAACTTGTCTTCTAGTTTGTTTCTATCCTTTACCATGTTGTGATTTAATTTTTCTTCTAAATATAGTAATTGTCGTTCTATTTTTTCTAAATTCATTCCTAAAACCATCCCTTGTTTTTTAGTTTATCAAAAACTTGTCAAAATGAAAAGAAAAAACGCGAATTTTGGCATCTTTTCTCTATTTTTTTATTTTTCATAAAATTTTAGCATACAAGATAACATACAAGAAAACATACAAGATGATTGACTGTTACCTTTTTTTTAATCTCTTATGTATAAATACTAAATAAAAAAGAAATATTATAAAAGTTCTTTAAAGAATCTATTACATATTTCTTTTTTTTAGTCATTAAATTATCTATTTCTTTTCAATTTTTTCTTTTCCAACCATATAAAGTCTTAATGCTTCTGGTATTAAAATCGTACCATCATTGTTTTCTAAAAAAGCTATTAGCATTCTATGCGGAGCATTCACAGTATTTCTTATAGTTTCAATATGCGCCAATAAAATTATAAATCCAAACTATTTTGATTTAATAAGAATTCCTGCACACCAATTACTAATATACCTTCTTCTGTATACCAATGCTTTATATTATCTTTTACTACAATTATTTTTTTAAAATTATCGTTTATATTCATTAAAGGACGTTCTTCTTGTATTGTCTTTTCTCTTGTTTCTAAATTTAATGCTGATTGTACATAATATCTTTTATTTCCTAAATTACACACAAAATCAATTTCCAATTGTTTTCTATTTTTATTTTCATCCCTAATTTCAACTACACCCACATCAACATTATAACCTCTTAAAATCAATTCATTATAAATTATATTTTCCATTATATGATTTTCTTCTTGTTGTCTAAAATTTAATCGAGCATTACGCAGTCCAACATCTGAAAAATAATATTTTTGAGGAGTTTGAATATATTTTTTGCCTTTAACGTCATATCTATTAGATTTATTGACAATAAAAGAATCTTCAATATCCTTTATATATGAATTTATGGTATTAAAAGAAATTTCTTTTTCACCATTACTTACAAATGTGTTATATATTTTTTGAGAATTAGTAAGCGAACCAACGGAAGATGCTAGGATATTAATAATTGAATCTATAATATCAAATCTTTGAATATTATTACGCTCAATTATATCCTTCACATAGGTTTGTTCAAATAAATCTTTTAAATATTTTGCTTTTTCTTCATCAGTCTTTTTGGATAAAATTAAAGGTAATCCACCATATAATATATATTCATTCCACGCTTCTACTTTATCACCTTTAAAAGCTTTAACATATTCTGAAAAAGAAAGTGGAAATACTTTAATTTCATCTCCCCTGCCTCTAAATTCAGTTATAACGTCTGATGATAAGAACTTTGAATTACTACCTGTTACATAAACATCAAAATTTCTTTCATATAAAAAACTATTTAATACAGATTCAAAATCATTCACTAGCTGAATTTCATCTAATAAAATATAATACATGTTTTTATCTTTTATTTGTGATTTTATGTATAAATTCAATTCATGAGGATTTAAGTATTTACTATTTTCTTCTTTATCTAATTCTAATTTAATAATATGATCTTCTTTTACACCACTATCAAGTAAATAATTTTTAAATAATGGATCTAATAAATAAGACTTGCCACATCTTCTAATACCAGTTATAACTTTAATCAATCCATTTTCCTTTCGATCAATTAATCTGTTTAAGTAAATATCTCTTTTAATTTCTTTCATAGTTTCTCCTTTTGAAGATTTTTGCCACTTGTGGCATTTTTCTTCAATATAATTATATAATTTTTTTTATTTTTTTGCAATATTTCATTGAAGATTTTTGCCACTTGTGGCATTTTTCTTCAATTGTGTTTTACTTTATAGGTAGTTTCATTTTTAAGTATATAAATAAATAATAAAAAAGAAATATTATAAAAGTTCTTTAAAGAATCTATTACATATTTCTTTTTTTATGAGTCATTAAATTATCTATTTCTTTTCAATTTTTTCTTTTCCACCCATATAAGGTCTTAATGCTTCTGGTATTAAAATCGTACCATCCTCTTGATAATTGTTCTCTAAAAAAGCTATTAGCATTCTTGGTGGAGCAATTACCGTATTGTTTAAAGTATGGGCGTATACTTTCGTTCCATCTTGGTTTTTATATCGAATAGAAAGCCTTCTTGCTTGAGCATCAGTAAGATTAGAACAGGAACAAACCTCAAAATATTTTTGTTGTCTTGGACTCCAAGCTTCAATATCACAAGAGCGATACTTTAAATCTGCTAAATCTCCACTACAACATACAAGTTTACGAACAGGAATATCTAGGTTTCTAAAAAGTTCTACAGAATAATTCCACATTTTCTCATACCAAGCATCACTATCTTCGGGTTTACAAATAACAATCATTTCTTGCTTTTCAAATTGATGAATTCGATATACCCCTCTTTCTTCAATTCCATGAGCTCCAACCTCTTTACGGAAACAAGGAGAATAAGATGTCATTGTAATAGGTAAATCACTTTCTTTTAAAATTTGATCTTTAAATTTTGCAATCATAGAATGTTCACTTGTTCCAATTAAGTATAAATCTTCGCCTTCTATTTTATACATCATATTATCTTTTTCTTCGAAAGACATAACGCCATCAACTGCATCACTATGAATCATAAAGGGTGGAATACAATAAATAAATCCTTTTTCAATCATAAAGTCTCTAGCATAGGCAAGTACAGCCGAATGAAGCCTTGCAACATCCCCCATTAAATAATAAAAGCCATTACCACTTACTCTTCCTGCGGCATCCTTATCAAGACCGTTAAAACTTTCCATAATATCTGCATGGTATGGAATTTCATAAGGAGGAACATAAGCTTCTCCAAATCTTTTTTCTTCCACATTACAAGAATCATTTTTTCCAATTGGAACATCCTCGGCAATTATATTAGGAATCATCATCATTTTACTTTTAATAGAAGCTCGTAGTTGGTTTTCTTTTTCTTCTAAAGTTTCTATTTCTTTTTTCATTTGCGTAACTTGCTCTTTTAAAGTAGCGGCTTCATTTTCTTTTTTTTCACGCATTAAAATTCCAATTTGTTCACTTAATTTATTTCGATTTCCTTTTAATTGATCAGCTTTAGCTTGCGTTTCGCGTAATAAAATATCCTCTTCATAAACAGAATCAACTAAAGAAATTTTTTGATCTTGAAATTTCTTTTTAATATTTTCTTTTACTAATTCTCTATTTTTTCGAATCAATTCTATATCGATCACTTGGTTTTCCTCCTAATCAAAGTATCTTCATATTTTTGATAAATTGCATAAACAACCGGTAAAGCCCAAGAATATTTTTTTAAAGCTTTTTGTTGTTTTTCAATTGGTAAAGAAAGCATTCTTCTTGGACTCATATTATCCCGTATATCATTTAATTTGGTTTCAATTGCTAAAAAATTCCCAGAATTTACTACAGCAAGTATATATTCTTTATAACTAGAAAATTTCTTTTTATCATGGTTCAAAATTTGGACAGCTTTAATAATCTCCGAGTTAAACCCTAGTAACACTAAATCTGTTAGGTCAATAAAACCATCTTCCACAATATCATGTAATAAACCAACAATACGACCATTTTCTATCGTTGCGGCATTACTGACATTAATAAAGTGACATAGTTCTACATTCCCTGATTTATCTAATTTTTCAGCATACACTCTACCTATAACTGCTAATGCTTTATTATAATCCATTTCTGGATACCAATTTGCCATCCAGCATAATTCTTCTTTTGTAAAATATTTGGAAATTTTACCCCACATCATAAATATCCCTCAATACTACTTAACTATTTGTAGTATAACATAATTTTAAAAGTTTTCAATGACTATTTATGATTTTTTATGGTATCTTTTAAAAGTTTTATAAATTCTTCCTCTTTAATCGTCTTTGTTTCATCACTGCCATATTTTCGATAGGAAATAACACCATCCGTTTTTTCTTTTTCTCCTAAAATAAGAGTAAAAGGAATTTTTCTCATAACGGATTCACGCATACGATACCCAACTTTTTCTTCTCTTTTGTCTAATTCTACACGAATATTTTCCTCTAATAATTTTGTATATATTAAAGTTGCATATTCTAAATGGAATTCATTATTTACTGGTAAAATATTTACTTGAACTGGACTTAACCAGGTTGGTAATGCCCCTTTGGTTTCTTCTAAATAATAAGCTATAAAGCGATCAATACTACCTAGAATAGCTCTATGTAGAACAACAGGCGTTTTCTTTTCGCCATCGCGATCTACATATTTTAAATCAAATTTCATAGGTAAGCAAAAATCAAGTTGACAAGTTGATAAAGTATATTCATTTCCGACAGCAGGTGTTACTTGAACATCTAATTTTGGTCCATAGAAAGCTGCTTCTCCAATTTTTTCCGTATAAGGAATTCCAATCGAATTTAAAACTTTACGTAATGTATCTTCGGCATGGTTCCACATCTCATCATCAGGATAGTATTTTACTTTATCCATCTTATCTCGCAAAGAGAGTTCAAAACGATACTCTTTAATATTGAGTTCGTTATAAACCTCTAATATTAAATCAACTACTGATTTAAATTCACTTTCAATTTGTTCAGGCGTTACAAATAAATGGGCATCGTTTTGACAAAAGCTTCGTACTCTTTCTATACCTTTTAAAGCACCACTTGCTTCAAATCGACAATCTCTAGCTATTTCCCCAATACGAAGAGGTAAATCACGATAAGAATGAATATCATTGGCATAAATCATCATATGATGAGGACAATTCATAGGTCGAAGAACAAATTCTTCTCCTTCTACCTCCATTTTAGGAAACATATTTTCTTGGTAATGTTCCCAATGTCCACTCGTTTTATATAATTCTACATTTCCAAGAGGAGGTGTTAGAACATGTTTATAACCAAGCTTCTTTTCTTTTCCTTTAATATAGTTTTCTAATTCTTCCCAAACAATGTAACCATTTGGTAAATACATAGGAAGCCCTTTCCCCACTAAATCATTGGTCATAAAGATTCCTAAATCTTTACCAAGTTTACGGTGATCACGATTTTTTCTTTCCTCTAATTCTTTTAAGTAATCGTTTAATTCTTCTTCAGTTGGGAAACAAACACCATAGATTCTTTGCAAAACTTTGTTATTTGCATCTCCTTTAAAATACGCTCCACTAAATTTAATCAATTTAAAATATTTACATTCTTTAACACTTTCAACATGCGGTCCACGACAAAGATCAGTGAAATCTCCTTGGGTATAGGTTGAAATAATGGTATTTTCTTCATCCATTCTCTCAATCAAATCAATCTTATAAGGATCCTCTTTAAACATTTCTAAAGCTTCTTTTTTAGAGATTTCATTTCTTACAATTCTCTTACCATCTTTGCTAATCTTTTTCATTTCTTTAGAGATGGCTTCAATATCTTCCTCTGTAATCACTTTATCTCCTAAATCAACATCATAGTAAAAACCTGTTTCAATAACCGGTCCTACCCAAAATTTTGCATCAGGCCATAAATGCTTAATTGCTTGGGCCATCATGTGTGCACAACTATGGTTTAATTTGTTTAAATATTCATCTTCTTTAAAATTTATCATTTTTCTTCCTCCAATTTTAATTCTATTTCAATTTCTTTATTTATTCCCTTATTAAAAGTCGTTCCTAAACTAATATCTCCTACAATGCTTCCATAATGGGTAGGAATTGCTTTATTAGGATGTATAACATTTATATATTCTATTGCTTCTGTAACATTCATCGTATAAACTCCACCAATAGGAATAAAGCAAATATCAGTTTTTATTTTTTTTAGCTCTTCTAAAGCATCGGTATCTCCCATTATATAATATCGTTTATTTTCAATTAAAACATTATAACCAACATATCCCTTTTCTTTTGGATGATATGGTTTTTCTATATTGTATGCAGGGAGACAATCAAATTCAATATCCTCTATTTTATAATGTTTGTTACTTTCAACAATTAAATAGTGTGTGGTTAGTTTACTTACTTTTTCTTCTAGTATTTTAGGAGCAATCAGTAAAGTATTTTCTTTCATTACTTTTCGAATCGATTCGATATCAAAGTGATCATAATGATCATGCGTAATAAATATATAATCCGCATCATGAAATTCGTTTTCTATTTTAAATGGATCAAAATAGAATTTTTTCTTACCACTTAATTTAATCGACGATTGAGTAAAAACCTCTATTTTCATATTCTTTCCTCCAATAAAAAAGGATGGAACCAAGGAGCAAAAAATGCGGTACCATCCTTTATTTTACTTAATTTACGATAACGGCTTTTAAACCGAGGAGTATTAATCCCTCTAGAAAGTAGTAATTTTAAATCTCATTTATTCATTTTCACCAATCATGAACTCTCTATAAAATAAAGAAATAAAATCATGTCTTTCATCATCAATTTATATTTTTCAGTTTAACACTTTCTTTTTTTATTGTCAAACCATCTTTTATTTTAAAAAGCAAGAGCAAGGCGAAAAGCATGGTCCGTGTACGCCTCACCTGTGTAGCGAGCGAAAGTGAAAACACCACTTTCAAACCCGTAATTGTAATCGCCACCACGTCCGAACCAAGGACTGCCAGTCAAGACAAACCAACCATCGTCATGATACCAACCACTAATTATTTTGTTTTGAGTTTGAGCTCCACTCGTTGTTCCAGTATATTTTTCAAGTATAAATGGTCCTATCTCTCCAGTAGCATCTCCGAGTATTCGATTTGAATATTGATTATCATTAGTACTATATTTATAAGCATCATAATATCTCTCGTCTTTTAAATCTCCTTCTTTTAATCCACTATTTAAATATATAGGTTCATCATTTTCATCGACCATGACTCCCATTACATATTCCCATGCAAGACCACTCATATCATAAACTCCAGTATAATTATTCGTTGTACTGGCTATTACACTTTCTGTATTAAAATATTGATAGTTATAAGTTCCGTCTTGTCCTTTGCCTGATCCTCCATATTCGTTACAAGCACTACTATGTGCACTACATAACTCATTTGTTGCTGTATATCCTGTTGTTGGTTCATTTTTAGCAGCATAGCCTGTTAAACGATTAGAGTTATTATTAATTCGTATTTCAGTACATTCCTTCGTTGTTTTATCACATCTGCCATATATAGAATTGGTTAAGTAAGCTACTGCACCCCATTCTGTATTTTTTAACATATGACTTTGGTATTCTTCTTTATAATTTAAACTATTTTTATACATTGTTCCTACAGAGATATTTCTCCAACTATATTCATTTGGTTTTACAATAATTTTAGATTCATCACCAGATTGTTGCGCATCTGTTGTATTTGTTGCTCCTTTATATCCTGTCTTAAACTTTCCGACCCATATACCATTTGTTCCAAATGCAGTGAAGGCTGGGTGTGTCATCCACTTATTTTCACTACAGCTTCCTTTTTCTCCACTTGCTGGTGCTGTACATTCTGTACT
>CANRPZ010000009.1 GCA_947632625.1 uncultured Bacilli bacterium | reverse complement strand
AAGTCTTTTAATGTATTAAAAGGAATAGTACCAGATTTTCATACTTATTATAAAGAGAGTATATTAAATGGAGCATACCCTGAATTAAAAGGAGATTTAATACCAGTAAAAATAGATGAAGAAGGAACAGTAAGAAAAGCAGATATAAATGAAAAGTGGTATAGTTACGAAAATCAAGAATGGGCAAATGCTATTATCAAACAAAATAGTTATGATGTACTTGATGCTTATGGAAAAGTGAATGGAGCAACAAAAGAAAATGGCTATGTAAGTTTAGATGGCGTAGACGACTATATTGATTTAGGATTAGAGAATCATGATTTTGGCAATACAGCTAGTGTAGCTATAAGAGGAAAAATAAAACAAATATCTACAGAAGAAGATCGACATTTTATATGTAATATTGAAAATGGTGGTTTTGACATTTATATTTATCATTCTAATCAACAATTAGGTTTTTCTATTTATGATAATAATACAAAGACTTATAAGTCAGCATTGAGTAAAGAAATAACAGAATTAAATAAAACTTATACGATAGTTGGAACATATGATGGAAAAGAAGGGAAAATATATGTTGATGGAGAACTAGTTGGTAGTAAAGAAATTATTGGAGAAATAACATCATCAACAATGCCATTTAGTATCGGAGTAAATCCAGGGCCAAATGGTCATAGAGAATATTCAAACATCGATGTATACCAAGTCGCTATCTTTGATCGAGTATTAACGGAAGATGAAATAAAAAGTGATTTTAGTAATGAAATAAAAATCCATAATAATAGTGAATTATTAAAATATGTAGATTTTACAGAAAGAGAAGAGGAAGCAGAGGAAATAATCCCCGAAGATATAATCGAAAGTTACTTTGTGTGGATACCAAAATATCGCTATAAAATCTTTGATATGGGAGAGTACAATGGTTTAAGTACTACAAAATATGAAGAAAAGTCAAAACCAATAGAAATAAAGTTTGGTTTAACAAATACTATAGACGATGAGGAAGAATGCATTGCTCCACCTAGTGGAGAGAATGGAAACTGCGCCGTAAATAAATGGATGACGCATCCAGCCTTTACTGCCTTTGATACCAAAGGCATCTGGGTCGGTAAGTTTGAAACAGGCTATAAAGGGGCAAGTAGTAAAGCAGATGCCGAAAAAGATGAAGATGCATCAAAAATTATTATAAAACCAAATGAATATAGTTGGCGAGGTGTAACTTTAGAAACAATGTATCAAAATAGTTTAAATTATAATAAAGACTTAAATAGTCATATGATGAAGAATACAGAATGGGGAGCGATAGCCTATCTTACAAACTCTATTTATGGAAGATGTCCAAATAACAGATGTAGTGAAATAAGAATTAATAATAATTCTAGTTATTTAACAGGATATGCAGCAAAAAATGAACCAACAACGGGATATACCAAAACAAACGAATCTTGTACCAACCGTCCTAATGCTTGTAATGAATATGGAACATCAGAAAAAGGAAAAGATGGCGATGTAAACTATCAATATTTTAATACTAATAGTGTTATGGCAAGTACAACGAATAATTATACAGGTATTTATGACATGAGTGGAGGTTCATGGGAATATGTAATGGGAGTTGTGACAGATGAAAGTGGAGAACCAATCTATTTAAATAGTGGTTTAACTAAAACAGATTTAGCAGATAAAAAATATTACGATGCATATAAATACAATGATAAAGAGTATCAATTTTCGAATCGAATACTCGGCGATGCAACCGGAGAAATGGGACCGTTTATACTTGAAAGGTATACTGGAACGACAAGCAACGCAGTAGAACAAACTAGAACAAATAGTGGATGGTATCATGACGAAGGTTGGTTTGTCTTGACTGGCAACCCTT
Source organism: uncultured Bacilli bacterium (assembly GCA_947632625.1). Lineage (GTDB taxonomy): Bacteria > Bacillota_I > Bacilli_A > RF39 > UBA660 > MGBC108787. The sequence goes on along the minus strand of CANRPZ010000009.1, from coordinate 21,239 downwards.
GGTTCGAGCGTGGTGGCGATTACAGGCGCGGATTTGGGAGTGGCATTTTCACCTTCGGTCACTATACAGGTGAAGCGTTCACGAGTCGTTCTTTCCGTATTACTCTTGCTTTTTAAATATAATTGTAAAGTACAAATAAATTTTATCAACTAGTATAAAAAGTCGTAAAATGATGATTTACAAAAGAACAAAAGCAGCGTATAATAAAAAATAGGTGAAGCGTATGTTTGCAGATACTACATTTAAAAAATTTACGATAGCCGAAAAGGATAAATTAGTGGGAAGATTAGAAATTAATGATAATCTTATAGCGAATAATAAATTTGTTCGACCATTTATTCGAAATATAGAAAGTAAAATGATTACTAAAGTAGGAAATCGTAACTATGAAAAATTAAATACTTATATCATTAATAGTATGAACGATTACTATAATCGTCTTACAAATAATTCATCTGTTTCGGAACAACAAATGATGCTTTCTACATATAGGCATCTATATGAAATGTGGAGAGATTTACATACTTATAAAAAAAACAATAATTTAGTAGAAATGGATAAAACATATGATTTATTTTCTTATGAATTATATGTTTTAGGATATAGTGAAGAATAAGGTAATTTTATCTTATTTTTTTTGTTAATTTATTGAGTTTTTATTTTGGTTTTGTTACAATACTTTTAGGTGAATACAGGATGGAAACAATTAAAGGCAAAATAAGACAAACAATTTATAAAAATGATAATGGTTTTTTTGTAGGAACTTTTCGTGTTAAAGAAGCAAAATCTGAAAATATGGAAGAGTTTGTAAATAAAACGATTACGATTAGTGGAACTATTTTAGAACCAAATGATGAAGAAACTTATATCCTAATGGGAGAATATACAAGACATGAACGTTATGGCTATCAATATAAAATAACAAATTATGAAAAAGAAGAATTAACAAGTAAGGATGCGGTAATTGAATTTTTATCTAGTTCATTAATAAAAGGTTGTGGAGAAAAAACGGCTCGCAAAATTGTAGAGACTTTAGGAGAAAAAGCCATTGATTTAATAAAGGAAAATATTAGCAATTTATTTTTAGTTCCGGATATGACAGAAAAAAGAGCGAATACGATTTATGCCTCCATTCTTGCCCATTCATCAAGTGATGATGCGATTATCGAACTTAAAAGTTATGGCTTTTCTATTGGAGATGCGACTAAAATTATTAAAAAATATAAAGAAAAAACATTAGATTATTTACATGAAAATTTATATTTGTTTAAAAAAATTATTGATTTTAATAAATTAGATTATATATATACGAAACATTTTGATAGTGATAGTATTGTCCGAAAAAAAGAATGTATTTTAGAAGCTATGCGAAGAGTTAGTGATACAGTTGGTGATATTTACTATAATCGAGATGATATTTACGATAGTTTAAGAAAATATTTTGGACTTATACTAGATAGTGAAGAATTTACAGGATTATTAAATACTTTATTTCAAGAAAATTTGATAGTAATTGAACAAGACCGTTATTATTTAAAAGAATATTATACGATGGAATACGATATCGCTAAAAATTTACAAATGATTCAAAATTTACCAAAAAAAGAACTAAAGGACTTTGATAAACGCCTTGCCTCTTTAGAAGAAAGTATTGGAGTGACTTATAATTTAGAACAAAAAAAAGCTATTAAAAATGCTTTAGAAAATCGTATTAGCATTATATCGGGTGGTCCTGGAACCGGAAAAACAACCATTATAAATGCAATAACTCGTCTTTATATTGAAATGAATAGTTTATCACCAATTGATATTTTCACTAATATTGCTCTTTTAGCTCCAACGGGTAGAGCAAGTAAAAAGCTAGCAGAATCAACAACTCTTCCTGCTATGACGATTCATCGCTATTTAAAATGGAACAAAGATACAAATGAATTTTCAATTAATGAATGGTGTAAGACAACCCACAAACTTATTATTGTTGATGAAACCAGTATGATCGATACATACCTTTTTGATTCTTTATTAAAAGGAATTAACACCAATATTCAGCTTATTTTAGTAGGAGATACATTTCAGCTTCCAAGTGTTGGAGCAGGGCTGATTCTAAATGATTTAGTGGAATCAAATTTATTTTCTTATAATCCTTTAGAAAGAATTTATCGCCAAAGCAAAAATTCCTATATCGCCGATTTTGCTAAAGAAATCAAAGAACATAATTTAAGTCCCTCTTTTATGGAAAAGAAAGATGATTATAATTTTTTTGAAACAGATTCTCATCATATTACCCAAATGATTAAAGAAATTTGCAAAAAAAGTATAGAAAAAGGATTAAGTGTAGATGATATACAAATTCTTGCTCCTATGTATAAGGGTGAAAATGGTATAGATAATTTAAATTTAGCCTTGCAAGAACTTTTTAATCCTCCAAAAACGGAATTAAAAGAAATTAAAATAGGAGATAATATATATCGAGAAGGGGATAAAGTTTTACAACTTGTCAACAACCCTGATTGTAATGTTTATAATGGAGATATTGGGTATATTATAAGTATTGAAACAAAAATGAAACCACATAAGAAAGAAATAGTAACAATTGATTTTGATGGTAGTTACGTGGAGTACTCCAAAGAAGATTTGTACATGATTAAGCATGCCTATGCCATAACCATTCATAAAAGCCAAGGGAGTGAATTTCCACATGTTATTTTACCGATTAGTAAAAATTATTATAAAATGCTTTACAATAAGTTAATTTATACTGGTGTGTCACGTGCCAAAAAAAGTTTAGTTTTAATTGGAGAAAAGAATGCTTTGTTAATGTCCATTAATAACGATTATAGTAGTAATCGAAAGACAACTTTAAAAAATGTTTTATTGCATAATCTGTAAGCTTTTATTCCATACTAGTAGTAAGGATGTGAAAAATATGAAAAAAATGATGCTTGCAACTGGTATTGGTATGGCTTGTGGAGCAGGAATGGTTGCTTATTTACTGACAAATAAGAATACTAAAAAAAATGCTGACAAGTTACTAAATACAATGATGGAAGAAGCAAACGATAAAATGAAAAATATGTAAAAGCGCCTTGCATAAAGGTGTTTTTATTTGAAAAAATTTTATATAAAAAAAGGAAATACCCAATTTAGGTTGTATATATAATAGAGAGGACTATTTGTTCTTTCTAAAACTATTTCCTATTTGATGTATTGCTATTTGCTAAACAATGTATTACAATGTAATTAGAAAGGATGAAAGATATGGAACAATCAATTATAAGTGTTCGAGTTGATAAAAAGGACAAGAAAGGTTTTGAAAGCTTCTGTAATAAAACTGGAATGAATGTTTCAACAGCAATTAATTTATTCATAAAAAATGTTTTAAGAGAACAAAAATTACCTTTTGAAATTAAAACAATGAGTTATGATGATTATGTGTATGAAAAATTAAAAGAGGTAGAAGATCGTATGGAAAGAGGAGAAGAAAAATTCTATACGATTGAAGAGGTTTTCGAAGAAGCATTGCGTCAAATTGGAAAAAAGTAAATATAAAACTGTTTTTTTAGACAGTGCTAGTAGTGATTTATATGCAAATTCTAATTATATAAGTAATCAATTAAGAAATGTAAGTGCTGCCGAAAAATTAATCTATAAAGTATATGATAAAGCCAAAGAATTAAGACAATTTCCTTATGCAAACTCTTTATTTCAAAGTATTAAAAAACTTAAATATGATTATCGAACTTGCAGAGTCGGAAATTATATTTTATTTTATACAATTATAGAAAAAGAAAAAGCAGTTTATATTATTCGAATTATTTATAAAAAAAGAAATTTTAGTGATATTTTGAAACTATTTTAAAATTGTAAAGAATAGCAATTCTAGGAATTAGTTTATAAAGCACCTTTAAGGTGTTTTTTCTTGCTTATGTTTTCTTTATTTTATATAATCAATTTATAGAGTCTTTGAAATACTAAAAAAAGATTCTAAAGATTAACGAAGAATTAAAGAGGATATAATTTAAGTTACTCCTTTTTTTATTTCTATGTTATAATGTTTTTAAGGTGGGTAGTATGAAACGTAGTGAAGTAGACAAAGAAAAGTTAAGCCCTGGAATGCGCCAATATTATGATATAAAAGAAGAATATAAAGAAGAATTATTATTTTTTCGATTAGGGGATTTTTACGAATTATTTTTTGAAGATGGAATCATTGCATCTCGAGAACTAGAACTAACACTTACAAGTAAAAATGCGGGATTAGAAGAGCGAGTGCCCATGTGTGGTGTTCCTTTTCATTCGGTAAAACCCTATATTGAAAAGTTAGTAAATAAAGGTTACAAGGTTGCGATATGTGAACAATTAGAAGACCCCAAAAATACCAAAGGCATGGTAAAAAGGGGTGTTGTTGAGGTTATTAGTAAAGGAACTATAGTAGATTCAGAGTTATTAAATGAAAATGATAATAATTATATTGCGAGTATTTTAGATTTTTCCTTTATTTATGTCTTATGCTATGCTGATATTTCAACAGGTACTTTAAATGTTATGAACATTCCTCATAATAAGGAAAAATTATTAAATGAAATATTAAATTTAAAGATAAAAGAGGTTCTTTTAAAAGATAATACCGATGTAGAACTTATTAGTATATTAAAGGGAAACTATGGAATTGAGGTTTCCATATCAGAAGATTTTTTAGAAGAAGGCATAGAGGAATTACTAAATTCTGTAGAAGATATTCGTTTTAAAGAAGGCATTAAACATTTACTATACTATTTAATTGTACGAGAATTAAAAAGTATTTCTCATATTAAAAAAGTAAATATTTTAAATTCTGATGATTATTTAGAAATGGATGTTCATACAATTCGCAATTTGGAGCTAGTAGAAACTTTGCGTTTAAAAGAAAGAACCTATTCTTTATTGTGGCTTTTAGATAAAACCAAAACCTCTATGGGAAGCCGTAAATTAAAAGAATATTTAATGCATCCATTAAAGGATGAAAAAAGAATTTTAGAACGTTTCGATAAAATTGATACGTTAAATAATGAATTTATTTTAAAAGAAAAATTACGAGATGCACTATATGAAATTTATGATATCGAACGTCTATGTGGAAAAGTTGCTTGTGGTTCTTTAAATGCAAGAGACTTATTGCAACTTAAAAATAGTTTAAAAGTTCTTCCAACCATTAAAGAAATTGTAGAAGAATTAAAATTTGATTATCATATAAACACACATCAAGAAATTTATGAATTATTAGAAAAAGGTATTTATGAAGATCCTCCCGTTACTTTAAAAGAGGGATATTTAATTAAAGAAGGATACAACAAAGAATTAGATGAATTAAAAAGTATTCGTAGTGGAGGAAAAAATTTCATTGCAGAATTTGAAAATAAATTAAAAGAAAGTACGGGTATTAAAAATTTAAAAGTTGGTTATAATCGTGTTTTTGGTTATTTTATAGAAATTAGTAAAGGACAAGTAAAAGAAATTCCTCCGGAATTAAATTGGGAGAGAAGACAAACGCTTGCGAACGCCGAAAGATTTATTTCTCCTGAATTAAAGGAAAAAGAGGCATTAATTTTAAACGCCGAAGAAAAAATAATTGAAATGGAATATCTTCTATTTAATGAAATCAAAGAAGAAATCAAAAAAGTATTAATTCCTTTAAAAGATACAGCAGAAATTATTAGTGAACTAGATGCTATAGCATCTTTAGCTACTTGTGCAGAAGAATATAATTTCGTTCGTCCAGTAATCAATCAAAATCATGTTATAGAAATTAAAGATGGTTTTCATCCGGTCATAAAAAAAGTAAGTAATGAACTTTTTGTACCAAACGATTGTCTTATGAATGAATCGATTCATACCCTTTTAATAACAGGCCCTAATATGAGTGGAAAATCAACCTTTATGAGACAACTTGCTATTATTGTCATTATGGCACAAATGGGTTCTTTTGTCCCTGCAAGTTATGCCAATTTGCCTATTATAGATAAAATTTTTACTCGAATTGGAGCAAGTGACGATTTAGTAAGTGGGGAATCTACTTTTATGGTAGAAATGAATGAGGCAAGAAACGCTCTTGTAAATGCCACGGAAAATAGTTTAATTCTATTTGATGAATTGGGTAGAGGAACAGCAACTTATGATGGCATGAGTCTAGCATGGGCTATTTTAGAATATGTAAACGAACATATTAAATGCAAAACTTTATTTTCAACTCATTATCATGAACTAACGTCATTAGAAAGAGAAATACCAGGAATTAAAAATATCCATGTTTCTGCACACGAAGAGGAAGGAAAAATTACCTTTTTACATAAAATTAAAAATGGTGCAGTTGATAAAAGTTATGGTATTCATGTAGCAAAATTAGCAGGAATGCCAGAAGAAATTACAAACCGCGCTAACGAAATCCTTTCTTCTTTTGAACAAAAAAAGAGTAAAAAAGGAGAACCGGAAAAAGTCCAACTATCTATGCAATTTGAAGAACCTAAAAAAATAGATCCAATAAAAACCTTTTTAGAAGGAGTAGATCCGGTTTATATGACGCCAATAGAGGCCATAAATACGCTTTACGAACTAAAGAAAATGATTTCAAATGACAAAAATATGTAAAATTATTTTAAAAAGATACTAATTTAAAAAGAAAAACTATATAATATAGTACAAAAAAGAAAGAAGAAATATACATGAAAGAAAAAATAATATTATCAGAAGAAATAAGTAAATCGTTTGCTAAATTAGGGTTTAAAGAAAATTTGAATCCAAAAATAATGGCTTACTTTTTAGAAAAAAATTGTCAAGCTATTTTTGGTAAAAATGTATTTGATTCTGATGAGGTAGAATTTACAACCAGAGTTTTCTATGAAGAAAAAGTAGATGAAATTACGAAAAAAAGTATTTTAATCATTTTATATGCAAATAATGAATATTGTGTTGAGTATAATTTATATGACCAAACATTAAATATGGTTTATAATAATTGCAATTATTTTTCTATTAAACAAAATAAGAATAATGCAAACATTACAAATCAATTGGTTACCAGCCAAGAGGATAAAGTTATTAAAGAAATTGAAGAAATAGGCTGGGGAAGAAAACCTTATTTTGATTATAAAAAAATAGTTTCTAAAGAAGATGGCGAAATTCTTTCTAGTTCTTACAATCGCCTGATTCCTTTAAATGCCAAAATTAAAAATAAAGAATTTTTCAGTTTAATTCATTTTAATGAAAACGAAAACGAAAAAGAAATTGGAAATTTAAATGGCTCACTTTCAACAAGATTAAAATATTATTTGAACCAAATTAGAAAGCAAAACATTAATGAAAAAATGATTGGAATAAATACATCCTATGAACTTTTTGATTTGTATGATTACTTAAAAGAAATTTATGCCGTATTAGAAAAAGAAGCGGATGTAGAAGACTATACAAGAAAACTTAAAAAATAAATAAATAGAAAAATAGGAAAATAAACAAAAAAAATTGCTACTTTTCCTATTTTTTTGTATAATCAAATTGGTGGTTTTAATGGCTTATAAAAGAAGTGAATTAAGAGAAAAATGCATGATTATATTGTATCAATATGATTTAATGAAAAACAATAAAGTAGAGGTTTCTATTGATGAATTAATAAAAGATACGATTGAAATTGATAATGAATTTGTAAAAGATATCGTTTATGGTGTAATTACGCATCAAGAAGAATTGGATAAAATCGCAAATCAATATATTAAGAATTGGACGATTGATCGATTAGATAAAACGGGAGCTTCTATTTTGCGCATTGCTTTATTTGAATTAAAGTTTACTAAAACTCCCGAGATAGTCGTCATTAATGAGGCTATTGAACTTTCAAAGAAATACAGTGAAGATTCCGTTCGTAAAATCATTAATGCTGTATTAGATAAAATGATAAGAGAATAAAAAAAGAAAGGTTGTGCCTTATGATAGAAACCGAAGAAAAATACCTTAAAATAAGTGATTTAAATGAATATATTAAAGTGATGTTTGATGAAAATAGTTTTCTTCGTAAAATCTATTTAAAAGGTGAAATATCAAACTTTAAAAATCATACGAGAGGACATTTGTATTTTACTTTAAAAGATGAAACATCTAGAATTAGTGCTGTTATGTTTTATAATAATGCGCTTTCTTTAACATTTAAACCCGAAGATGGTATGAACGTTTTAGTAGAGGGACGTATTTCTTGCTATCCAGCTCAAGGAACTTATCAAATCTATGTAGAGAAAATGGAAATGGATGGATTAGGAAATTTATATATTGAATATGAAAAATTAAAAAAGAAATTGGCAAGTGAAGGTTTATTTGATGCCAAATATAAAAAAGCTATACCAAAGTATCCTAAAAAAATTGGTATAATTACTGCTCCAACTGGTGCAGCCATTCGAGATATATTAAGTACAATAAAAAGAAGATATCCTATTTGTGAAACAATTTTGTTTCCTTCTTTAGTGCAAGGCTCTTCTGCCGCACCGGAAATTGTAAGACAAATAAAAAAAGCCAATGAATTTGATTTAGATTTAATTATTTGTGGAAGAGGTGGCGGATCAATTGAAGACTTATGGGCTTTTAATGAAGAAAGTGTAGCAAGAGCCATATTTGCTTCCAAAATTCCAATTATTAGTGCAGTTGGTCATGAAGTTGATTTTACCATTGCTGATTTTGTAGCAGATTTGCGGGCTCCAACCCCAACGGGAGCAGCAGAAATGGCGGTGCCAAAAAAAGAGGATATTGAAAGTTTACTAAAAGAAAAAAGTTGTCGAGCAAATGTATTAATTAAAAATCAATTAAAAAATAAATTTGAGAGGATAGAACATTTAAAATCCAGTTTTATATTAAAAAATCCAATGTCCTTATATGAATTAAAAGAACAAAAATTAGATTTATTAATGGATAATTTAAATAAAAATATATTTACGATTTTAAAAGAATCGGAAAGTAAATTGGAACATATAAAGCAAAATTCAATTTTAAAGCGACCGCTTGTTTCTTTTGAACTAACTAAAACCAAAATAGCAACTTATAAAGAAAAAATAAATGGAAATATCATGAATATAGTAAACCAAAAGCGTCATGAGCATCAATTACTTTTAAATACCTTAAAGCTAGTAAATCCCTTAAATATTTTAGACAGAGGGTTTAGTTTAGTGTTAAAGGATGGAAAAGTAATAAAGGAAACAGAAATTAATGTAAAAGATGAAATCGAAATTAAATTAGCAAAAACCGAATTAAAGGCAATTGTAAAGGAGAAGAAAGAATGGAAAATTTAAGTTTTGAACAATCATTAGAAAAATTGGAAACGATTGTCCATGAATTAGAAAATGGATCAATTGAACTTGATAAAGCAATTGAAAAATATACAGAGGCAATGAAATTAGTAAAGTCTTGTAGTGAAAAATTAAATGAAGCAACAGATAAAGTTAATAAAATTTTAAAAGAAAATGGCGAGCTTGTTGATTTTTCAATTGAAAATAATGAAGAATAGGTGATTTTTGTGAAAGAATTAGTACGTGATATTACAAGCCGTGATATTGATTTTGCAAAATGGTATACGGATATCGTAAGAGTTGCCGATTTAGTTGACTATTCCTCTATAAAAGGAAGCATGATTATACGACCTTACGGTTATGCAATTTGGGAAAACATTATGCATGTTTTAGATCAAGAATTTAAAAAACGTGGAACCCTAAATGTTCAAATGCCTATGTTTATTCCCGAAAGTTTATTAAATGTTGAAAAAGAGCACGTAAAAGGATTTGCTCCAGAGGTTGCATGGGTAACCCATGGAGGAAGCGAAAAACTAGAAGAAAGAATGTGTGTAAGACCAACGAGTGAGGTTTTGTTTTGTGACCATTTTAAAAAGATTATAAAATCTTATCGTGATTTACCTCTTATATATAATCAATGGTGTACGATAGTAAGATGGGAAAAAACTACAAGACCATTCTTGCGAAGCCGTGAGATTTTATGGCAAGAAGGCCACACGATGCATCAAACAAAAGAAGAAGCTATAGCAAAAACAAAAGAAATGTTAAAAGTGTATGAAGATTTCCAAAGAAATTATTTAGCTTTACCTGTTATTGTAGGAAAAAAGACCGAAAAAGAAAAATTTGCTGGAGCAGAAGAAACGTATACAATCGAAGCTATGATGTATGATGGAGTGGCTTTACAAAATGGAACGAGTCATTATTTTGGACAAGGTTTTGCTAAAGCGTTTGGAATTGAATTTTTAAACCCCGAAAATAAATTAGAAAACCCTTATCAAACCAGTTGGGGCGTAACGACTCGTATGATCGGTGCAATTATTATGACGCATAGTGATGATTATGGTCTTGTTTTACCACCCAAAATTGCTCCCATTCAAGTTTGCTTAATTCCTATTGGCAAAAAGGATGAGGTATTTGAAAAAATTGAGGAAATCAAACAAACTTTGGATTCTGAAAATATTACCAATATAGTGGATAAAAGTGATAAAACGCCAGGATTTAAGTTTGCTTTAGCAGAGGTAAAAGGATATCCAATTCGTATTGAACTTGGATTAAGAGATTTAGAACAAAACCAAGTTACTTTAGTACGAAGAGATACATTAGAAAAGAAAACAATTGCTTTAAGTGATATCACTTTTGAAATAAAAACGTTATTAGAAGATATCCAAAAAAATCTTTACGCCCGTGCTTTAGAAAGGCGTAATTCAATGCTATATGATGCAAACACTTGGGAAGAATTTTTAGCAATTGCCAATAAAAAACCTGGTTTTATAAAAATAAATTGGTGTGGGGATGTGGCTTGTGAAGACAAAATTAAAAATGAAACGGGCTATAAATCTCGATGCATACTTGAAGAAGAACAAGCAGATGGAAAATGTCTTTGTTGTGGAAAAGAAGCAAAACATAAAATTTATTTTGGAAAACAATACTAACAATATTTGGTAAAAAACCAATTATTGTTTTTATTTTGCTAAAAATTATGGAAACACTATTATTAGTGAGGATAGTGATAAGGATGAAAAAATTAAGAATTTTATTTAGTATATTCATGTTGCTTTGTCCAAATTTGGTTTTTGCTTATGCAAGCAAAGTCATTGTGGGCGGAGAAAACATTGGGATAAATCTTCAAAGTAAAGGAATTTTAGTTGTGGGATTTTATAAAGTAGATGGCAAAACGGTAGTTTCCGATCCACCAATAGAAAAAGGCGATTATATTACGAAAGTCGGAGATGTATCGGTGAATGAAATTAATGAACTTACTGCTGAAATTGAACGTCAAATAAATGATAATAAAGTAGAACTTACTTATTTACGTGATGATAAAGAAAACAAAACAACGTTAACTTTAATTGAACAAGACCATATATTTAAAACTGGATTGTACGTAAAAGATCATATAACAGGAATTGGTACACTTACTTATATTGATCCTGAAAGTAAAATTTTTGGTGCTTTAGGCCACGAAATTATTGAATCCAATAGTAATAAAAAAATTGAGGTTAAAACCGGTACAATATTTAATAGTAAAATTACTGGTATAAAGAAAAGTAGTAATGGAAATCCTGGAGAAAAGAAAGCAAGTTTTAATCCTAATGAAATTTATGGAACTATAACCAAAAATACAGAATATGGCTTATTTGGAAATTACGATACAATTCTTAACGAAAACAATCTGTATGATGTAGCTCGTAATGATGAAATAAAAGTTGGAGAAGCAAAAATAAGAACTGTATTAAATGGAAATGAAATAAAGGAATATTCGATTTATATTAATAAAATTAATGAATACAACAAAATTAAAAATTTATCTTTCGAAATTACGGATGAAGAACTTTTAGATAAAGCGGGAGGTATTGTACAAGGTATGAGTGGTAGTCCTATTATTCAAAATAATAAAATTATTGGGGCTGTAACCCATGTCATTATTGATAATGTAAAAACCGGTTATGGAATATTTATAACCACAATGTTAGAAGAAGGCGAACGTTAAGCCTTTTTTTTGACAAATTTTTTCCATTTTTTTTGCTATACCTGATTTAGGTGATGAAAAATGAATTCCACTTTAAAAGTTATTTTCTTTTCTTCTTTTATAGGAATTTTATTAGCTTTTTTATTTTTTACAAACATAAAAGAGAAAGCGGAAGCAAAAAACAAACCAATTTTATACGCTTTTCAAGTAGGTGTTTTTAAAAATAAAGAAAATGCCGACAATTACAAATTGAAATTTACTACTGGCAAAGTTTTATTTGATGGAGACTATTATAGAGTTTATGTAGGAGTTACCACAACAAATAAGGATTTATTAGCCTCTTTTTTTGAACAAATGGATTATCACTATTATATTAAAGAGTTAGAAATTCCGGATGGATTGTACACTGAAATTGAAAAATATGATCTTTTATTAGAACAAAGTGAAATCGAAAACTATCCTGTCATTCTAAATAAAATGTTGGAAAGTGTCGAGAATGTATAAAATTAAAGATTTGCCCCTTGATGAAAGACCTCGGGAAAAATTAAAAGAAAAGGGAAGAGAAAGTTTGTCCAATGAAGAATTAATTGCCATTCTTTTAAGATGTGGAAATAAAGAAGAATCCGTAAAAGATTTAGCCATTCGTTTAATTAGAAATTTAAAAAATTTTTATGACTTAAATTCTATTACTTATCAGGATTTAATTAAAATAAAAGGAATTAAAGAAGCTAAAGCTTTAACCCTTCTTGCTGCCATTGAACTGGGGAGTCGATTAACAAGTCCCTATCAGGAAGAAAAAATAAAAATTGTAAATGCTCAAATTTTATATGAATTCTTTCGTCTTAAAATTTTAAATTTAAAACAAGAGAAACTTTTTGCTGTTTTTTTGAACACTAAAAATGAAATGATAACGTATGAAACTATTTTTATTGGGACTCAAAATAAAAGTATTACCCATCCACGCGAAATATTTTATTCTGCAATCAAAAATAGTGCGGTGAAAATTATTTTAATTCACAATCATCCCACCGGTGATGTTACACCGAGTCAAGAAGATATTTTATTTACCGACAATATAAAAAAAATAGGAGATTTAATGCAAATTCCCTTAATTGATCATTTAATTATTAGCAATACAAATTATTTTAGCTTTTTTGATCATTCTATGCTTTAATTTTTAAAAAATCTTCCATATTAAAAATAGGTGATGAAAGTGAGGCGTCAAGAAAGAATCGTATTAATAATTGTATTTATTGCTGCGCTTTTTTTAAAAGAAGAAATCATCCAGCTCCTTTTTAAAACAACCAATTTTTTAAAAACGGACCAATATATATGTGAAATAAAAAATGAGGAAATAGAAGCAAAATATCAAGAGCTAGTTTCTAGTTATGGTTATGAAGATTCTCTTCCTTACAAAACTGAAAAGTCAAAAGTACTATTTCGAAATATATACGATTTAAAAGATTCTATAACGATTTATAAAGGCTATGAAGAGGGAATACAAAAGAATAATTTAGTTATCAATCAAGATGGCTTAATTGGAATTATAACCAAAGTAAATTCTCATACCAGTGATGTAATGCTTTTAACGAATAAAGATTTAAACTTATCCGTAAAAGTAGGGGATGCCTATGGCATACTTGCTTATGAAAATGACCAATTTATCATTAAAGGAATTAATAACAAGCAAGAAATAAAAGAGCAAGAAGGGGTAAAAACAAGCGATATCTCGATATATCCGGAAGGAATTTATATTGGTCGTGTTGAAAAGGTAGAATTAGATGATTATCTTATTGAAAAAAAGATAACGATTACGCCCAGTGTATCATTTGATAAAATAAAATATGTGACGATCCTAACGGATTTAAGAGGGATAGAATGACCTTTCTTTTCTTTTTATTAGACGTTACTTTTTATAACCTTACCCCTTTTAAAACGGACTTTTTATTACATATATTTTCTGAAAAGAAAGAAAACAAAGCACTTTTTTTCCTTACTTTGCTTTGGATAGATTTTGTGTTAAAGGCTAACTTAAAATTTTTTATTCTCTATTTCTTTCTTTTTTGGTTAAATCGCTTTTTTAAATTACCCGATACTCATTTATCGTATATGATAAAACGTTTTATCTTAAATTATATTTTCTATAAAATCGGTGTACTCGTTTTATTTCATACTTTCTTTTTTGATTTTTGGGGCTTTTTCATTACATTTCTTTTTTTAATTATTAGTCATAAAAGTTAAAATTTTTTTATAAAATATAGTGGTGAATATATATGGATAATGTTGTTATGGATATCAAAAGAAACATTCGTAATAAACGTAGTGCATTTGTTAGTCAAAAAAATTCTCAACCAATCAAGAATAGTTCTTATATTTCAGGCTTATTTACTAGAACCCTGATTAGTGTTATTTTTGTTTTATTATGTGCAATATTTGTAAATATGAGTGATAAAAATTTATTGCTATTTAAAGATTATTTTTTTAATAATACTTTAGAATTTACCAAAATAAATGAACTTTATAAAACTTATTTTGGGAATATTATCCCGGAAGAAATATCTCCTACAATTTCCGTTGCAAGTACGGATAAAGATTACATAAATATTGAGGAAATGAGTGATAGCTATAAAATTACCTTAACTGGAGATACCATGCACTTTTTACAAAGCGGCATCGTGGTGTTCATTGGAGATAAAGAAAACTTAGGCAAAACAGTCATTATTCAAGGAAATGATGGCGTTGATATTTGGTATTCTAATTTAAACAATGTAAATCTTTCTATGTATGATTATGTTGAAAAAAATACTTTAGTAGGAGAGTTTAAAGAAAATTTAGCAATATTAACTTTTATGGAAGATGGAAACTATATAAGTTATGAAAACTATTTGTCCTAAATTTAAAATAAATTTTTTAACCTATTTTGTTTTTTTAAGTTTTTTATTAACTGGCTATATAAAAAACATTTTAATTATATTCTGTATCATTCTCATTCATGAATGTGGACATGTCTTTTTTTTGAAACTTTTTCATTATAAAATAATAAAAGTGGAAATTTACCCTTATGGTGGCCTTACTACGACCGATAAGTTAATTAACTCACCAATAAATAAAGATATCGTGATTTATTTAGGAGGAGTTTTATTTCAAATCCTATTAGTACTTTTTTTTAAGTTTTTATTTTCTCATCATATAATATTAGAAACTACTTATAAACTCTTTTTACTTTATAATCGCAACATTCTTATTTTTAATCTCTTGCCCATTAAGCCTTTGGATGGCGCCGAACTTATGGAACTACTGTTACAAAAATATTTACCATTTTCAAAAGCAATTTCTTTCAATATAAATATTTCCATTTTCTTTTTAATTGCTTTTATTCTTTATAACATAAAAAGTAATTTAAATAATTATATTGTGGTTAGCTTTTTAATTTATAAAATAGTCGAATATTATAAAAAACAGGATTATTATAAAAATAAATTTTATTTAGAAAGATATTTATATATTTTACCTTATAAAAAAATAGAGCATTTAAATAAGGAAGATCTTTCGCTTTTAAAAAAAGAAACGTTGCATTTTTTTAAAAAAGAAAAAAAGTATCGTCATGAAAAAGAACTTTTAAAGGAAAGATTTGACATTTATACCTATTTTTGATAGAATTTAATACGTTTGAGAGGGCTTTCCTTTCTAAACCACATGGAAAAGGTTTAAAAAACAAATTGTTTGCCTTTACAGTGAGTCTTAAATAATAAAGGAGGTATGAAATGAAAGCTATATTTGTTACAGGTGGAAAACAATATTATGTAGCAGAAGGTGACGTAATTTATGTTGAAAAGTTACCAAATGAAGCAGGTAGTGATGTCACTTTTACAGATGTTTTATTTGTAAATGGTATATCAGGAACACCTTATGTTGATGGTGCAAAAGTTACTTGTACTGTTGAAAAACATGGAAAACAAAAAAAGATTATTGTTTTCAAATATAGACCTAAAAAGAAATATCGTAACAAACAAGGACATAGACAACCCTATACAAAATTAGTTGTTAAGAAAATTAGTGTTAAGTAGTTATGATAAAAGTAAAAATATATAAAAATAAGGGCATAATTGATTGTATTAAAATAAGTGGACACGCAGACTATGCAACTTATGGATATGATATTGTATGTAGTGCAGTATCAAGTGTCGTTACAACCTCTATCAATGCCATTTTATCTTTTGAAAAAACAATTGACGTGATAGATAAAGAAACACTTGAAATAAAAGTTTTAAAACACGATAAAATTACTGCAACATTAATTGAAAATATGATTGCTATGCTCAAAGAAATTGAAAAACAATATAAAGAAAATATAAGAACGGAGGAGAAAAACGAATGTTAAGATTTGCATTTAATTTACAACGTTTTGCTCATATTAAAGCTCAAGGTTCTACAAAAAACGGCCGTGATAGTGCAGGTAGAAGACTTGGTGCTAAAGCAAGTGACAATGAATTTGTGACAGCTGGATCTATTTTATATCGTCAAAGAGGTACAAAAATTTATCCAGGAACAAACGTTGGAATGGGAAAAGACCATACTTTATTTGCTAAAATAGATGGTGTTGTTAAATTCGAAAGATTAGGAAGAGATAAAAAGAAAGTAAGCGTTTACGAAAAGTAGATGCTTTTTTTGACTTGAAATTAAAACGGTGTTAAGATAATATAAAGTTTATGGAAGGAAAAAATTTATGAAAAATATAGAAATAACAGATGAAAATTACGATGCATATGAAGAGTTGTATGCAATTAAAGACGGAAATATACCTAAAAAATATAGAGCGTTCGGACTAGAGTGTTTCACATTTTCTTTTTTACTTTTTATGATAGGTGCAGGAGAATTAACATTTTTAGGTAATAATATTGCTATAGTTGTATATTCTATTTTAGCTGGTATCTTTATGGGAACTATGAATGAAAAATTGCCTAAAATATTAGCGGTTAGAAATTTAAAGAAAAGATATCCCAATTTAAATACAAAAATAAAAAAGGATGATTTACAAAAACAATTAGAAAAAATACAAAATAGAAGAAAAATAAATGAACTTAAACAAGAGTTAGAAAAAAGTAAAGAGAATTTAAAATCTTTGAAACAAGAAGAGCATATACCAGCTTGTGTTCTTGAAAATGAAAAATCATTAGAAATCAATGAAAAATTAGAAGAAATAGAGAAAAAGATAAGCCCATTAATACAAGCAAAGGAATATTTAGAAACTATAAAAAACGAAGAAGACAGATACCAAAAACTTATGAGCGAATATGAACAAGCTATAAGTGAAGAAACACCAGTGCTTCAAAAAAATTTAAATATAGAAAATAAATAGAGGTATTTACAAAAGTAAATGCTTTTTAATTGACAAAATAGGTATTTTCATATTAAAAGAAATTGGGTATAATAAATATACGAGAGGATTAAAAAAATGAAAGAAAAAATAATAAAAAATATAAAAGAGTTATTTCCATATTTACTTATATTAATTGTTGTAATCTTAATTAGAACATTTATTGCAACCCCTATTAAAGTAAATGGAAATTCTATGTATGATACACTGGATGGCAGTGAATTTATGATTTTAAATAAATTAGCTAAAGTGGATCGCTATGATATAGTAGTAGTGGATACAGATTCGGAAGAATTAATTAAAAGAGTATATGGATTACCAGGAGAAAAAATTTCAATTGAAAATAATGCAATCTATATTAATGATAAAAAAATTGAGGATTCCTATGCTTATGGTGAAACAAGTGATTATAAAAGCATAGTTTTAAAAGAAGACGAATATTTTGTTTTAGGGGACAATCGAGCTGTTTCATTAGATAGTCGAATTATTGGTCCAATCAATAAGAAAAAAATAAAGGGAACAACTAATTTTATACTCTATCCCTTTAATCGTTTTGGACTATTAAAAAAGTAAGTTTAAATTTTTAAGAATAATTATTTTTTATAAGGGGGAGAAAATATGTTCTTACAAGTTTTAATACTAGCTATTGGTTTTGTTATTTTAATTAAAGGAGCCGATATTTTTGTAGATGGTGCTAGCCATTTAGCCAGAAATTTTCATATTTCTAAAATGCTTATTGGTCTTACAATCGTAGCTTTTGGAACTAGTGCTCCAGAATTTGCCGTAAGTATTCAATCCATTTTGGCTGGCAGTGGAGATATTGTTGTTGGTAATGTCGTAGGAAGTAATATTTTAAATGTTTTATTAATTTTGGGTTGTGCTAGTTTGATACACGATTTAAAGGTAAAAAATAATACAGTTAAAAAAGAATTACCTATTACTTTATTATTAACGAGTTTACTTATTGTTTTAATGAGTGATCAATTTATTAATCATCAAGAAAATGCTTTAACTCGAGGGGATGGACTTACTTTACTATTATTTTTTCTAGTATTCATTTATTATTTAATTTCTATGATGAAAAATAAAATAAATAATTCAGAAGAAGAGGAAAACATTTATCCTTTATGGAAATCCATTTTTTATACTATTTTAGGAATTGCTGCTATTATTTTAGGTAGTAATTTAGTTGTGAACAGTGCAACTTTAATTGCAGAAAAAATAGGAGTAAGTGAAAGAATCATCGGTCTTACTATTATTGCTTTAGGAACATCTCTACCAGAATTAGTCACAAGTATTGTTGCAACTAAAAAGGGAGAATATGATATTGCAATAGGAAACGTTGTAGGAAGTAATATTTTTAATATTGGTATTGTTTTAGGAGTACCAATTGCATTATTTGGAAAAATTCCAGTAGGAACATTTAGTATAATTGATTTAGGATTTTTATTTGTCTCTGCTTTTGTTCTTTTTGCTTTTTCCGCAAATGATTACAAAATTAGAAGATATGAAGGAATTTGTTTATTAATCATGTTTATCCTTTATTACACGATGATATTAATTTAGATAGATAGTTAATATTAACTATTACCAATTATAATTTATAATACTCCATTTTTAATATGGGGTTTTAAATTGCAATAATTTATGATTTACTAGGTAAAAAATAAAAATTATGTTAGAATAAAAATTGATATAAATATGTTAAATTTATGGGATGAATGAAAAGGTCATTATGACATTTAACCCTTAATAAAACCAGAAAGTGGTGGATTAATTAAGTAAAGTAGTATTACGAAGAAAGTGATTTAAATGGAAAATCGATAAAATCAGGCAAATATCAGCTGGGATATCGGGATAAACCAATTGTAAGGCCTTATAAATAAAGAAGCTTTTTGAAAAAGTTTTTACATTTTTAAAGATTTTTAAATGAAAGGAGAATAGTATGAATAAAATAATAATGCTAGGAACTGGTAATGGTGGAACAATGAATCTATATAATACTTGTTTCGTTATTCAAAATGAAAATGGTAATTTTCTAATTGATGCAGGAGGAAGCATTGAAATTATAAAAAAATTAAATCAAGTAGATATTGATTATAAATCAATTCGCCATATTTTTATATCTCATAGCCATACCGATCACATATTAGGTATATTTTGGTTGTTTAAAAAGATAAGTAAAAATGTAGTGAACGGCGATATAAAAGAAAAAATAAATCTTTACTGTAATGATGTTGTATTTCAGGCTATTAGAGAAGTGTCAAAATATGTATTGCCAGATAAACTTATGAATGCAATATATAGTATTGTAGATTTTAAAGTATTAAATGACGGCGACAAATATAATATAAATGGTGTAGATTATACTTTCTTTGATATTCAAGCAAAAGGAACAAAACAATTTGGATTTGAATGTAGTTTGAATAATAAAAAGTTAGCATTTCTAGGAGATGAAACCTTAAATCCAAATCTTTATGATAGAATAAAAAATTTTGATTATGTTATGCACGAGGCTTTTTGTTTAGATTCAGAAGAAAATATTTTCCACGCTTATGAAAAAAAACATTCAACAGCAAGAAGCGTTAGCAAAGTAATGAATAAATTAGATATTAGAAATTTAATTCTATATCATACAGAAGAATCTCATAAAGATGAAAGAAAAAAATTATATACAGAAGAAGCACAAAGTTATTTTAATGGTAATGTTATAGTACCGAATGATTTAGAAATAATAGAGATAAAATAGAAGAAAAAAGATGAGAGAAATAAAAGCATGATATATATGCAAGAATTGAGAAAATAAAGGAAAGTGATAAAAATGAATGAAAATAATGTTCTTAAAAAAAGTGTAATCAACTGTGCGATACGCACTTTTGGAAACACCTTAACAAACCATTATAAATAAGGAAATTGTCAAAAAAAGTTTTTACATTTTTGAGAAAAAAGTTTTATTTGAAATATGTTTGATTGAAATTAGGGAGGTGAATTTATGTCTAATAGAATATTAGAAGTTTCAAAACATAAAAGTTAATGTTATAAAGCTAAACGATAATGATTATATTTGTATTTCTGATTTTGATCTTTCATCTTTTTATTAAATAATGGTTAAAATATTAAAAAATTATCAAGATTATAGTATTTTTAGTATAATTTATATTAGGAATTAGAAAGGTGATTACGACATTTAAGAACATATACAAGGAGATGAGAAAATGGCAAAAGATTTAATTATAAGAAGTAGTAGTGCTGAATTTATTATTTTTGAAAAACAAACTCATGATAAAGGGATTCAAGTTCGATTCGAAGATGGAGATTTATGGTTGACACAAAAAGCAATTGGGGAATTATTTAACACAACGAGAAATAATATAACGATGCATATTAATGAGATTTATGATAGTTATGAATTGAATGAATCCTTAACTAGTAAGAAATTCTTACTAGTTCAAAACGAAGGAAATAGGCAAGTAAAAAGAAATATTCAATATTATAACTTGGATATGGTAATATCTATTGGTTATCGAGTAAATTCGAATAGAGCAATTCAATTTCGTAGATGGGCAACTAATATATTAAAAGAGTTTTCGAAAAAGGGATATATTATTGACAAGAAAAGAATGGAAAATGGGGCTTTCTTTGATGAAGACTATTATGAATCATTACTTGCTGAAATAAGAGAAATAAGATTATCTGAACGAAGATTTTATCAAAAAATAACAGATCTTTACGCTACTTCGGTTGATTATGATTCAAAATCTCCTATTACAATAAATTTCTTTAAAAAAGTACAAAATAAAATGCATTATGCAGTTTCTCATCAAACAGCAGCTGAAATTATATATAATAGAGCAGATTCTGAAAAAGAGTATAT
>CANRPZ010000008.1 GCA_947632625.1 uncultured Bacilli bacterium | reverse complement strand
ATCCCGAACAGAGAAGTTAAGCACTGAAACGCCGACAATAGTGTAAGCGAAGATAGGAAGTTGCCTATTTTTTTTTGGCTTAAAAAGGGCTTCAAAAAAATTAAATCTAATAACTGTCAATCTATGTATAAAAGATTGAATTAATAAAATAGCTTTTGTTATAATACTATTAGGTGATAAAGAATGGACTTTAAATATACATCAAGAAATGAAAGAGATACTTTAGAATTAGCAGAAAATCTTGAAAGCGAAAAATTTCCAAATATGGTAATTTGTTTGGAAGGAGAACTAGGGAGCGGTAAAACAGTTTTCGTTAAAGGATTTGCTAATGCTTTAGGAATAGAAGACAACGTAACATCTCCTACCTTTAATTTAATTAAAGAATATCCAAATGGTGAGTTGCCATTATATCATATGGATGTTTATCGTCTAGAAGGATCTTGTGAAAATATTGGTATAGATGAATATTTTAACAAAGGAGGAGTTTGCATTATTGAATGGTCAGATTTAATACATGATTGTCTTCCTGAAGAAAGATTGGATATTAAATTTAAAGTAATTGATGAAAACACTAGAGTTTTGGTATTTGAGCCACATGGAAAAGAATATGAAGATTTATGCCAAAGTGTGTTATAATAAACTCGGTTTGTACGAGTTTTTTTGCTTTAAGGAGGGTTAAATACTATGTATACACTATATATTGATACTCATAGCAATACGATTTGTATTGTACTTTTTAAAGATGAAAAAATATTTATAAAAAATGAGGTTAAAACGAATCAAAATCATAGCATAACAACAATGCCTATAATAATAAAGACATTAGAAGAAGCAAGTATTACCATTCAAGATATTAACCAAATATTGGTTGTGAATGGTCCTGGCTCTTTTACTGGAGTACGTTTAGGGGTAACTATAGCTAAAACACTTGCTTATACATTAAATGTACCTATAAAAGTTTTTTCTAGTCTACTTATTAAATCGATTTCATTTAAACATGAAAATGTAAATATTATTGAAAGAGAAAAAAATGGGGTATTTATTGGAGAATATAATGCTAACAATGAATTATTAAAAGACTATATTTACCTTAAAAATGGTGAATATAGTAAACAAAACGAAGATTATGAAGATGTAGCAATTGATTATCAACAAATTATTTTATATGCTAAAACTTTAGATGCCGTAAATCCCCATTTAGTTAATCCTTTATATGTAAAGAAAATCGAGGTTCAAAAATGATTCGTGATTTAAAAGAAGAAGATTTAAACCAAGTTTATGCTTTAGGAAATTTATTAAATGAAAACTTTTCTAAAGGAAATCCTTTAGAAAAATCTTTAATGGATAGCTATACGCATACTTTGGTATACGAAAGTGATAACAAAATAAAAGGTTTTTTAATGTATATAGAATTAGAAGACACCATAGATATTTTGAATCTATATGTAGATAAAAAAGAAAGAAATAAAAAAATTGCTAGTAATCTTATAGATACAATGTTTAGTAATATGGGGCAAGGTATTAAAATGGTAACATTAGAGGTGCGAACCGATAATGTTCCAGCTATTTCCTTATATAAAAAATTTGGCTTTCTAGTGCTTCATACTAGAAAAAATTACTATAACGATACAGATGCATATTTAATGGGAAGAAGGATAGTAGAATGAAAGATGTATATATATTAGCTATTGAATCTTCATGTGATGAAACAAGTATGGCGATTGTAAAAAATGGTAAAGAGGTTTTATCATTCGTTGTTTTATCGCAAATGGATGTTCATGCCAATTTTGGTGGAGTTGTTCCAGAAATTGCTTCACGCATGCATACGGAATCCATTACGATGGTTCTTGAACAAACTTTAAAAGAATGCTATATTTCTATGGATCAAATTGATGCCATTGCTGTTACATACGCTCCGGGATTATTAGGAAGCTTATTAGTAGGAGTTGAATTTGCTAAAACCCTTTCCCTTGTTTACAATAAGCCTTTAATTGCCGTTAATCATACCATTGGTCACATTTATGCTAATGCAATAGATAATACGTTAGAGTTTCCTCTTTTAGCTCTTGTTGTGAGTGGAGGACATACGGATTTAATTTTAATGAAAAAAGATTATGATTTTGAAATCCTTGGCAGTACATTAGATGATGCGGTAGGAGAATGTTATGATAAAGTCGCTCGAGTACTTGGCTTAAAATATCCAGGTGGTCCTAATATAGACAAATTAGCTCTTGAAGGAAACGATACTTATGTTTTACCAAAACCAGTACTGGATACTACTTATAACTTTAGTTTCAGTGGTTTAAAAAGCCATATTATTAATATGGTTCATAACGAACAACAAAGAAATAATGAAATCAGAAAAAGTGATTTAGCCAAAAGTTTTCAAGTTACAGTGGTAGATGAACTTGTTCGGAAAGTTGAATTAGCTTTGCAAAACTATCAAGTGAAAGAGTTAATTATCGCTGGAGGAGTCTCTGCAAATCGTTATTTACGAGAAGAAATTAAAAAAGTAGCAGAAAAATATAAAGTTCATGTAAGTATACCTAAAATGGAATATTGTACGGATAATGCTGCTATGATCGGCGCTGCGGCTTATCCATTATATAAGCAAAAGAAATTTGCTGGTTTTGATTTAAACCCTAAAAGTCAAGCAACGATTATAGAATAAATATAACAATTAAAAAATAAAGAGGTGTGAAATGCAGGATTATTATAAAATATTAGAGGTTGATGCAAATGCAAGTCCTGAAGAAATAAAAAAATCTTTTCGAAATCTTTCAAAAAAATATCATCCAGACAATTTTATTAATGCTGATGAAATAACCAAAAAAGCAGCAGAAGCTAAATTTAAACAAATATTAGAAGCCTATACTAAAATAAAAAATGGGCAAGCTTCTACAGAAAATAATTTTACTACTACAGCTTATAAAACTAAAAAAGATTTTAGTGATATTTATAAGGAAATGTTTAATGAATTTTTTTATAATGAAAAACAAGAAAATGAACAAGCCTTTGATGATTTCCAAAGGATTTATTCTAAATTAAAAAAGGAACTAAATGAAATAGGTTTACATTTTGGAAAAGGCATAGAACGCTTTATTAATCTTAAAAATAGGGGCGTTATTTCAAAGGAAGAATTTGAAAATGTAAGAAATCAAATAGAATATAGAATTAATTTTCAAAAATTAAAAAAATATTATTTAGATAAAAAACAAGAGGCTTTGTCTTTGGGAATTACTTTAACAGCAGGGGATATGTTACTATCAAATGAAAAAGATAAAAAGTATAATTTAAGTAAAATCAAAAGCCAAATTGATAGAGAATTTAAAGAGATTATATTAAAAATAGAGCATCTTGAAGAGATTAAAAGTTTTAAAATCTATCTTAAAGCTGTAGAACTTATTTTTAAAAGATATGAAATTTCTTCAGAAGATTTAAAAAACATTAATTTAGATTCTTTAAGTTATTCTTCTATGTTATCCATTCAAAGAAAGTTGAACAAAACCATTTTAAATTTAGTAATTAAAGGTAAAGAAAAATATATAGAAGCGATTAATAATGCTAATAAGAAATATAAAGTTTTAAAAATAAATTTAAATGATTTATCTGAATCGGAATTAAATCTAATTGTTAAAACCATTTTAGAATTTGAATCTACCTCTAATATATATAGTCGATTTAAAACAAAACTAGGATTAAATAAAGCAATATGGGAACAATTAAACCAATATAGGACAAAAGTAAAAGAAATACTTGAAGAAATTAAAATTTTATGTGAAAATAATGCCATTCAATTAAATTTAAATACGCTGACATTTTATGATTTAGATTATTTTTTATCTTACGAAGAATTACAAATTCTTAAAGAAATCATAACTCTAGAATATTCTGAAACAGAAGAACCTAAAAAAAAATAACGAAATACTAAATCTCGTTATTTTTTTCTTTATAAAACTTTTCCCAAAGCATATCATCAGAATATAATTTATTGTTTTCTAAACGTTTATTAACATAATTATCAAATGTATCAATTACTTTAGCTGGAACTCCCGCAACCACACTATTTTCAGGAATATCACTTGTTACGACACTACCAGCAGCAATAATAGCATTTGGACCAATTCTAACATTATTAAGAATTGTTGTATTACAACCAATGAAAACATTATCCATAATTTCAATACAACCAGCTTGATAGGCAAATGAACCTTTATTTAATTTATTTAATCCTAAATGGAAAACATCATGGGTTACAAACGTAACATTACTGGTCACAATATCATTATTATGGAACTTTATTAATTGTGGATCGGATGGAATTAAGCGAGGTTGGTAAAAGAAATTCTCTCCAACATCTTTAAAAATATGATGCTTAATAATATATTTTGTTCTTTTATCACTATTAATGATCATCGCTATGCGAAATCTTTTTAATTGTTTTTTTGTATATTCTTTCATAAAACCACTCTTTTCTATCATATCAAATTCAGTAAGGAATCTCAAATAGAATTTGGAATAAAAAAAGACTTAATTGTCTTCTGTAGTATCATTTGGTAACCCAGGGATAGGAGGAACTACATCTGTAAAATCATTATTTTCCGTGTTATTTCCATTTGAATCATCATTTTCTGGTCCTCCTAAACTTGGATCGGTTACATTAGGAGAATCTGTATCAGACTCTTGAGGGTTTTGATTTTGATTTGATGAGGTATCATTTTCTTCTTTATTTTCATTTTCACTATCATCTTTACAAGCTTCATTAATATATATAGTTAAAACAGATGTATTTCTCGCTAATGTTCCAGCACTAACGCTTTGTTTACCGATTACGCCTGGAACGTCATCGCTACAAATAAATTCTTTTGTTAAAGTAATATGATGCTTATTTGCCCATTCGGTAGCACTGTTTACTGTATCACCTACAAAGTTTGGAACCGTCTCTTCGCTCGTACCACCCGTTATACCTTTACCAATGATCGGAGAGGTATATTCTTCATTAAAATCATAGGAAAAAGTTTTAATAATTTCTTCCTCTTTAAGACCTAAATTCACTTTAAAGGCATCTCTTATTTTTAAAAGACTATTTTCATGATAGCCAAGAGCGGACAATTGAAGATTTCCTATTGTTACTGGTAGATTATAAACCTCCAAATATGTTTTTTGAATCGTTATAAAATCATTTCCTTTTAATCCTTCTGTTAACATACTTTTTAACGTTTGATAAAAAGACAAAATAGTTTCAGTTGATAAATTGGTCGAAATATTATTTCCAATAACATCTAATAAATTTTCAAACTCACTAAAACTCTTAATAGTTAATAACTTTTTCGCAATAGCTTCCACTATTTGTTGTTGGTGTCTATTTCGAGCTAAATCACTTTCCAAAAAACCATGTCTATTTCGAGCATAAGCAAGAGCTTGTTCTCCATTTAAGTGTTGCATTCCTACATCCATACAAACTGGATGCGTTATATCACGAACATGATTGCTTTCACACAATTTGCCTTCCCCATATTGACGAATGTAAACACTATAATCAGGAGCTTCAACAAAAACATCAATTCCACCTAATGTATCGACTAAATCGATAACCCCATGAAAATTAATTTTAGCAGAGTAATCAATTTGAATATCCATTAAGTTTTCTATCGTATTAATAACACAATCCGTTCCATAAGCAGCGGAAGAATTAATTTTATGAGAACGATTATTATTGCAAGCAATTGGCACATATAAGTCTCTAGGTAAACTAAGCATAGTGGCATTTAAAGTTTGAGGATTAAAAGAAACTAGCATCAAAGTATCCCCATTAAAAGCAGCGTTAGCATTCAAACCATTTTTTTCAGAATCAACACCCATTAATAAGACAGTAAATGGTTCTGTTAATTTCTTATTGGTATTCATATTGGTTTTTGTTTTCATTTTTTCGCTATATTCATATAAAACTTTTGTCTCTTCCCCAATATTTTCATATATTTCTTCCCCACTAAATAAAATGGTATAATTACTCGATACAAAAATAGCATCAATTTCCTTATTATATAAGGCATCTAACATACTGTAATAATCATCAAAATAAGTAGTTTCATTTTGTAAATTGTTATGATTTAATAAAGTATTGGCAAGAATATATCCTTCCACGTCTTCATTATTGCTTATCATACCAATTTTACTTGTGTTACTAAATTCAGTTTCCTTTAACGCAATTAAATTGGTTGTATATAAAGTATATTCTTTATTAGTAAGCATCTCTAATTTTTCATAAAAATGATTAATGAAAACAGAAGAAAGTAGTATTACAATAAATAATATCATATGGATAATGGTTAAAATTAAAAATTTTCTTACTTTATTTGTTACTAAATTAATTAATCCATAAAGGATATAAAATAAAAACCAAAATAAAAAGAGTACAAAGATAAAAACTCGAATAAAAGTTTCAATTCCTACTAATTTAAATATGGATATTCCAAATGCAATAAATCCAAATAAAAACATCAATATTGATAGTGAAAATATGAATAACAAGGTTTTATTTGAACGTTTTATTTTTTTTAAAAGTACTTTCATATTTTATCCTCTCATATTTTATTATTATATAATAAAAGGCATACTCTATACAATAATCATTTCGTTTACAAAAACTTAACGATTTTAGACAAGTCTATCCTTTAAATAGGAACAGAGAAATGCTATAATTTTTATAGTATAGTTAGGAAGTGATTTTATGAAAAAGTTATACGCTCGCGTTCAAAAATTAACAGCTTATTTTTTAATTGTTGCTATTACGTTTTCCTCTATTTTTTCATTTCCTATCTCTGTTTTCGCTGCAGAAACCTATAACGCTCGGGTAACGGGAGAAGACGTTCGCTTGCGTTCTAAACCTACAACGGAAAAAGAAAATGGCGTAAGTAATATTTTATTAGAACTTGATGAAGGAACGATTGTTACTGTCCTTTCTTTAGATAAAATTGATGGCGGTGGCTGTAAAAATGGTTGGTTTTTGGTAAGTTACCAAAACATAACTGGCTATATGTGTGGAACTTATCTTTCTATAGATGGCTATGACATATATGATCGCCCTTGGACTAGTCCTAAAAAAGCAATTGTTGGAGGAGCAAAATTTATAGGCAATTCTTATATCAGCCGTGGACAATTTACCAGCTATTTAAAAAAGTTTAATGTAAATCCCGATGGTTATTATGATGTGTATAATCATTTATATATGTCTAACTTACAAGCTCCCTCTAGTGAAGCAAAAACAAGTTATAGTGCTTACAAAACAAATGGTCTTTTAGATTTACCTCTTGTATTTAATATTCCTTTATTTAATAAGATGGAAGATTCCTACGACCGTCCAGGAGGAAATTTAACAAAAGTAGAAACTCAAAAAAATGTAGTGGATGAAGATTTTGAAAAAGCTTTGGATGAACAAGGTTTTCCAGAAAGTTATAAACAAGCATTAAGAGTTTTACATACCGCACATCCAAATTGGACTTTTAAAAGTATGGATACCGATTTAACTTTTAGTAAAGCAGCTGCGGCTTTTCAAAATGTTGGTGCTATTCAAGGCGGAAATAAATACTATGAACTTGAAAATGGTAAACCAATAGAAACAGAGCCCGGTTGGTATTTACCAAATATTGAGACGACCTCTTATTTTCTTGATCCTAGAAACTTTTTGACGGAACAATATATTTTACAATTTGAAAGTCTAGAATATTCCGAATTGTATACTGAAACCGTTGTAGGAAGCATTTTAAAAAATACTTTTATGGATGGAATATCTATTTTGGATAATCAAAGTTATGCCTCTATTTTTGTAGAAGCCGGAAAAACGGCCAATGTAAGTAGTGTCTATTTAGCTTCTTTAGCAAGACAAGAATCTGGTACAAAAGGCTCAAGTGCGACTACAGGAGATCAATTTGATTATGAAGGCATCACTTATTCTGGTTTATTTAATTTCTTCAATATCGGAGCTTATAGTAGTGCTAAAAATCCCCTAAAAGCTGGTTTAGTCTATGCAAGTGGTGGAGCTTGTACCATATGTAATAATGATACGAAATATACAAACCCAATTCCAAGTGATACTCAAAATGAAACAGCAAATCCAAATGCAACACCAACAGAAGAAAATTTAAAATCTTTAATTGAAGAGGGTGGCTATAAAGTAAGTGATGGATTTGTTCATGGCTTTAAAGTAGGTACAAGTGTAGAAAAAGTAGAAAAGAGTTTACCAGAAGGAGTAAAAGTAAATACGGATAATGATACCATTGGTACAGGAGATAAAATAACCTATAATGGAGAAACATATACCGTTGTAATTTATGGAGACTTAACTGGAGATGGCAAAATTAATTCAGCCGATTTGTTAAAAATACGTAAATATTTACTAGGGACTAGTAATTTATCCGGTGCCTATAAAGAAGCCGCATATATTGATGATGATAGTAAAATTAATTCAGCGGATTTATTAAAAATACGAAAATATTTATTAGGTACTAGTAAAATTAATCAATAATAAAAAGGAGGCGAACTTATGAAAAAAAGAATTTGTCTATTGATCAGTGTTTTTTTGCTTTTCCCTGTTTTTGTTTATGCAAAAGGAAGCGCTAGTATAAGTGGTCCTTCTACAGTGGAATCAGGTAGTAAAGTTACAATTAGCGTAACGCTTAAAAATGTAGCAGCTTGGGATATTGAAATTAATTCATCAGGCTCCACAAGTGGTTGTTCCGATCATTTTGTATCGGATTCTAGAAATGGAAAAGATACAACCAAAACATTAAGTGTTACTTGTAAAGCAACAAGTGTAGGTTCAATTGGCTTCACAGCTTCTGGAGATATTACAAGTGCCGATGGTGATAATAAAAGCGTTTCCTTAAGTAAAAGAGTAACGGTTACAAATCCAAGACCAAAATCGACCGATGATACTCTAGCTTCTATAACGATTGAGGGCTATACTCTTACTCCAGAATTTAATAAAGATACCCTAGAGTATTCAGTAACAGTTCCTTCAACAGTCAATTCTGTTAAAATAGATGCTAAAGCAAATGAATCTCATGCAACCGTTTCTGGAACAGGCGAACTTGAGGTAAGTGAAGGAGTAAATACATTCGAAATTGTATGTACAGCTGAAACAGGAGTAAAAAAGACGTATGTCGTTCTAGTTAATGTAGAAGATATAAACCCTATCAATGTTAAAATTGGGGAAGAAGATTTTACAATTGTTAAAAATGCTAAAAACTTAACCAAACCAGAGTCTTATGAAGAAAAAACAATTGAAATAGATGGAAATTCAATTCCCGCTTTTTATAGCGATGTGACCCATTTTACCTTAATAGGAGTAAAAAATAGTATTGGTACAATTAATTTAGCTATCTATAATGAGGAAAACAATACGTATAAGTTATATAATGAGATTAACCAAAGTACTTTAACCTTGTATTTAATCGATTTTGAAAATAATTTAGAAGGGTATGTAAAAAAGGACATTGTTATTAATGATGTACAGGTTCCTGTTTATGCTTATAACGAAGATAGTCGTTTTGTTATCTGCTATGGAATGGATATTCATACGGGAAAATATGACTATTACGAATACGATACCAAAGAAGGTACTTTTCAAGTATGGGATCATGAAGAAATAGATAGTTTAAAACAACAAGTTAAAACGTATACCTATATATGTTTTGCTTTCGGTGGTTGCTTATTTTTAGCCTTCATCCTAATTCTTTCCTTATTAAAGAAGAAAAAGAAAACGTCTAAAAAAGAAGAAGCAAAAGAAAGCACTAAAAAGGAGAATAAAAAACTAAAAGAGTTTGATAAGTTTGAATGAAGAATAATTCTTCTTTTTTTTCATAATTTACGCTATAATAAAAATGGATGTGATAAAGAATGTTTGTAAATGGTCATGATGTATTTATCATTGTATTTGTGACATTTCTATGTAGTTTAGTTGTAACACCAATTGTCGAAAAAATTGCGAGGCATGTAAAAGCTCTCGACTATCCGAATGCTAGACGCTTAAATAAAATTCCTATGCCAACTCTTGGAGGTCTTGCAATATTTTTTGCTTTTATGCTTGGTTATATGTTATATGCGAGAAGCAGCGTGCAAATGTTATCGATTTTAATGGGTAGTTTTTTACTTATTTTTATGGGGTTTATTGATGATATAAATCCTTTAAAAGCACGATACCAGTTGTTTACACAACTTATTGCTGCTGGAATTGTTGTTTTTTATGGTCAGATTGTTTTAAATTATATCAGTATTTTTGGCTTTCATATTGTAATCTCAAGCCCTTGGAACTATATCATTACAATGGCTTTAATAGTCGCAATAATTAATGCTATTAACTTATCCGATGGTTTAGATGGCCTATGTTCAGGAATAAGTTCTATTTATTTTCTAACAATTTCCATTATTGCCTTTATTATGAACTCTCAACAAGGTTTAGATACAACGCTAGCTTTAATTATGTTAGGTTCTACTTTAGGCTTCTTGGTTTATAATTTTCCTCCTGCTCGGATATATTTAGGAGATACAGGAAGCAACTTTCTGGGCTTCATTATTGCCGTAACAACTTTACTTGGGTATAAAACTGCCACCTTTACCTCTTTAATTATTCCTCTAATTATTTTAGCAACACCAATTATCGATGTACTGCTCTCTATTTTTAGAAGAATTTTAAAAAGACAAAATCCATTAAGTACACCAGACAAAGAACACTTTCATCATCAACTTTTAAATATGCAATTTTCAACGCGAGTATCTTTATTAATAATTTACGCGATTGATATAATATTCGCTGGATTATCCATATTTTATGCTTTAGGAGATACGCATTATGTTATTTTAATCTATATTGGATTAATGCTAATTTTCTTATTCATTGTTTTAAAAACCGATATTTTATTTAACCATCATAAAAAGAAGAAAAAGAAAAGAGGATGACAAGTATGAAAAAAATAAAGAATAATAAAACGAGGGGGATAGAAATTGCCTTATTCTTGTTTCCCTTTCTTGATTTATTATCTAAAAATCAATTATTTTGGGGACTAGGACTTTTAGTTAAGGCCATTATTTTAATTTATGCGATTGTGTTTCTAGTTAAGAAGAAAAAACATACTAAACTACTAGCTTTAAATGGTATTTACTTATTCCTATTTATCGCCTATGTAGTTAAAACTCACTTAAATTTAAAAATAGAATTGACGTATTGGTTCACTCTTTTTTCCCTACCAACATTTATTCTCTTTTTTAGCGAGTATGAAAATCAATATTTAAATAAAAAGACTATAACAATTGTAAGTTTTCTATACCTAATTTTGTTTGGATTGTCTTCTTTATTTGGTTATTTTAACGATGCTTTTATTTATATTATATTAGTAACCTTTAGTTTGTCTTTAACATATCTTGTCGAAAGCCATAGTTACCTATTAAAAGCTCTTTTTATTCTTTTGTTCTTTTTAGCTAGTTTATTTATAACGTGTAAAACATTTTATTTAAGTTTTATAATAATTGGCATAGTCTTTATAATTTTAAATAGAAAACAAATTCTTTATCAATTTAAAACAAATTATTTAAAATCATTATTCATTTTGCTTATTCTATCAATTGGATTATATTTTTATTTACCAAAGTTCCAATTACAAGAGATTATTCCTAATAAATATTCAACGGTAAATATCATTTTAAATGGACGTATAGATGCTTTAAAAAATACCCAAAACGTTTATATTGAGGAAAGTGGTCTTGCCAAACTTTTAGGTTTAGGTATTGAAAATACAGTGGGAATTAAAATAGATTTTCTAACCATTTTTTATAGTATCGGAATTATAGGTATTTTCTTTTATCTTTACTATTTTCTATATGCTTTAAAACATACGAAATTAAAAAGAAATTATTTAATGTTTTTTACTTTGTTCCTACTCCTTTCTTGTTTCGGAAATTTCTTAATAAATCCTTATTTAGTTTTCTTTCTAGCTTTATTATTTATCCTATCTAAAAATGACCAAGGAATTATGAAAAAAGATATTTTATACGTAAGTAATATGTATCCAGATAAGAAAAATCGTCATTATGGAATTTTTGTTAAAAATGTCTATGATCTTTTAAAGGAAAATGGGTATACCATTGATTTAGTGGTTATGCATAAGACTTTTGGAGCAATCAAAAAGCTTTGGGCTTATATTCGTTTGTGCGGTGTTTCTTTCTTAAAAAGTGTATTTGAAAATTATGATTACATATACGTTCATTTTGCATCTCATTCACCAGCTGGAGTTATTCTTCCTTATTTATGTTCTAAAGATACCAAATATATTGTAAATGTTCATGGAAATGATGTCGTATCCGATACAAAAATAGATGAAAAGTATACTTTCCTTACCAAATTATTTATTAAAAATGCTGATACAATAATTGTTCCATCCAATTATTTTAAAAAAGTTTTGAAGAAAAATTATAAAATTGAGGAAGACAAAGTAGTCGTTTATCCATCAGGTGGAATTGATACGAAACTATTTAAAAAGATGGATAAAAAGACGGCTTTAGATAAATTAGGTTTAAATTCTAAATATCAATATTTTGGTTATGTCGGACGTATTGATAAAAACAAAGGGTATGATACATATATTAAAGCAATTGCTAAATTAAAGAAGGATAAAGACCTAAAGAAAAATGTTCGTTTCTTATTAATTGGTAGTGGCAAAGAAGAGGAAAATTTAAACCAATTACTAAAGAAATATAAATTAGGAAATCTTGTAATTTGTATGCCTATGGTATCTCAAGAAGAATTGGTTTATGTTTATAATTCACTAGAAGCATTCGTATATCCAACTCGAATGGCAAGTGAAAGTTTAGGGCTTGTTGGTTTAGAAGCAATGGCTTGTGAAACTTTGGTTATTGGTCCTACAAAATATGGCCCAAGTGACTATCTAATTTCAAATGAAAATTGTCTAACTTTTTCTGCAACAGATTTTGAAGAATTAAGTGAAAAAATAAAAGAGGTTTTCCAAATGAAGGCAACAACGAAAAAGAAATTGATTAAAAAAGCTTTAGAAACCAGCCAAGAATATAGTGCGGAAAAAACCAAAAATATTTTATTAAAGGTATTTAAAAAGCAATGAGGTGTTTTTAAAAAATATGGAAAGATTGCAAAAAGTAATAGCAAATGCCGGTTATACATCAAGAAGAAAAGCAGAAGAACTAATCAGAAATGGTAAAGTAAAAGTAAATGGAGAAATCATCCGCGAGTTAGGTACAAAAGTCAACCATACCGACAAAATAGAAATTGAGGGGGAAATTTTAACAAATGAAGATACGAAAGTCTATTATCTTCTTAATAAACCCCGTGGTTTTATTTGCAGTGTTTCTGATGATAAAAATAGAAAAACCGTAGTTTCTTTAATTGATACTGACAAAAGAATTTACCCCATCGGAAGGCTAGATTATGACACAACAGGATTATTACTACTTACAAATGATGGAAATCTTGCCAACCAATTAATGCATCCTAAAAATGAGGTTGAAAAAACATATATTGCGAAAATTGAAGGGAACTTATCTCCCAGTGAATTTTATCATTTAAAAAAAGGATTAGATATGGATGGAAGAAAGGTATTTCCTACGCATCTAAAAGTAAAAAAAACGGATGAAAAAAGTTCTATTGTAGAAATAAGTATCGTTGAAGGAAGATATCATATAGTAAAAAGAATTTTTGAAGCTTTAAACCATCCTGTTATAAAATTAAAAAGAGAACGTTACGCCTTCTTAACATTAGGTACTCTAAAATCAGGAGAATATCGCAAGCTTACTTTAAAAGAAATAAAAAAATTATACAATTTAAAACCCTAGTATTTTTTCTAGGGTTTTTTCGTTTTTAAATTCTTTTAATTTTCATCGTTGTCCGAATTTTCACATTCCTTACATTCTTCACAATTATTTTCACAACATTCTTCATTTTGACATGAACAATCCTTGTTTTCTTCTTTTGCTGGAATAGCGTCTGTTGGACAAGATTCTACATTGTTTTCTTCTTTTAATGAAATAGCACTTGTTGGACAAGATTCTATTGCGTTCATAACATTTTCATTATCCAAATTTTCATTAGAAATTACATTTGATTTTCCATCATCAAAATCAAAATGTTCTGGATCAATAGCAACACAAGCACCACAGCCGATGCATTTATCTTGTTGAACTTGTAATTTTTTCAAAACTTATCTCCTCCTATTACTTTAATTATACGAATAGAATTTTGAAAAATCAACTATGGTATTTTAAAAATGTAAATTTTATGTTATGATGTTTTTGATAGTAGGTGGATGTTATGAGTTCAAGAATGGATAAATATAACAATATAGAAAATACAGAAAGTACAAACGAACCCAAATATTTTGGCTCTCGTTCTAAAAAAAATGAAGAATTGTACCAAGAGATAAACCATGAGGATTATGGAGATATTAATTTAACTAGCAATGCGCATGTAATTGGAGATAATAATAAAAACATTGATATAGAAAAAATCAAAGAAATTTTGGAAAAAAATTATCATGATGAGCCTAGAAAATCACGCGTTATGATAAAAAAAGATGAACCCTATGAAGATACAGTAGAAGAAAAGAAAGAAGAAACAAAAGAATATAATATTAATGCAATTATTGATAAAGCCAAAAAAGAAAAAAATATTGATTATGAAAAAGAAAGATTAAAAAAAGTTCGTGATACGCAATACGATATTTTAAAAAGCTTAAAATTTGATGAAGAAGAGGAAGAAGAGGAAAGCGACTCTAAAGTAACAAGCAATAAAGAAGATTTAATGAACCTTATTAATACTATAACGGAAAAAGAAATGACTAGAAAATTAGATCCTCTTGATATTTTAACCGATTTAAAGGGTAGTGAAAATACTGTAGTTTTAGATGGAATTAAAGAAGAAATTAATAAAAAAGAACAACAAGAGATTAAAAAAGAAACAAATTCTTTCCTTCCAAAAGAAGAAAAAGAAGAAAAGAAAGAACTTGATAAAACTTTTTTTACCAATTCCGTTTCATTTTCCAAAAGTGATTTTGATGACTTTAATGATTTAAAAGAGAATGTTGAAACAAATAAAATACTAATAAAAGTTGTACTTGTTATTATCGTTATTGCTTTTATAATAGGAATTTTATTTTTTGCTAATGAATTTTTTCATTTAAATTGGTTTTAGATTTAAATACGGATGCATCTTCATATAGTATAGTATGAAGACTAAAAAAAGGTTTTTTCATAGGTTAACAATTAAAAAAGGTCAAATTATTATTTTGATTCTTTTTATTATTGGCATTTTGGATATTTTCTTTTTTATTCAGTTTAATAGAAAAGTAACACCAAAACTTTTAAATGTTGCCAAAGCAAGTATTTCAAAATTAAATGAAACCATTTTAACAAATTTCAAAGTGAAATCCATTTATCCGCAAGTGGATTTAGAAAACGCGATTGTATTAACCAAAAATGCCAATGATGAAATTATTAGTGTTGATTTTCGTTTAGAAAATGCCTATAAAGCATTATCTATAATCACAGAATATCTCCAAAAAAATCTTTTAGATTCTGAAATACAAAAACAAGTATTAAATTATTATAATCAAGATATATCGACCCAATTAGGCAATATTATTTTAACAATACCTATGGGAGTAGCATCGGATAGTCTTTATTTAAATAACCTTGGACCAAGAATACCTGTTCGTATATCTTATATGGGATATATCAGTAGCAATATTCGTTTGAAAGTGGAAGACTATGGTATTAATAATGCCTTAATTTCAATTTATATTGACTGTGCCATTACCAATCAATTTATTGTTCCTTCCATTGAGCAAGAGATGAAATATAACTATAGTATTTTAGTTGCTTCTAAAATAATTCAAGGAATTGTACCAAAATATTATGGTGGTACTATTGAAGCAAAAAGTAATTTATTAAATGTTCCTATTCCGTAAATTTTGTGGTATACTTATTTTAAAGTAGGTGAGGGTATGGAAGGAACTACATTTATAAATGAAGCATTTACGAAAAGTATACAAGACTATTTAACGTATAAAGATAAACCGAATCGAGAGGAATTTAATACTTTTTTTGTAATGATAATTCGTACGTTAATTCATATTTATGGCGAATTAGATATTATTAATCCTTATCGTACGAATGGGGAAAGAGGATTTAAAGAAAATTTAAAAAGATTTGGATATCCAGAAGAAAATTTGGATAGTTTTATAAATGATGTTAATGCATTTTATCAAAATCAAGAAAAGGAAGAAATGCAAAAAGACTTATTTTCCAAGATTCAAAGGGATTTAGTGGATATGTTTACGTATAAGAAAAAACATATTTTAATTCCTGATGAAGAATTAAACCAATTCAAAGGTCTTTTATATACTAAAAATGATACCGATCCTGTAAAATTGGCTTTATATAATCGTTATACACCTAATGATGATACATTATTACAATATTTAAACAGCAAATTATTTGAAATAGCCCACGATTATACTTTTACTGTTTTAAAAGATATAACTTTAGGAGCAGATGCTTACCAATTAGCAGGGTATAACGCTGTTGAGGTTATGAACATGAAAGAAGAAGATATCTTAAATATTAATAATAAAGTCTATCACTTTTTCCGTATTAAAGATAACGATACAAATAAAAGAGCGCGTTTAGAAGAAGCGATTCGTTATTATAAAAAATATGGAAATACAATAACAACAGGTAACGGCTATGTAGATTTATTATTGCTTTTAAGTGTAATTGCTACATGTTTAATGATTGTCGTTTTAATCTTTGTTCAAATTATGAGGTAGCTTATGACAATTAAAATTAATAATATTGAATATGATGTAATTAAAAATGTAAAAGATGCAATTAATGTTGAAGATTTAGAAACTTGCTTAACTGATTATTTCGATTCTTTTGACTATATTTTAGGGGATTATGCGTATGGAAAATTACGTTTAAAAGGCTTTAATAATAAGGAAAATAAAAATTTTAAACCTTATAATGACATTGATACACTTGATGATTATATTGAAAATTTTTGTGCCAAAGGTTGTAGACATTTTGTTATTTCAAGGAAAACCCCTTGAAATAACTTTTTTTATTTGCTATAATAATTTTTAGAATAGCGAGGAATGTTAAATGGGTACAATAATAAAATTTCCTGATGGAAGAACGGAAGAAAAAAAATGTGTATCAATGTATCATGTCAGTAATGGTACAGACTATGTAGTTTTTGAAACGGATAAGAAAGCAAATGAAAATCAAATTGTTGGGGTAAGTTACAAACCTCAAGATAGTACGCTTTTTTCTAGCCCGGTTAATACCGATACCGATAAAGCTTGGGATGCTGCTAAAAAAGTTTTAGTAGATGATATTCATGATCGAAAAGAAGAATTTACCTATGTAAAACCTGCAGAAGAAATTTTGGCTACTGAAAATTTTATGCATGAACTTGCTTTAAGAGAGGCAAATTATAAAAAATTAGAAGAAAATTACCAAGGCTTTTTAAAGGCAGAGGAAGCAAAGCAAACTGTAGTAAGTCCTTTTGAACAACCAGTTCCTGCTCCAGAAGCTACACAAGTTTCAGAAGCACCTATGCCTGATATTGCATCAAGTACTACTATACCAGAACCAGTACCTGTTGCAGAGGTTGCCCCAGTTTTTCCTGCTGATGCACCTTCAGTCGAAACACCAAAGGACATCTCTACAGAACTTGCTAACGAAAGCGTTGTAAATGATAATATTATAAATTTCCCTGGAGTAGAAACAGTAAATACTCCTTTAGATGTAAATCCTCAAAGTATTGAACCACAACCAATTATAGAAAATGCAACACCACAAGATATTCCTGCTGTAGAGCCTGCCCCAGTTGTAGCAGAAGCTCCAAGTGTTGTAGAACCTAGCGAGAAAGAACCTTCTATTGTTTCACAATCATATATAGAAACAGCCAATCAACTTATTAATCAAGTAAGAGAGGTTACAGACAAATACATTAAAAATATGGAAGAAATGAAAGATGAAATAGGTAGACAACTAGAAGAAGCTCGTAAAATAAATGGTCTTGCGAAACAAACATTCGATAATGCCCAAGCCATGATGAATACTCAAGACCCAAATAGCATAAAAAGAGATTTAACAAAAGTAGCTTAAGTAATTTGCTTAAGCTTTTTTTATTGGTTCTATTCAAAGTAAAATCATAATAAAATTTAGTAGTGATTTTATGAAAGAATTATTAAAAGAATATTATAATGTATATGATATCGATATTATAGAAAATAAAGAATTTAGCTATTTTATTTTTCAAGAAAAAAAATATTTTTTTATGCCTTATCTTCGTAGCGATGAAGAATTTAAAGACTTGATTCTTTTAAACGAAGAGCTAATAAAAAAGGGGTTTCCTACTGCTAAATTTGTTTCTAATAAAGAAAACTCTTTTATAACCCTTTATAATAATAAAAAATATGTTTTATTAGAGGTAAATTTAAATAATCATGAAGAATATGATGTAATCGATATGATTCGTTTTGCTAATCAATTAGTAGTAGAAAATACAAACACAATTCTTTTTCGAAATCGCTGGGCAGAATTATGGAGTTCAAAAATCGATTATTTTGAATACCAAATCAGCCAGCTAGGTAAAGATAAACCCATAATATTAAATAGTTTCAGCTATTATATTGGACTTGCCGAAAATGCCATCAGCTATGTTAATAGTACCAATAAAAAATACCAAAAAACGGAAAATGAAAAAATAACTTTACAAAGAAAAAGAGTTGTTTTTCCAAACATTACCCTAAATTATTTTAATCCTCTCAATTATGTTATTGATTTAGAAATCCGTGATATAGCTTCCTATTTTAAATCCCTTTTTTTCAATTCTTATGAAGACTTATGGATTGAGGTAAATGCCTATTTACATACAAGAAAATTAAGTATATATGGATATCAAATGCTATATGCAAGACTCTTATATCCATCCTTTTATTTTGATATATATGAAAAAATCATGGAAAATGAAATGGAAGAAGAATCCCTTTTGCCTATAATTAGCAAAGTCGATCTTTATGAGCAGTTTTTAAAAGATATGTACTTTTTATTAAGCAAATATGCTCCTATAGAAAGAGTCGAATGGTTATTAAATAAAAAAGAGGAACTATAAAGATACGTTTATAATTCCTTCAATTTCAGGAATTTCCTTTTGAAGCATAGATAAAATCGAATTGTTTAAAGTAAAATCTTGCCCCATACATTCTATGCAATGGCCCTTTAATTTTACATAAACATATTTATCTTCGTATTTAATAAATTCAATATCTCCACCATCCATATTCAGATAAGGTCGAATTTCTTCTATCAATTTTTTTATTTTGCTTGCTTCTTTCACTATACATCACCTAGGCATTATTATAACAATGTTTAAAAAAAAAGCAAAGAATTGTGATACAATAAAGATGCGAGGTGATAATCTTTATGGCTTTATATCAAGTCGGTGATATAGTAGAGGGAACGGTAACAGGAATTTCAGAATACGGAGCATTTATCCACCTTTTACAAAACTATAATGGATTAATTCACATTTCCGAAATTTCCAATCATTACGTAAAAAGCATTTTAGATTATTTAAGTATAGGAGAAGATATTTTGTGTGAGGTGTTAGAGGTTGATGAAACAACAAAGCAAGTAAAACTTTCGATTAAAAATATTAATTATAAATTAATTCCACGTTATGGAAAAATTAAGGATACCAAAAATGGTTTTAAACCCTTACAAATGAAATTACCAATTTGGATGCGGGAAAAATTAAAAGAAATAAATGAAAACAAAAGAGAGGAATGATATTTACGGAAGAGAATTTAATATCTTTTTCTTCTATGACAAAAGAAGAATTCGATGATCTAAATCATAAATTTTTACAAGACAAGAGCATTACAGATTTTGTACAATTTTCCTATCAACCGTTAAACCAAAGCGGAATTTTTTATAACAATAAATTAATTGGAATGGTTTATGTAATGTCTTTTATAGATGAAACACTAGCGGTATCCATCGCTTTATTAAAAGAATATAGAGGATTAGGAATTTCGCAAGTAGCGTATGAAAAACTCATCGATTTATTTGGAGAAAAATTTTCTGATTATCGAGCTTTTGTTCTTAATATTGCTCCAAATAATATCCAGGCGTTAAAATCTGTAGCTAAAACCAGTTTTCGTCAATCTCATGAATTTGATGAAATTATGATGAATGAAGGAGCAGAGTATTTCTATACTTTTTTTAAGGAGAATCCTTATTATATGGAAAGGAAAGTAGGAAGATGATAGCAAATAAAAATATATTAGTGTTAGGAATGGCTAGGAGTGGTATTGCCGTTAGCAAATTATTAAGCCAATATAAAAATACCATTACAATAAGTGATATTAAAGAACAAGATGAATCAGTTATTCAAGAATTAAAAGATTTAAATATAAAAGTAGTAATTGAAGAACACCAAGAAAATCTAGTCAATGAACAAATTGACCTTGTTATTAAAAATCCCGCTATTCGAAAAGATCATCCCGCTGTAGAAAAAGCGAGAAATCTTAATATAGAGGTTATAAATGAAATAGAAGCTAGTTTTTCTTTTTTACCAAAAGATGTAACAATTATTGGTATTACGGGTTCTAATGGAAAAACAACAACAACAACAATTACTTATGAACTTTTAAAAACATTGAATCGTCCTGTTTATTTAGCGGGAAATATTGGCATTCCACTAGCTAGTATTGTAAAAGATATAAAAGAAAATGCCCTTTTGGTAATGGAAATCTCCGACCATCAGTTAATGGATATCAAAAATTTTAAAACTAATATTAGTGTATTAACGAATTTAAGTGAGGTGCATCTCGATTTTCATGGCTCTTATGAAAACTATAAACAAATAAAATTACGTATTTTTAATCACCATACGAAAGAAGATATTGCTCTTTTAAATTTAGAAAATCAAGATGTGATTGATTTAACCCATTCTATTCCTTCCCAAAAATTTTATTTTTCTTCTAAAAGAAAAGCCGATATTTATTTAAAAGACAATCGAATAATGTATAATGAAGAAGAAATCATGAACACAAACGATATTAAAATAAAAGGCGTACATAATTATGAAAATATCATGGCAGCAATCTTTATTGCTAAACATTTTCAAGTTTCCAATGAAAATATTAGAACTTTCTTAAGTGAATTTAAAGGAGTAGAGCATCGTATTGAATATGTTAAAACTATAAATGGCAGAAAATTTTATAACGATTCTAAAGCTACAAATAATGAATCAACAATTATTGCATTAAAATCATTTAATGAAGATACGATTTTATTAATGGGTGGGTTAGATCGTCACATTCCCTTTGATTCGATTGCTCCTTTTTTAAATCATGTTAAGTGTATTCTTTCTTTTGGAGAAACCAAAAATAAAATAGGTGATTTTGCCAAAGAAAATCATATTGATTCAATTATTGTTGATACATTAGAAGAAGCTACCAAAAAAGCTTATGAAATAAGCAAGGAAGGTGATATTATTCTTCTTAGTCCAGCTTGTGCTTCTTGGGATCAATTTCCTGATTTTGAGGTAAGAGGAACAACATTTAAAAATATAGTGAATGATTTAGAACAAAAAAATTAATATAAAAAGATTCCATCAAGCAATCTAAAATTTTATTCGTATTATTCCTGTAAATATTGTTTAATTTAAAAAATTATTATAATATTATAAATATAAATGGAGGTTTTGTATGCAAAATATCGAAAATACTGATATAGAATTAAGCAAAAAAATAGATGGAATATATAAAGAAATATTATCAAATAGTCTTTATGTTACAGGTTGTAGTAATCCCAGAGAACTTAACAAAGAGGATATTAAAGTTTTTTTTCAAGCGCTGAATAAATTATATGAATTAGAAGAGGAATATAACCAAAGCTTTGATAATGACAATCTCTAGGTAATAAGATTTCCTCTTTAGCCTCTCATTTAATAATTTTAGCTGATCGTGTTCAAAATAAAATTAGAAATGATGCTGATTGTTATAAGACATCTAATGAGTTGTTTATTAGAGACTTTGAAAAAATAATGTATATTTTATTTAATGCTCAAAATTCATCTGATTTTGCTTTAAAGAAAATATATGTTAGCGGAATAGGATCTTTTGAAATAAAACATGGGACAAAAGAAACAAAACAAATTAATGGAATAGTTTATATAATTGGAGATTCTGTTGCTTTATCAAAGCTTGAAGATGAAAAAGTATATTGGGAAAGTGATATAAGAGGATTTACTACTAAAATATTAGAAAGTGAAAAATCATTAATTATAGCATCTAATTATTATTTTAATGCAAATTTACTCCCTTATACTAATATAAATTCTTGTTTAGAAATAAAAGGTAACAGCTCAATTTATTGCTATTTGAAAGATGATGTTATGAAGAAAATAGTTAGTAGGTTATTATCATATGCAAAGGAAAACGGAAATCATATAAATGATATTCCTGAAACTGAAATTTTAAATAATATTTCAGTTAACCAACAAAAATTAAAAAAAGATGCTAATAAGATATAATTATATATTAGGTTAAATTTTTTCAGTAACATTTGACGTGAGTGTCGTCCTACAATTTTGAAAAAAGGAAGAGGTATAAAATATAATGCTCAATTATTATTTATTGTTTTAATGCAAGGATCCTTGACATACTCATAATAACAAAAGTGACTTTTTAGCAAGTCGCTTTTGTTATACTCGAATTTTCCGGGTTTACTATCAAAATGATGCGATTAACATAGTAATCTACAATTTTTTGTAATGTTAATGATTTTATTATATAAAAATAGTACCAACTGTATAAGCCGGTACTAACCTAAAATTTTGGGATAGTACCTAACTCGTCAAAATTAGGTATTCCCTTTTTATTTTATGCAAGTTTCCTTTACAAATGCATAATAACATAAAAACGCACTTTTATCAAGTACGTTTTCCATTTTTACTCGAGTTTTCCGAGTTTCCTATCAATCTGGTGGCTCCAACGGGAATTGAACCAGTGACACAAGGATTTTCAGTCCTCTGCTCTACCGACTGAGCTATGGAGCCAAAAAAAATGGCGGTTCCGAAGGGATTTGAACCCTCGATCTTCTGCGTGACAGGCAGACGTGATAGACCGCTACACTACGGAACCAATTGGTTGCGGGAGAAGGATTTGAACCTACGACCTTCGGGTTATGAGCCCGACGAGC
>CANRPZ010000007.1 GCA_947632625.1 uncultured Bacilli bacterium | reverse complement strand
GTCGTAATAAAGCTTTCTTTTTAGGGCAATTAAGTGGTATTGTTGAGCCAATCTCTGGTATTATTGGCGCAATCCTTGTTATAAAAATACGTATTTTACTACCCTATCT
This sequence comes from uncultured Bacilli bacterium, assembly GCA_947632625.1. Taxonomy (GTDB): domain Bacteria; phylum Bacillota_I; class Bacilli_A; order RF39; family UBA660; genus MGBC108787. The sequence goes on along the minus strand of CANRPZ010000007.1, from coordinate 25,118 downwards.
ACTTGCTTTTGCAGCAGGCGCCATGATTTATGTAGTTGTAGAAGAGTTAATTCCCGAGAGTCAAACGAATAAGAAAAAAGATGTTATGGCTTTATTTACCTTAATTGGATTTTCCGTCATGATGATACTAGATGTTGCTCTAGGTTAAAAATAATTCTTGCTCAAAAACAAGAATTATTTTTTTATCATTTTTATACAAATAAAAATCTATAAAAAACCTAAAACTACATAAAAAATTTCTTTTTTTAAGAAACTACTTACTAAAAAGCAAATCTCAGCTAATATTGGTAATAAGGCTGCTATTTTTCTATCATACTTTACGTCTATCTTTTTATATTGAATAATTCATCGTTTTTTTCAAAGTCTCTAATAATTTCATCACGAAATACAAAATATACTTCTGGAGAAAACTCTTTAATTTTATACAAATATTTTTCCATATCTTCCTGTAATGTTTGATTTGAAATTTTAGTTAAAGGTTTTATATGACGAAATGTATAGTAACCATCCTTATTCATAATGGCGTTTAATGTTCCATCAATAACGACCTCTTCTCCATTTAGTGTTGTTTCTACAAAACTATGTAAAAATCTAGATTTATCTAACAATACCCAGTAACAATCGTATTATCTTGTCCTAAATGTCTTGCTACGGTTAGAGCTTTTGTAAAACAAGTACCCACTCTTGTATCATCTTCTAAATCTGGACAAATTTCTAAAGAAACAGGTAATAGTTTTGATAAAGGAGTTGCTATAATAGAAATATTTTCTTTATTAATAATAAGTTGAGAAACATTTTTATCATTTACCTTCTCTATTTTTACCTCTTTTAGACCTTTCTTATCACAAAGTTCAGCAAATGTTTCATCAATATTTTGAGAATTATGAAATTCTTCTTGAAATAAAAGATTATAATTTTTCATATGTTTATCACCTCGTATCCTATTCCCTTTCTAACTAAAATTTTAATATTTTTTAGTTCAAAAGGGAATGGGTTTTAATATTAATTTTTTTCTAACACAACCCTGCTTTCTAAATGGCTAGTTCATACATTATGAATAATTGAATTTTATATGTTTGATCATAACTGACTATATCATAAAATAGAGTTTAATCTATTTTGTTCCTTCTACTAAAATAGATATTTCTTTTAATTTATTTTCTAATAGTTTCTTATCTATTAATTTTAATTTATATTCTGCAATCATTGTTGGAGACATTGTTCTACTCATTGCGTATTCTACTACTTTTACATCTTTATCAGCGCATAATATTATTCCTACACTTGGATTTTCATTATTTTTCTTTTCTTGTCTATCTAAAGCTTCTAAATAAAAATCCATTTTGGAAACATATTCAGGTTTAAATTTTCCAACTTTTAATTCAAAAGCTACTAAACAAGATAAATCTCGGTTATAAAATAACAAGTCGATAAAAAAATCTTCATTTCCTACTTGGACTCTATATTCTTCTCCAACAAAAGTAAAAGATTTCCCTATTTCTAAAATAAAGTTTTTCATATTTTTAATAATAGCTTTTCTTAAATCAGCTTCAGAATATTCATTTGGCAAATCTAAAAATTCTAAAGAATATAAATCTAATAATTTAGTATTTGGATAATCATCTTCGTCAATAGTTTTTGTAGCTGATGGTAATGCTTTTCCATCGGATAACATATACCTTTCGTAGTATGCACTAGAAAGTTGACGATTTAATTCAGCCTTGGAATAATTATTTTTAATAGCCATTTTAATATAAAATTCTCTTTCTTCTTTAGTTTTAGTGCTTGATAATATTAGTAAATTATTAGTCCAGCTTAATTGTGTCACCAGCGGTGACACAATTTCATCATCTTTATAAGTTTCGTAGAATTGAACCATTCTATAAATTCCTCTTCGGCTAAAGCCCTGTAAAGTTGGGTATTTATTTTTAATAAACATTGCTAAATTATCAACAACCTTATTTCCCCATTTATTACTCACTATTTGTTCACTAACAAAATGCCCTACATCCCAGTATAAAGATATCAATTCTTCATTTACTTTTCTATAAGCATTATTTCTTCTGGTTTCTATCATTTCAATAACTTTTGAAAAATCATCATAACGTTCATCTTTTTTTATTAAATTACTCATTATTTCTTCTCTTTCTAAGTTTTATTATGAACATAAAATAAAAATAAATCTGTTCATTATGTTATATTTCATCAATAAAGACCATAGCACTTAAGGTAAACTCAAATATATCCTAGACAGACAACCTCTTAAAAATTTTTGCTCTTTTACTGTTTTTTTTACTTAATAATTTGACTTATATTCATTTAACAATTCTTTATGTGTACATAACATTTTTATCACTCACTTTATTTTTAACTTAAATACTCACATTAGTCAATAACTATGTGAGCATTTAGTACAATTTTTTAGAAATTTATTATGTATAAAGATTATTTTTTAACACAGCTGAATAGTTGATTTTTTTCCTTTATTTGTAAGGATTTATTTTAATTTTAACACACATAAACTTTCCACATGGTACGTATAACTAAACATATCAAATAACATAAATTTTTTTATTTCATAAACACTTTGTAACTCTTTTAAATCTCTGGCAAGCGTAAATGGATCACAGGAAATATAGATAATTTTTTTGGCTTTGCTTTGCAATAAAAGTTGTAAAGAATTTTTATCCAATCCTTTTCTTGGAGGATCTACAAGGATTGTATCAAAACTTTCTTTTATTTTTGGTAGAGTTGTTTTCGCATCGCCAAGTACAGGATAGAGATTGCTACATTTATTTAGTTTGCAATTTTCAATATTATCTATAACGGCATTTTTAATAATTTCAATGCTTATGACTTTTTTAGATTTCTTTGAAGCAACAAGTCCAAGAACACCAACGCCAGAATACAAATCAAGGACCATATTAGAGGGATCTATATTTTTTTCAATTTCTTCAAATAAGCAATTTGCAATATAGGGATTTATTTGGAAGAACGCATCATAACTAATTTTAAATAATAAATGATGGATTCGTTCATAAAAATAAGGCATTCCATATATACATTTATCATTTAAAACAATTCCTACTATTTTTACATGACCAAAATCCGCTTCTTTTATTGCAAACAAATCCTTGGTTTTAATAGAAATTAAAATTTCATCATTTGTATTACAACGCAAAATAATTTCACCATTGGTAAGAGAAAAAGTTTTTATAACATTTATTGCTTCATTTAAACAAGGACGAGCTAGAAAACATTGTTCAATGGGAATTAGGGTATGACTATTTTCTTCAAAAAAACCAATAGCACCATTCATAATTTTCAAAGAAAGCTTATTACGATAAAAATATGGATTTTTATTTTCTATCACTTGTATTTCAGGATAATGAATGTGTTCGTTTTCTAAAATACGCTTTACTTTCTCTTTTTTAAATTCTAATGCATCTTGATATTCTAAATGTTCTAAAGTACAACCCCCACAAACGGAAAAATAAGGACACTTGGCTTCTATTCGTTTTTTACTTTTCTTTTTGTATTCTAAAACCTCACCTAAATTGTATTTTTTGGTTTCTTTCGTTATTTTACAAACTACTATTTCTCCTGGTAGAGCATTTTTAATAAACGTAATTTTATTTTCAATAAAACCAATCCCTCTACCCTGATCGTCTAATCGTTTAATTTCTATTTCATACATATACAAACACCACCTTTATTATACACGAACTTTGGGTATATAGGGTGTTTTTTCGTTCATACTAATAATGGTGATTCCTATGCCACAAGAAGAACTACTTAAACGATTAGAAAAAGAATTTGAAAAGAATTCTGATTTTATTGTAAAAAAAATAAGTACCAAACATTTCCATGATATTTATGTTATTTATTTAGAAACGGTCACAGGTAGTGATAAAGTTAATGATTATATCTTAAAAGGATTAACGAAAATTAATAATTTAAAAAATGTTAAGAAAAAAGATATTGCAAGTATTATTCCTGGACCAAATACAGTCAAAATAAATGAACCAGACCAAATGGAATATTACTTAACCAATGGGTTTACTTTAGTTTTAACTGAAAATGAAATACTGGCTTTTGAAACGAAAGCAGATATTAATAGAAGCGTAAGTGTTCCCGAGGTTCAAAAATCCATCTATGGTCCAAGTGATGCTTTTACAGAAAATATCCAAATTAATTTAGGTCTTTTAAAACGTCGTATTAAATCAAGCCATTTAAAAAGTGATGACTTAAATATGGGAAGAAAAACGAATACGAAAGTTCAAATTTTGTATTTTGATGATATTACGGATATGAATATAGTAAATAGCATCAAGGATAAACTTGCCAAAATTGATGTTGATGGTATTATTGATGCAGGTATTGTTGCTAATATTTTATCAGAAGATGAAACAACCCCTTTTCCAACGGTTTCTCAAAGTGAACGACCCGATGTGATTGCCAATGCTTTATTAGAAGGAAAAGTATGTATTATGGTTGATACCTCGCCATTTGTTTTGATTTTACCGGCTTTTTTTGCTGATTTTATTAACCCCGTTGTCGATAATTATAATCGAAATATCAATGTAAATTTTTTAAAAGTTTTGCGTTTTGCTTCCTTCTTCTTAACAATGATGATTCCAGGGGTCTATATTGCTCTTGTCAATTATAATATGGAAACAATTCCTACTAGTTTACTTGTAAATTTTGCTATGCAAAATGCCGAGGTGCCCTTTCCCACTATTATCGAAGCTTTGGTTATGATTATTGTTTGTGAAATTTTACGGGAAAGTGATTTAAGATTTCCTAGTAGTTATGGGAGTGCCATTTCTATTTTAGGGGCTTTAGTTTTAGGAGAGGCAGCAGTTTCTGCAGGTATTGTAAGTCCTATTATGATTATCATTATTGCTTTTACATTTATTACTAGTTTGATATTTACAGAATTAGAGGTTATTAATGCTATTCGCTATTTTCGCTTTATTTTTTTAATACTTGCTTCTATGTATGGATTATTCGGAATTGCTTTAGGTCTTATTTATTTTTGTATTCACATCACCAGTGTTAAAACGGCTGGAAAACCTTACTATTATCCAATCGTACCTTTTGATTTTACCTACATTAAAAAGACTTTATTTAAAGTAAAATATGTAAATGATACCAAACGTAGTAAATTATTAGCACATAAAAATGTGATAAAGAAAAGGGTGAAAAAAACATGAAAAAATGGTTATGTTTAATTAGTTTTGTTCTTCTATTTTGTACCGGATGTTTTGATTACACGGAATTAAATGATATGGCCATTGTATCTGGAATTTCTATTGATTATGAAATGGATCATTATGATGTTTCTTTTGAAATATTAAACACCCAAAATAAAGAAAACAATGATACAAGTGAAAAAGTATTATTTTCCTATGGTTCAGGGAAATCGATATCGGAAGCGTTTTCCAATGCTTCTTTAGAAATTGCCCATCTTCCTTACATGGCGCATTTAAAAACAATTATCATCAGTGAAGAGGTTGCCAAAAAGCATATTGAAGAGATTATTGATTTTTTAATTCGCGATAATCATATTCGAAATATTTTTTATTTAACTATTGCTAAAGGAGTTAGTGCTTTTGAAATTCTTGGTCATTCCGATAAAAACAATCCTGTTACAAGTACTGCAATTGCCAATTTAATTGATAGTGACATTTATTCTAACCATATTGCAGCAGAATTAAATTTTGAGCAATTTGTGATGAATATAATTGACCCTAGAAAAGATACATATGCTTCTTCTATTGAATTAAAAGACGATATTTTAAAACTTGGACCTATCGCTATTTTTAAAAGTTATGAAATGCAAGATTACTTAACCGAAGAAGAAAGTGCTACTTTTAATGTTATGAATGGCGAATCTAAAGAAATTCATTTAAAAATTAATTGTCCAGATGATGAAAATAACTTTATTGTTTTGACTACCTTTAATACTCCTAAAAGTGATACTCTCATTCAAGAAAACGAGGTTACAATAAAAACTGAAATCGAAACTCGTATTGTTGAAAATCATTGTAATATGGATTTTAAAAAAGTCGAAACTTATGAAAAAATCCAAGAAAAAATTAAAGAAAAATTAATCCAAAATATGCAAAGTGTCCTAAATAAAAGTTTACAAAATGAAAGTGATATTTTACGAATTGAACAAAGCTATTATCAAAAATATAAAAAAGAAATTGACTTTACAAAATTGCATTATAACTTAAATGCAACAGCTATTATAAATCGAAATGGTTTAATATTTGAGGTGAAATCATGATGAGTAAATTAGAAAATTTTTCAGTTCACTATTTTTTAACAAGAGCCCTATTTTTAGGGATTGGCTTTTCTCTTATTATCGGAATAGCAAGACAAGATAGTATTCTAGCTTTTCTTATAGGTACTTTAATCGGTTTAATTTTCATTTTTTTAATTAATAAAATAGAAAAATATAAGGGAGAAAAAACATTAAATGAACTTTTAAAAGAAATGAAAGGTTTGGGAATATTTTTAAGAATTCTTTTTTTACTATATGGTTTATTTCTGCTTTGTGAAGGACTTACTTTTATTCAATTATTTGCCAGTTCTTTCTTTTTAATTCATACACCAATCTGGTTTATTTCTCTTCCTTTGGTTCTTTTATTAATTCGAATTAGTAAAAATGGTAAAACTACAACATTTCGAGTAGCCACTTGCCTATTTCCCATTTCTTTCTTTTTAACTTTAATTTCTTTAACAACTTTATTAGGTTATGCCAAAATGGAAAATATACTCCCCTTTTTTGTAACGTCAACAGCGGATTTTTTAAAATCTATTTTCTATTATGTATCGTTATCTGTTTCTCCTTCTTTACTTATGCTACTCACAGAAAAAAGTAATCAAACGGCTTCCTACCTTTTAGGGAGTGCAACTTTAATTTTAAAAATGTTTTTAATTATTGCAATTATTGGTCCAATTCTAGCAAGTATCTATCGATTTCCAGAATATATTATTTTAAAAGAAATTAAAATTTTAAATTTTATTGAAAAAATTGAAAATGTAGTGGCTTTATCTTGGATATTTGATGAATTCATTTATTTATCCATGGCATCTTTATTAGTAAAAGAACTTATTCCTAAAAAAAGTAATCTTCTTCATGCTCTACTTGTTCTTTTTACTTTCTTTGTTGCATTCCTATTTATTGGCAAATATTATAAAAATGAATTAACCATTTATTATTTATTTCCTATTTTTACTGCTTTAATCATTTTTTTGGTTCTTCTTACATTCCTTTATTATTTTTTAATAAAAAAAGGTAAGAAAACAAATTAAAAAAGAATGGCGTTCATTCTTTTTTTTCTTTATAAGTCTTACATGCTAAATCTAAATTTTTTAACAATTCATCAATTTCCGTTTCGGTTTTACATCTTGCTCCACTTGCAAATTTGTGACCACCACCGTTATATTGTTCTGCTATTGTATTAATTATAGGACCACGACTACGAATATTTACTTTGTAAATTTCATTTTTTTCATCATACGTTACAAACGTCCAAGCTAAAACCTCTTTAATATAATTAAAATCATTAATCATATTCGATGGAGTGGCATTATCGACACCATATTCTTTTAATATTTCAGGAGTAATCTTGATATAAGCAAAGCCATTTTCGGTTAAAGTTAAATGCTCTGCTAAATAACCATGAAAGCGAATTTCATTCATTGGTCTTTCATACAACTTTGGATAAAGATTGGTAAAATCTAAATCGTATTTATCAATTAGTTTGGAAATGATTTTAAATGTTTTGGGGGTTGTATAGGAAAGTAAAAAACGATCACTATCAGAGACTATACCTAAAAATAAGTTACTTGCAATTGCTTGGTTCATTTTAAGGTTTGTTTTAAAAATAAGTTCAGCAATTAATTGACAAGTAGAAGAAGCTGTGTCGTCTACTAATTCGATATTCCCAACTTTTTCTTCACAAGGATGATGGTCGATTTTAATTATTTCTTTATAATTTAGTCCTGCTATACCATCTACTCGGTCAAGTGTAGGTACATCTAAAATAATTAATAAAGCATTTTCTATACTACTATATTCTTCTTTATCTAAATTTCCAAAATATTTAAATTTGGTAACATATGTCCCTACTGCTAAAACTTTTTTTTGCGGATAAGTCATTTTTATGACATCTCGTAAAGCAATTTGACTTGCAATGGCATCTGGATCGGGGCCAACATGTCTTGCAATTACAATAGAATCATATTTCTTTATCTTTTTAGCAATTTCTTTGCTCGTATCCAAAGCCATTAAGCACCTCCTATTTAATAATATTATAAGTATCTAAAGCAATCATTAACTCTTCATTGGTTGGCACAACATATACAGGTACACGAGATTCAGGAGAGGAAATTAAACCTTCATTTTTATCTAAATAGCTTGCAATTTTATTATTTTCTTCTTTGTCAACATAAATGCCTAGGGAAGATAATTTATTTAAAATATTTTCTCTAAATTCGCGAGCATTTTCTCCTAAACCTGCTGTAAAGACTAAAGCGTCTACTTTGCCATCCAATTCTACAAAATATTTTGCAATATAACCCACAATACGATCAATATACATATCGTTTGCAAGTACGCATCTAACATTACCTTCATTCATACCTGTTTCAATATCACGATGGTCAGAATATTCTCCACTAATTCCAAGTAAACCACTTTCCTTATTTAAAATATGATCTACCTCTGTAATACTTTTGCCAGTCTTATCCATATAATATGGAATTATAGAGTAATCAATATCTCCAGAACGAGTTCCCATCATGAGTCCGGCATTAGGGCTAAATCCCATTGTGGTATCATAACTTTTACCCTCTTTGATACAACAAATAGAACCTCCACTACCAATATGGCAGCAAATCATGTTAATTGCTTCTTTGTTTAACATTTTTTGCATTGTTTTTGTAATATATTTATGACTTGTTCCATGAAATCCATATTTACGAATTCCATAATTTTTATACCATTCGTAAGGAACAGAATATAAAAATTTTAATTCTGGTATGGTTTGATGGAAAGATGTATCAAAAACACCTACCATTGGCGTGTTTGGTAATGCGCTTTTAAAAGAACGAATGCAAGAAAGCATAGCTGGATTATGAAGCGGAGCTAAATCATTAAACTTTTCACATTCTTGTAATACCTCATCCGTAATTAAAACAGATTCTTTAAAACGATCACCACCATGTACTAATCGATGCCCTACACCATCAATTTCTTCTAAAGAAGAAACAATATGATTGGTTAGTAATTCTTCTTTTAAGAAAGAAACGGCATCATCATGATTTTGTAATGGTACCTCTTTTTTGGTTTTTACACCATTGATCTTAATATTATAAAAGGAACCATTCATGCCAATTTTTTCAAAATACCCACTAATTAATTCTTTTTCGCTTGGTAATTCTATACAATTAAATTTTAAGGAAGAGCTACCAGCATTGACTGTTAATATTTTCATTTTTACACCTCAATAAATATTATACAAAAAAAAAGAAAGTTTGGCTATCTTTCTTTTGCTACTAACGAATTTTTGACATTTTTATAATCGGTTTTGGAAACTAATGCGTCGTAGTCAATCTCTCTTTTTTGGTTACTATCAAAATTATATCCATACTCGTTAAATTGTTCACGAATGATTTTTTCAACATTGTTTGCATATTTTCCATCATAACTTTTATAATAATCGCTAATGTGTTTGCGCATAAAAATCACCTATCTATAGTATGTATAAATTTTTTCTTTTTATGTATACTACTACTAGGTGAAAAAGGATGAACGATATTTATTTTAATCAATGTATTTCTTGCACAGTTGAAAATTGTATTTATCACAATAAAGAAAATTATTGTACTTTAGGTAAAATAATGGTATCTAATAACCCAAAAGGAAAAGCCAATTGTGCTAGTTTTAAAATGGACAAGTAAAAGCGAATTATCACAAGCAAGGGTAAGTCCTACAAGAATTCTGCAAAACTTTTTTTCTCTTCGCTTGTAATTTTAATTATCTCATGATTTTTAATAGCCTTATAAATTAAATCTTTATAAGGTATTTTTTCTTCATAAAGGCTACATAATTTTGGATCTGGATTAATTACGGGATGTTCCGGAACAAAAATGGTGCAACAATCTTCATAAGGCAAAATACTTGTTTCATAAGTTTTTATTTTTTTAGATAAAGCAATTATTTCTAATTTATCAAAACAAGCAACTGGTCTTATTACAGGTATTTTTACAACCTCATTAATTGCTTTCATACTCGTTAGAGTTTGACTGGCTACTTGTCCGATTGATTCGCCATTGATAAGTACTTTGGCATTATTTTTTAGGGCGATAATTTCTGCAATCCGATACATCATACGTCGCATAATCGTAATTAAATATTCATGAGGAATATTTTTATAAATCGATTCTTGTATTTCGGTAAAGCCTATAACATGCAATTTAATATCATTATTGTATTTACTTAATTCTTTAGCTAATTTTATGACTTTGTTTTTCGCTTCTATACTAGTATGAGGGGGGCTTTCAAAATAAAGTGCTTCTAGTTTTACTCCCCGTTTGATTGCCATATATCCAGCAACTGGAGAATCAATTCCCCCACTAAGCATTAATAGGCCTTTCCCTAAACTACCGACTGGATAGCCTCCTAACCCACTTTCTTTGTCAAAATAAATGTAAGTACCATTCATACGTAGTTCTACATGAACCGTTAAATCTGGGTTATGAACATCTACTTTTATTTGGGGTTTCTTTTTAAGCAAAAAGGCTCCTATTTCACTACTAATCTCAACACTTGTTTTTGTAATATTTTTATTGCTTCTTTTTGTTTCAACTTTAAAAGATTGAAATTCTTTTTCTTTTATAAGGTCTAAAATTTCTTGTTGGATCGTTTCTAAATCTAAAGTATTTAATTCATAGCAAATTACAATTTCATGAATTCCAAAAATTTCTTTAAGGTTATTAATAATCGTTTCAAAATTATTATCTAACCCTCTTATAAACATTCTTCCTTTATCGTATTCGATAGTTACTTTTTCCTTTTTTAATTTCTTTTGAATATTTTGTTTTAATGTATGAATAAACAAATTAATATTGTCTTTCTTGGTTGTTAATTCGCCATATTTAATAAGAATCAATTTTTCCATGTTTAACCACCTATAAGGTATTATATCTTATAATGCATAAGAAAACTAGAAGAATTTTTCTAGTTTTATTCATAATCAGTTGGATTTTCCATTAAATAATTTAACTTTTTGTAAACAATTTGAAAACAATTTAAAAATCTAGTAATTTCTTCTGTGGTTGTAAGATAAGAAAGACTTATTCGAATCGTTGTAGAAGCTCTTTTTTTATCATTGTACAAAGCCATTACAGAAGAAGAAATTTCTCCACTTGAACAAGCCGTATTTGTTCCTAAATAAATATCATATTCCTCCATAGCATGAATAAAAGTTTCTGGTTTAATATTTAACAAACTAATATTTAAAATATGGGGAATGGAATATTGGGTGCTATTAATAACCACTTGATCTAGAAGGCTTACCTCGTCTCTTATTTTTTCATTTAGTTTACGAATAAAGATTTCTTTTCTACTTAAATCTTGAATTCCTAAACGAATGGCTTTCGCTGCAGCAGCAATTAAGGCAACGGCTGGTGTTCCTGGTCTTAAATCTTTTTTGGAAGACCCATACAAAATTGGAGCCATTTTTACCATATTGTTTTTATAAAGTAAACCAATCCCTTTAGGACCATAGATTTTATGAATGGAAAAACTTGCTAAATCAACATCTTTTAAATTCACAGCAATTTTCCCTAAAGCTTGGGTCATGTCGCTATGAAAATAAACATTAGGGTTCTCTTTTTTTATAATTTGACGTATGGTCTTAATGGGTTGTCTTACCCCAAGTTCACTATTTACAGCACAGATACTAACGAGTATTGTAGACTCACGCATTTTACTTTTTAAATCTTCAAAATCAACTAAACCATCTTCAGTATGATTCACGTAACTTATTTCAAAACCTAACTTTTCCAAATAAGAACAAATTCCATAAATAGAAGGATGTTCTAATTTTGAAACAATAATATGATTGCCTCTTTTTTGATTAGCAAAAGCGACTCCTATTAAAGCCATATTATTCGATTCTGTTGCACCACTCGTATAAAAAATTTCTGATTCATTTACACCAAATAATTCACTAATTTGTTTGGTAGCACTATTCATAAGTTCTCTAGATTTTACTCCTAGACCATGCAAAGAATTAGGATTGCCTATAAATTCTTTACTGGCTTTATCAAAAGAGTCCAAAACATCATAACTAATTGGTGTTGTTGCACTATAATCTAAATAAATCATATTACTGAATCACCTCTTTATCTTGTTTTTGAAACATAAACATAAAAATCATCTCTCTTATCTATTTGAAATCCTGCTTCTTTGGCTATTTTTCGGCTAATATAATTGCTTTTTTCAATAACTCCTTTTAAACAAATAACCTCTTTGATATTTTTTAAGATATATTCACTAATGGTCACTAATATTTTTTTTCCAAGATTTTGATGGCGAAATTCTTTAGAAACAGCATATTCTATATTTAATGAGCCATCTCTACTTAACTCTTCTAAACGAATATAACCAACAAAATCATCATTGTATTTTACTAAATAAGACGAATTAAATTGTAATTCTTTTTTTTCTTTATCCGTTTCTTTTAATCTTTCCTCTATTTTTTTAGTAACGTATTTTCGAAAGTCCGCGTCTTCGTTTAAAACATATTTTAAATGGCGCTGATTTGGATCGGAAGCATCATAAATATAAATTTCAAAATCACCTAATTTTAAAATCATAGTACCACCTATTGGTATTCTTCCATTAAGCGCTTATGGATATCTGGCTCTATTATATTAATTGCTAGTATGGCACTTTCTAAAGCATTTTTAAAGTTTCCTTTATAGAAAGCATTTTCAGCTTTTGTAAGTCCTAAATCCACATCTTTATTTATGCGATATCGATTGCCATAAACAATTGCCATTTCCGCCATTTTAGCTGTTTTAATTATTTCTTTTGAGGTATTGTATACTTTAAAGACCAAATCTCTTGCTGTATCTACCCGCGTATTTAATACCTTTATTGAAATCGGATTCTTTTCCAATACTTTAATAATTTCATCTATTCCTTCACTCGCTTCAGCAAGTTCTACAAAATAATTTTCTGGTATTACTGGAAGCTTAAAGTCGCGAATTTGATTTTTGGCTTTTCTTAAAAGATCTTTAATTTCGTCTAATTGTTCACGGGCTCTTAATTCATCCTCTTTTAAAGAACCAATCGTTCGTAGGGCTCGCTCTAGCTTTTCTTCCGTTTTGGTTAAGCGAACATTTAAATTTTCCATATCTTTTCCTAATTTTACAAAGTAAGATTTTTTACTACGATGCAATTCGATAATTTCATCATACTTATCTCTTATAGAACTTAAATCTATAGAAATCTCTTCAATCGCTTCTACATCTTCATTGGTTAAATCATAGCTATATTTAATATCATCTATTTTTTGATATAAATTATTATTGATTTTATTTAATTTTGTAACTTTTACTAAAATTGTTCGGGAATAATCTTCAAATATTTTTTTGGCTATTCTTTCTTTATCAAAATCATTATCACTTGATTCAAAGAAATCTAAAATCGTTTTTAATTCAAAAATGGAATCTTCTAAATTCAAAACATTTAGTCTTTGGAAAACATCCGCAATTTTTTTATTAGCTTCTCTAATATTGTAATCAATATTTAAGTATTCAAGGTTATAGCCTTCTTTTTCCATTCTTTCTTTCGTTTTTAAAATAGAATTTATTTTATTAGGAATCAATTTTTTTCCCATCAAAATAATACTAGGAGCTTCTTCCATTACAATTTTTAAATTACCAACAATATCATCTATAGCTTTTACAATTTTACCTACCTCTTGGTAAGCATTTTTCTCCATCGAAATTTCAAATGCACTAAATAGTTTATCGACATTTTCAAATTGTAGTTCAATAGGAGAAGAAATAAGTTTATATTCCTCTCGATGGGTATTATAACGATTTAATATTTCTCGATAAGAAGCTTTTAATTTCGTAATGGTATCTCGATTTCTTTCTTCACTTAATGTAATTCCTTTAATTTCTTCTAGTAGAAAATTAGCTTTGGTTTTTACAAAACAAATATCAATTTCCGTCTCGGCAATTTTTTTCTTTAATTCTTTATAATTTTTTTCGTTATATAACTCTTCGATTTCTAATAAAGCATCGGTTATTTTTGGAACCTCAACATCTTTTATTTCTTTAAAACGTTGTTGCCACCCCGCATATAATTCTTTAGAATCGGAATTTGCTACTAAAGGTTCTACTTTATTAAGTTCTGATAAAATAGAAGCAGAAATAATTAAATTTTTTTCTCTTTCTAAATTGGAAATAAGTTCGGCATATTTTTTGCGTTCTTTTTTATTCAATTTATTTAAAACCACGATAATTACTATAATTGTAACAATGTAATAAGTAATTCCCATTAATATAAATGTTGTTCTAGACATATTATCACTATCCCTATTCTCTTTTATTTTATCACATATTTTAGAGAATTGGTGAAAAATAGCAAAATTTGTAAGGTATTTTTAAAGTCAAAAAAAGAAATAGTTTTTACACTATTCCTTAAGCTTCATTATCCATTAATTTTTCTTCAAAGAATTCACTGGCATCATCACCCATAAACTCTTTTTGAAGCAATAGTTCAATGTCACTATATTGTTTAGCTCCTGTTCCAGCAGGTATTAGTTTTCCAATTAAAACGTTTTCTTTTAATCCTCTTAAGTAATCGACTTTGCCACGAATGGCTGCATCGGTTAGAACTCTTGTTGTCTCTTGGAATGAAGCAGCGGATAAGAAAGAGTCGGTTTCTAGAGAAGATTTTGTAATACCAAGCATAATTGGACGACCTTTCGCAGGAACTCCACCTCTTAAGATAACTGGTTTATTTCCATTTGTAAATTCTCTCATAGATACAGTTAGACCTTCTACAAAGTCAGTATCTCCAGCATCAATGATACGAACTTTATTAATCATACGAGATACGATAATTTCGATGTGTTTATCGGAAATATCAACACCTTGTAATTTATAAACCATTTGAATTTCTTTTAAGATGTATTCTTGAGCGGTGATTGGATCGGTTACAGCCAGTAACTCTTTAGGGCTAATAGCACCTTCGGTTAATTTATCTCCAGCTTGGACCATGTCACCAACGTTTACACGAACTTTCATATTGTAGTTGGTAATGTGATCTCTTACCTCAACATCATTGGCAATAACAATCTTGTATTTACCATTTTGTTCTTCTATAGATTCTACTTTACCACTAATTTCAGCAATCGTAGCTTTTCCTTTTGGTACTCTTGCTTCGAATAGTTCTTCAACTCTTGGAAGACCTTGGGTAATATCGGCATCTCCACCATGGGCAACACCACCAGAGTGGAAAGTACGCATGGTAAGTTGGGTACCAGGTTCACCAATAGATTGAGCAGCCATAATACCAACCGCTTCACCTGTTTCAACTAAATTACCTGTTGCTAGGTTGCTACCATAACATTTTTGGCAAACACCATTTTCACATTTACATGTCAAAATGCTTCTAATTTCAACCTTTTTAATTCCAGCTTTTTCAATTTTAGAAACAATATTTTCGGTAATCATTTCACCCTTATCAAGAATTAATTCTTTTGTTTCTGGATTAATAATCTTTTGGGCAGTGAAACGACCTAAAATACGTTCGGATAATGGTTCAATAACAGAGCCATCTTTATCATTTACTAAATCGTAAACCTCTACACCATTAATAGAACCACAATCATATTCACGAACAATAATATCTTGGACAACATCCACTAAACGTCTTGTTAAGTATCCAGAGTCTGCTGTACGTAGAGCCGTATCTGCAGATCCTTTACGAGAACCATGGCTTGATAAGAAGAATTCTGATACATTAAGTCCTTCCATAAAGTTAGAGGTGATTGGAATTTCAACAGTAGAACCATCTGGTTTGGCCATTAATCCACGCATACCAGAAAGTTGAACAAAGTTCGAAATAGATCCACGAGCTCCACTATTCATCATCATAAATAATGGGTTATCAAAATCATCTTTAGACATTTCTTGTAATTCTGCTTTAATTTTATCACTTTGGTTATTCCATGTTTCAATTACGTTGTTGTAACGTTCTTCTTCAGTAATTAAACCACGTTTAAATTGTTTGTTAATTTTATCAACAATTTCTCTACCTTCAGCAATAATTTCATGTTTCTTTTCACTTAATTTAATATCAGCAGCAGAAACAGTTATACCTGCAACAGTAGAATATTTAAAACCTAAATCTTTTAATTTATCAAGCATAATAGAGGTTTCGGTTGTTTTATATCTTTTGAATACTTGGGCAATAATATTTTGTAAGGTCTTTTTAACAAATGGTTGGATAAGTTCCATTTTAGCGATTTCTTCTTTTAAGTTGGAACCCATTGGTAAGAAAAATTTACTTGGTGTGATTCCTTCAATATTTGCTTTTGTAGGTTCATTAATATAAGGGAAAGTATCCGGTAAAATTTCATTAAATATAATTTTACCACAAGTTGTTACTAAATATTTGTCTTTTTGATCATCCGTAAATAATTTATGTTTAAAAGAATTTACAGGAACAACAATTCGAGTGTGTAAGGTTATTTCTTTTCTTTCATAAGCCATTAAGACCTCATTTTCATTTTTATAAGCTTTACCTTCATTTGGTTCCCCTGCTTTTTCAATCGTTAAATAGCAGTTACCAAGAACCATGTCTTGTGATGGTGTAACAATTGGTTTACCATCTTTAGGGTTTAAGATGTTATTGGCACCTAGCATTAAAATTCTTGCTTCAGCTTTGGCTTCTTCACTTAATGGTACGTGAACGGCCATTTGGTCTCCATCAAAGTCTGCATTAAAGGCAGTACATACAAGGGGATGCAAACGAATGGCTTTACCACCAACTAGTTTTGGTTCAAATGCTTGAATACCAAGTCTATGTAGAGTTGGTGCACGGTTAAGCATAACTGGATGTTCCGTTATAACATCTTCTACAACATCCCATACAGAATCATCTCTAGACTCAATTAATTTTTTAGCACCCTTAATGTTATGGGCAAGTCCTCTTTCGACTAGACCATGAATAACATGTGGTTTAAATAACTCTAGAGCCATTTCTTTTGGAATACCACATTGATACATTTTTAAGTTTGGTCCAACAACGATAACACTACGTCCAGAATAGTCAACACGTTTACCAAGTAAGTTTTGACGGAAACGACCTTGTTTTCCTTTTAGCATACTTGCTAAACTTTTTAAAGGACGATTTCCAGCAGCGGTTACGCTTCTACCACGACGTCCATTATCAAATAAGCTATCTACGGCTTCTTGAAGCATACGTTTTTCGTTTTGAACAATAATCGTTGGTGCTCCAAGTTCAAGTAATTTCTTTAAACGATTGTTACGATTAATAATACGACGATATAAATCATTTAAATCACTGGTAGCAAATCTTCCACCATCTAATTGAATCATTGGACGAAGCTCTGGTGGAATAACTGGTAGAACCGTTAAAACCATCCATTCTGGTTTGTTGTTTGATTCTTGGAAAGCAACTAGACAATCTAAACGTTTTACTAAACGCGTTCTCTTTTGACCCGTTGCATCTTCTAATTCTTTTCTTAAATCTTCGATTTCCTTATCGATATCTACCTCTTTAAGAAGAGTTTGGATAGCTTCTGCTCCCATTCCAACTTTAAAAGAGTTACCATATTTTTCATAATAAGCTCTGTACTCTTTATCAGATAAGGTTTGCTTTTTGGCAAGAGGAGCATTTCCTGGGTCTAGAACAACATAACTTACAAAGTATAATACCTCTTCCAAATCTCTTGGAGACATATCTAGAACTAGACCCATTTTAGAAGGTACGCCCTTAAAGAACCAAATGTGACTACAAGGACTAGCAAGTTCAATGTGTCCCATACGTTCACGACGTACTTTTGATTTTGTAACCTCAACGCCACAGCGATCACAAACAACATTTTTATATCTTAATCTTTTGTATTTACCACAGCTACATTCATAATCTTTGGTAGGTCCAAATATTTTTTCACAGAACAAACCATCACGTTCTGGCTTTAAAGTACGATAGTTAATGGTTTCTGGTTTTTTAACCTCTCCATAAGACCATTCACGAATTTTTTCTGGGCTTGCGATACCTATTTTTATTCCTTTAAAATTATTAACCTCTATCATAGGATATCACCACCTTCCAAATCTTCTTCATTCAAATTATCGGGGAATTCTAATTCATCTAAATCGTTTTCTTCAAATTCATCTTCGCTGTCCATTTCTTCTTCTTGATAGTCCGTAGGTTCTTCAGTTGTCGTTTCTTCGCTTGGGGCTTCTTTTTCATTTAAATCGATTTCATCGATACGAATAGTTTCTTCTTTTTCTTCATCTTTTTCAATTTCTTTTAAATCAAGTAAATGGTCTTCTTGGTCAAGAATTTGAATATCTAATCCTAAAGCTTGGAATTCTTTTATCAATACTCTAAAGCTTTCTGGAACACCAGCTTGATTTACCGTTTTACCTTTTACTAAAGATTCGTATACCTTAACACGACCGATAACATCATCAGATTTAATAGTTAAGATTTCTTGTAAAACGTGAGCAGCACCATAAGCATATAATGCCCAAACCTCCATTTCACCAAATCTTTGACCACCGAATTGTGCTTTACCACCAAGTGGTTGTTGGGTAACAAGTGAATATGGCCCAGTTGCACGAGCGTGTAATTTATCATCGACCATGTGGTGTAGTTTTACCATGTACATAACACCGACATTGATACGATGTTCGAATGGTTCACCAGTACGTCCGTTAATTAGCTCGACTTTTCCATCTTCATCCATTCCAGCAGCTCTCATCTCTTCATGAATATCATCTAGGTTTGCTCCATCAAATACTGGGGTTGCGTATTTAACACCTAACTTTTTACCAGCCATTCCTAAATGAACCTCTAGAATTTGACCAATGTTCATACGAGATGGAACACCAAGTGGGTTTAACATGATATCAACTGGCGTACCATCTGGCAAATATGGCATATCTTCTTCTGGTAATACTAAAGAGATAACACCTTTATTACCATGACGTCCACTCATCTTATCTCCAACTTGAATTTTACGTTTTTGAATAATGTAAACACGAATAATTTTAAATACACCAGCAGGCATATCGTCACTATTTTCTTTTGTGTATACTTTTACATCATGAACGATACCATCAGCACCATGCTCAACACGTAATGAGGTATCACGAACCTCACGGGTTTTCTCACCAAAGATAGCATGTAATAATTTTTCTTCGCTCGTTAGTTCTTGAACACCTTTTGGTGTAACTTTACCAACTAGGATATCTCCTTCTTTAACCTCAGTACCAATTCTTACAATACCTTCAGCGTCTAAGTTTTTACGAGCTTCTTCGCCAACATTTGGAATATCTCTCGTAATTTCTTCAGGTCCTAATTTTGTATCACGACATTGAATTTCATATCTCTCAATATGTAGTGAGGTATAAACGTCATCTTTTACTAATCTTTCATTTAATATTACCGCATCTTCATAGTTATATCCATTGTAGGTCATGAAAGCAACGGTCATATTTTTACCTAGAGCAAGTTCACCATTTTGGGTACTTGGTCCATCGGCGATTACTTGTCCAGCATGAACTTTATCACCCTTTTTCACTAAAGGACGATGATTTAAACTACTTGATGCATTGGTTCTTTCAAAGTTTGCTAAATAATAAGTTTCAGAAGATTTTGCATTCTTTATAATTATTTTTAAGGCATCGGCATATTCTACAACACCATCCGTTTTAGAAACTACCGTACTACCTGAATATTTTGCTGCTACATGTTCAACACCAGTACCAACGATTGGTGAATCACAAGTTAAAAGAGGTACGGCTTGACGTTGCATGTTTGCACCCATAAGGGTACGATTGGCATCATCATAATCCAAGAATGGAATACAGCTTGTTGTAATCGCAACTAATTGACTAGGTGAAACATCAACAAAGTTAACTTGTTCACGTTTACACATAACGTTATCGCCATTAATACGAACCAATACCTCATCTTCTACGATACGATTCTTATCATCTAATTTAACGGTTGCTTGGGAAATATAGTAGTCTGCTTCTTCATCGGCGGTCATATAAACAACATCATCCATTTGAACAACGCCGTCAACAACTCTTCTATAAGGAGTGGTAATAAATCCATATTCATTTATTTTGGCATATCCAGCTAATGATGTAATAAGTCCAATGTTTTGTCCTTCAGGAGATTCAATTGGACAAATTCTTCCGTAATGGCTCGCATTAACATCACGAACGTCCATTCCAGCACGATCTCTTGATAATCCACCTGGACCTAAACTAGATAAACGTCTTTTATCAGTTAATTCAGCAATTGGGTTAATTTGATCCATGAATTTAGATAATTGACTTGAACCAAAGAATTCTTTTAATATTGCTGTAACAGGACGAATATTAATTAAAGATTTTGGTGTAACGGAATCTAATTCTTGGGTCGTCATACGCTCACGAATAACTCTTTCCATTCTAGACATTCCGGTTTTAAATTGATTTTGGATTAATTCACCAACTTGACGAACACGACGGTTTCCTAAATGGTCAATTTCATCATCATTACCAAAGCCATCATGTAAATTTAAGTAATAAGAAATAGAGGCATAGATATCGGAAATCGTAAGTCTTTTTATATCAATTGTTTGATCATTACCTATAATCTTTACTACTTTTTCAGGATTTTGTTTATCATACACAAGTATTTCTTGAACTTTATTATATTCATCTAATTCTTCATTAATTGTAACTTTTTTAACACCAAAGCCATTTTTTAAAGCTGGTTTTATTTTTTCTAATATATCTTTAGTAACAACTGTACCTTTTTTAGCAATAATTTCTTTGCCATCTTTAATATCCATAGCAAGAGTTGCATTTAAAAGACGATCCGCAACATTTAATTTTTTATTAAATTTATAACGTCCTACTTTAGCAAGATCATAACGGAAATGATCAAAGAATCTTGTTACTAATTGGTTTTTAGCAGAATCTAATGTTGCAGGTTCTCCTGGACGTAATTTTTCATAAATTTCAATAAGTGCTTCATCGGTATTTTTAGTACTATCCTTAAGAATTGTATTTTCTAAATATGGATTTTCACCAAAAACACTTTTAATGTCCTCATCACTAGATAAACCAAGTGCTCTTAAGAAAGTAGTCACTGGTACTTTTCTAGTTCGATCAATTCTTACATACATAATATCTCTTGCATCAAGTTCATACTCTAACCATGTACCACGATTTGGAATAACCTCTCCAGAGATAATACGACGTCCATTCTTATCGATTTCACGTTTAAAATAGATACTAGGAGATCTAACAAGTTGAGAGACGATAACACGTTCTGCTCCATTAATAATGAATGTCCCTGCATCAGTCATTAAAGGCATATCACCTAAAAATATTTCTTGTTCCTTTACCTCTCCGGTTTCATGAATAAATACTCTTGCTTGAACCTTTAATGGTGCTGCATAGTTTACCATACGTTCCTTTGATTCTTTGACAGAATATCTAGGCGTATCAAAAGAATAGTCACCAAAGTCGATGGTCACATTACCCGTAAAACTCTCTACTGGGAATAATTCTTCGAATGTCTCCTTAATACCTTCTTCTAAAAACCATTGGTACGATTTTTTTTGGATTTCCAATAAATCCGCAAGTTCCATAGTGTTTTTTGATTTTGAAAAACTTCTTCTTTCAGCATAATCGCCGAATTTTTTAACTTTATAAGCCACGATTTCACCCCATCTAATTTTTTTTCAAATAACCCTAATTTATCAAAAAATTAACACGTCACCAATTTATAATTTTATCAGCAATTACAAGTCGTGTCAATCTTTTTTGCCTTAAAAATATAAAAACCTTTATCCTTTTTCACAATTTCTAATTGGTAAATTTCTTTCAGTCTTTTTTCAATGCTTTTCGCCCCTTCATCTTTTCTAATTACAAACCATAACGTTCCATCTTTTTTTAAATACTCTTGGGCATTTATTAAAATAGAATAAACTGTCTCTTTTCCTGCATGGATAGGAGGATTTGTAACAACAATATCAAATAGACCTTCTACTTTTTCATAACAATTACTTTCTAAAACTTGAATATCTACTTTATTATTTTTACCATTTTTTTTAGCCAAATGAATGGCCCGTTTATTAACATCTACTAATAAGGCCTGGGATTCTTTTACTTTAGCAAGGACTATGCCAATAAATCCATAGCCGCAACCCACATCTAATATATTTTTTATTTTTTCTTTGGATTCTAAAATCGTTTCTACAAGCAGTTTACTACCATAATCTATTTTATTTTTCGAAAATACCCCATTATCACTTACAAAAGAAAAAACATAATTTTGATATTGATAGGGTATCCATCTTAATTCACTTTTTAATGACGTATTATTTGTAAAATAATGTTCCAAAATCATTCCTTCTTATCTAAAAGACTAATTATACTCATCATTATAATCTATGTTGAAACGAAAAGCAATTATTTTTTGGCAATTTTTTTCTCTCTTGTTTTAAAATTACTTAAATTATAATTTAATTTATTTAATAACTCGATTACATCGTTTCCGGTTTCGCTTAAAAATAGGGATAAATCTTCGTTTAATAAATACGCATAGTAGGCTTGTAACTCTTTAGAAAAGCCTAAAACCATTTTTTTAAAATTTACTAATTCATTTTTTATTAAAGGAAAATTATTAAATTGAATATCAAACGGATTTTCTTTCAAAAAAATGTCACCATTAAAAAACCAAGAACCTATTATTTTTTGATTTTGTTGTTCAATTAATAAGACTTGGCCTTCTAAAGATTTTTGATAGATTAGTGTATCCATAACTTTCCTCTTTCCATATCACTTTAATGCTTACTTGTAGTTTATTCTAACATAAATTTAATGAAATACAAAGAGGAAATTTAGAAAGCAAGGGTGATACGGAAAGAATAACTCGCGTTTGCCTCCCCTGTGTTGCGAGCAAAATTGAAAACACCGCTTGCAAACCCGTGAGCGTAACTGCCACCACGTAGGACCCAAGGTAAGTCCATTAAGACAAACCAACCTTCATCGTAATACCAGCTACTAATTATTCTATATTGAGTTTGAGCATTACTTAATGTTCCTTTATATTGTTCTTGAATAAATGGTCCCATCTCTCCTGTTGCATCTCCTAAAATTCGGTTGGAATATTGATAATCGTTAGCACTATATTTATAAGCATCATAATAATTATTATCTTTTAAGTCATCTTCATTTAATTCACTATTTAAATATATAGGATTGCTATTTATATCTAACAACACTCCCATTACGTATTCCCATGAACCTCCACTCATATCATAAATTCCTGTATAATTATTGGTGGTACTTGCCATTACACTATTAGTATTAAAATATTGGTAATTTGTAGATCCATCTTTACCTTTGTTTGAGGTTCCATATTCGTTACAAGATAGAGGATAATCTGTACAAGATTCATTTGTATGTGTTAAGCCAGTTGTTGGTTCGTGTACTGCTGCATAGCCTGTTAATCGGCTTTGATTATTATTAATTCGAATATCGCTGCATTCATTTCCACTGCATCTTCCATAAATACTTTGGGTAAGGTATGCTGCGGCTCCCCATTCGGTATTCTTCATCATATGACTATTTAAGTTTGTTTTATAATTTAAACTGTTTTGATACATTTTTCCTATAGTTATATTTCTCCAGCTATATTCATTTGGTTTTATGATGATTTTAGATGCATCTCCATCTTGTTGGGCTTCAGTTGTACTTGCTGCTCCTTTATATCCGGTTTCAAATTTGCCTACCCAGATGCCTTTTGTATCAAAAGCAGTGAAAGCTGGATGCGTCATCCACTTTCCTTCTTGACATTCTCCATCTTCTCCACTTGCTGGTGCTATACATTCTGTTTTGTTATCCGTTGTATCTTCTAAACCAAATTGTATTTCTATTGGTTGGACTTTACTTTCATATGGTGTTGTTTCTCTTTGGTTATATTCTCCCATATCAAAGATTTTATATCGATATTTTGGTATCCATACGAAATAGCTTTCGATATAATCTTCCTCTATTATTCCATTTTCTTCTATGGTTTGGTTCTTTCCTTTGCCATTTAATATGATGGCATTCGCCCATTCTTGATTAGCATAGTTGTACCACTTTTTATTGATATCGGCTTTTCTTACTGTTCCTGCTTCATCTATGGTGACTGGTATTAATCCTTCTTTTATTACTGGGTCTGCTCCATGTAACACCTCTTCTTTATATTCCCCTTCTGTCTTTTCTATCTCTCCTTCTATCGTTACTTTACTTTTGAATATCTTGTTCATTGTTTCTTCTGTTGCTTCTGTAGTCTCATCCATCCACATTCTTATTTCATATCTCATTACTTGCTTTTCTCTTAAATGGCCTTCTCCTACTTTATAACTCTCTTCGTTTTCTAGTATCCCTTCGCTTCTTTCATATTCTTCTAATCCTTTGGATTCTTCATTATTTACTTTTACTCTTATATATTTACTCTTTAATCTTTCTTCACTTTTTAATACCTCTATATTAACTTGATATCTTGCTTCTATTTCACATACATTCTCTATACTTACTTGATATGGTTTTAATTTTGTTCCTTCACTATTTTTTATGGGTAATGCATTTTCTAATTTTATATCTTGCTCTTCTTCTATTTTTAATTTTAAGCAATCACTTATTAATTTATTTTCTTTTTCTTGGGTATCGGTTACTTTCCAAAAACCAAAAGAGACTCCACCCATTATTAGGAGAATCCCTGTTATACTTATTATTAACATTGTTATCTTTAGCTTCTTGGG
>CANRPZ010000006.1 GCA_947632625.1 uncultured Bacilli bacterium | reverse complement strand
CCCCCCCCCGAAGCTAGTTTCGGTTGGGAGGATTCTATTTCTTTTCTTCATAATTTTTTTCCTCCTATGTTAATTTTATTATACTAAAAGTGAATATTTTTTTCAATTATCTTTACTCTCTAATTCTTCTACATTGACATTTTGAATAGAATTAAATCGTTTTGTAATTTTTTCAGTGGTAATATTTATATCCTTAACATCCTTTGAAACAGTATCAATGCTTCTTGATAATTTGTCCCAACGTTCTTTATATAAAGCAAATTCATGAGATAATTTATTTAATTCTTCATGTATAACTTTAGCATATTTATCTCTTTCTATATTTTTTAAAATCATACTTATTGTAGTTAAAGTACTCATTAAAGTAGTCGGACTTGTAATCCATACCTTTTTAGCATAAGCCTCTTTTATTAAATCAGAATGATAGGCATTAAGTTCTGCAAATATAGCTTCAGCTGGTAAAAATAGAATAGCTTCGTTTGCAGTTTCTCCAGGTACAATATACTTACTACTAATCGCTTCAATATGATTGTGGACATCTTTTTTAAATTGTTTTTCAGCTAAATCTCTTTCTTCTTTAGAAAGGGTCTTATCGGTCATTCTTTGGTAATTTTCTAAAGGGAATTTAGAATCTATACAAATCGTTCCTAGTGGACTTGGTGCATAAAGAATAGCATCTGCTATAAAACCATTATTTAATTTATGTTGGGTTTCATAAATTCCTTTGGTATTTTCTCCAAAAACGCTTGCTAAAATATAATTTAAATTGACCTCTCCAAAAATTCCTCTAGTTTTTTTATCCGTTAAAACACTTTGTAAAGAAACAATTTCTGTAGACAAACTATCAATTTTCTTTTGGGCTTCGTCTATTTTAGTAAGTCTTTCCAAAATATTTGTAAATGTTTTATTTGATTTTTGGAAATTTTCTTCTAATCGCTCATTTACTTTTTCATTTAATGCATCGATTTTCTTTTGGATTTGCTCTCCTAATGTATCAAAATCTTTACGTAAATCATTTGTGAAGCCAAACTTAAATTCTCCTATTTCTTTTGTAATATTTGTTTCAAAACGTCCTAATTTCTCTGTAATATCACTATTATCATGTCCTTTTAAAATTTGTAAGATTAGAAGCAAAATAATAAATAGTAATAAACCGATAATAACATACTCCATAAATACCTCCATTAATCAATTGAAAATTTTTTATTAAGAATTTTACTAATTAGAAATGCAAAGCAAACAAGAAAGAAAACTTTTAATAACGCAATTGGATGGGTCAAGCTTTGAACTAAACTCGTTCCTACAAAGCCCCAAAATAATACTAAAAAAATTTTACCAATTAAAATGGCAATTAAAAATTTTTTCAAAGACATTTTAGAAAGTCCGGCGGCGATGTTTACTAAAAAAGCAGGTGTAAAAGGTACAGCAATAATCGCCGTTAGTTGTTCTAATTTCAGTTTATCAATGACTTTCATTACTTTTTTAAATTTTTCTTTTTTGCTTATTTTACTATCAAACCAATTTTTAATTTTGGAACGAAATAGATAAAAAGATAATAGACATCCTAAAACTGTAAAAAACCATGAAACTAAAAATCCTATAAGATTTCCAAATACTAAAAAGTTAATGGTAATAAAAACGAATAAAGGTAATATGGGAACAATCGATTCTATTAGAATACAAAAACATCCTAATAATGGTCCATACATACCTATACTTATTAAAAAATCGTTAATATATTTTGCTAATAATTCTGTCATATTCATCCCTTTTACTAGTATACCATAACTTTTGGTAATTATTTTATTTTCCCAATTAAATTTTTAATTTTTTCATTAAAGTTAGGGCTTTTACAAACATAAGAACCTGTAACAACTCGGTCAAGTTTGGTATTATTTAAAAGCTGAATAGTTTCTTCATTAATACCACCATCCACACTTATTAAAAATGAGAAATGGTTTTTTTCACGAATTTCTTGTAATTCTATAACACGGTCCACAGTTTGTTTTAAAAAAGCTTGTCCCCCTGCTCCAGGAATTACACCCATTACTAAAATCATATCAATATTTTTTAAATAAGGAATTAAAACATTTATATCGGTTAATGGCCCTACGGCAATTCCTGCTTTAATTTGTTTTTCTTTTATATAATTGATAATTTTTTTATGATTCACGGTAGCTTCATATTCATATATTATATATTCAGGTTGAATATGAGAAAATAGATCTATATATTTTTTTAAATGTAAGGTCATTAAATGTATTTCTTTAGGTTTAGGACTATTTTTTAAGATTTGCATTTGCTCTTTTGTAAAATGAGTAACATGATTAATAAAAAGTCCATCCATCACATCTACATGTATAGCACTCGCAATGGAATTATTAATCTGTTCGATTGTTTTATCAAAAGAATAAGCACTACTTAAAAAAGATATAGATGTTTGCATTTTTTATTCCTCCTTATTTATTCTTTATAAAACTTAAGTAATTTTGATAGCGTGATTCTAAAATCTCACCATTTTCTAACGCTTCTTTTACAGCACAATCTTGTTCTTTATCATGCATACAATTTTTAAAACGGCAGGTATAATTAGAAAATTCTTTAAAACTGTTTCTTATTTCTTCTTTAGTAGTCTCTAAAAAATCTAGGCTAGAAAAACCAGGAGTATCTGCAATGTAAAAATCTTTAATTTGGAACAATTCTACATGTCTTGTGGTATGTTTTCCCCTTCCTAAACTTTCAGAAATTTCATCTGTTTTTAAATGGAGCGTTGTATCCATTTGATTTAGAAGAGTACTTTTTCCGGCTCCCGTTTGCCCCGTTACAACAATGATTTTATTTTTTAATAAAGGATATAATTTTTTTAAATTTTGATTATCAAAAACCGAATAGCCAATTTTGGCATAATAGGCTTTTATTTTTTCTAATTCTTTTATTTCTTCTTTAGTTAATAAGTCTACTTTTGTAAAAATAAGAATGGGTACAATATTTTTTAAAGAAATAATACTAATCATTTTATCTAATAAGGATAAAGATAAGTTTGGCTTTTTTACACTTGTTACAATTAAGGCAAGATCTACATTCGCAATCATAGGTCTAGATAAGGAATTTTTTCGGGGTAAAATTTTTAATATATACTTGTTTTTTTCATCAATTATACATTCATCCCCTACTAAAGGAACAATAAAAAGGTTGCGAAATTTTCCTCGGGCTCGACATTCATACAAACCATTTTGGGTTTTGACAGTATATAAATTGCTTATAATTTTAATAATTTTTCCTAGCATATTTAACATTGTCCTAATTCTTTAGCTAAATCATCACATTCGCTTGCTTCATCCATGTTTTTAGCTATCTCAATGGTTAAAGTAACTCCGGAACGAATAGGGAAATCTTTTGGTTTATCTTGATTAATAATTTGGCCATCATCATATTCGTTGGTGACAACCTCATTTACTTTTAGATTGATATTGTATTCTTCACAAAAATCTTCAATTTCTTCAATAGTATAAGATCCATCTGTGAAATCTGGATATTTACTTACAATATTTGGAATATATAAAGTAATCGTATCCCCAACAGATAAACGTTCTCCTTCTTTAACGGATTGATCAATGATTTCGCCATCGGTGGCTTCTTCGGGATTTTCTACATCTTTTTTCTCAACTAAAACTTGTAGGCCTAAAGCTTCCAAAGAACCTTTTACCTCTAAATAGTTTTTCTTTTTATTTGAATAGTTTTCAATCGTTATTTTTGTATCTCCAATCGAAACTACTAATGTAATTAGAGTGCTTTTAGTTCTTTTGCTATTGGCTGCTGGATTGGTTTTAATTACTTTACCCTCTTGAATATCAGCAGAAGATTGTTCTTGTTGTTCATCACTTACGGTGAATCCTGCATCTTGTAATTTTTGGATGGCATCTTGAATTGTTAAATTGGCTACATCAGGAACAATAATTTCTTTTTCGGTTGTAATTACGGGAATTAAAACAATTATCGAGGTAATAATAACGACTAATCCAGTAAATATAGATGCTAAAATAATTAATAATTTATTTTGCTTTTTTAAATCTTTTTTGGTTATTTGTTTTGCTATAGGTTCTTCACCATCACTTTCTTTTTTGGCTTCTAGCATTTTAGTAACTTTCGTATCATCAAAATTATTTTCTGGATATTTAAAAACAATCTTGGCTTCTTTTAATCGTTCATCGTTCATACATGTTTTTAAATCTTCATGCATTTCTCTAGCATCATTGTAACGATTTTTAGGATTTTTAGCCGTGGCTTTTAAAATAATATTGGAAATGCTATTGGGAAGACTTGGTAATTCTTCATGTATATCTGGCATTGGTTCTCTCATGTGTTTTAAAGCAATTTCAACAGCATTATCACCTTTAAAAGGTAATTTTCCAGTTAAAAGTTCATACATGACGATTCCCATAGAATAAATATCACTTTGTAAACTCGAACCTTTTCCGTTTGCTTGTTCCGGAGGTAAATAATGAACACTACCCATTACCGAATTGGTTTGCGTAAGTTGGGTGGCATTCATGGCCATGGCAATACCAAAATCTGTAATTTTTACAAGGCCGTTTTCTAAAATCATAATATTTTGGGGTTTAATATCACGATGAATAATATAAGAGTCATGCGCAACACTCATGCCATCTGTAATTTGAAGCATGATATCTACAACCTCACTGGTTGTTAATTTTCCACGTTTTTTTAAAAGTTCTTTTAAATGTTTTCCTTCAATGTATTCCATAACAATATAGTAGTTTCCGTTATCTTCCCCTACATCGTATACCTCTACGATATTAGGATGGTTTAAACTACTGGCAGATAAGGCTTCTCTTTGAAAGCGATGAACAAATTTTTCATCGGTAGCCAAATCACCACGTAATATTTTTATAGCGACATTGCGGTCTAATATTGTATCGTAGGCAAGATAAACATTTGCCATTCCACCTTCACCAATACTTTTGATAATTTGGTAGCGATCACTAATCTTTTGCCCCTTCATAATCATTGTTCTTCACCACTTTCTTTCATTTCCAAATAAGCAATGGATACATTATCTTGTCCACCACGAGCATTACATTTTCGTATTAATTTAATTATTTTTTCTTCAAGACTTAATTCCGAATCATTTAAAACTTTCTCAATTTGTTCATTCGTGAGCATATTGGTAAGGCCATCACTGCATAAAAGAATTGCTTCACTAGATAAATCAACATCAAAGATATCTAAATCAACCTTTTCCATGGCTCCCAAAGCTTTCATTAATACATTTTTTTTAGGATGATATTTCGCTTCTTCTTCGGTTAATTGTCCTGTTTCTACTAAAAGATTTACAAGAGAATGGGGTTTGGTCACTTGATGCAAATGACCATTTTTTAAAACAAAACCAGTGGAATCTCCAATATTGCCAAAAATTAAATACTCTTTCGTCAAAAGTGCTAAAACAAGTGTTGTTCCAAGACCAGTAGCTTCAGGATTTTCTTTGGCATATTCCATTATCTCGTTATTAACCTCACCAGCGTTATCGTTTAACCAATTTACTGCGTCTAGTTTAGATCCTACTGAAGATATTTCATTAAAACGTTTACCAAAATGAGTAACAGCAAGACTAGATGCAACCTCTCCAGCTCGATGTCCACCCATTCCATCTGCAACCATTAAAAGGTATTCATTATTGTTATTTTTTAGTATTGTAACACTATCCTCGTTATGACTACGTACACGTCCTGCATCTGTTAAATAAAAACTTTTCATTTTTCCACCTCTTTGCTTCTTAATTGCCCACAAGCAGCTGAAATTTTACTACCAAACTCTTTACGGATTGTTACATTTATGTTATTTTCTTTTAATGTACAAGCAAATTCTTTTATTGTTTGTGCATTACTTTTACTTAAGTTTATGTGACTGGTTTCATTATAGGGAATTAAGTTCACATAAATATTTAATCCATGTAAAAGGTTTGCTAATTCTAAAGCACACTTTCTACTATCATTTATCCCTTTAAGCATAACATATTCTATTGTTACTCGTCTATTAGTAACTGCAATATAGTCTTTTATTGCTGTCATAAGTTTACTAATATTATACACTTGATTGACTTTCATTATCTTGTTTCTTATTTCATCATTTGGAGCATGTAAAGAAATTGCTAAATTAATTTGGATATTTTCTTTCATTAAATCATAAATTTTTGGAACTAAACCACTTGTAGATAAAGTAATATGACGAATACCTAAAGCAAGTCCTTTGGCATCGTTTATAATTCGAATAAAATTTAGAACATTTTCATAGTTGTCTAAAGGTTCTCCGATACCCATAATTACAACACTTGAAATACGCTCTTCGATTACTTTTTCTATTTCTAAAATTTGGGTAACCAATTCATAAGTTTCTAAATTTCGAACTTTTTTTCTTCTTCCACTTTCACAAAAAGCACATCCCATATTGCACCCAACTTGACTAGATACACATATACTAATTCCATAATCATGAAACATAACCACGGATTCGATATGTTCTTTGTCTTTCAGTTCAAATAAGTATTTTCTCGTTAAAGTATCTTTTTCTTCTCGAATAATTTTGGGTGTTTCAAAAGAAAAATCTTTTTTTATTTCTTCACGGAGTTCTTTTTTTATATTACTCCAAGTATCCACATTTGAATTTTTATGTACATAAAGCCATTCAAAAACTTGTAAAGCTTTAAATTTTTTTTCTCCTTTACTTAAAAAATACTCTTCTAATTTTTCTCTTGTACATCCATAAATTGAATTCAATTTTATTCACCAATAGTATTATAACATAGAAAACTTAAAAAAGAAAAAAATAGCATTCTTTTAAAGGCTATGAAAGAAAAAAAGGTCTTAAAGTTTTTAGTTCACTTTTTGACCAATTAATTTTTCTTTGGAAATACCATTTAAATAATCTTTTATACTCATTTCTTTTTTACCAAATGGTTTTATTCTATCTAAATAAAGTATTCCATCTTGGCAAGTAATACCTAAAGCATCTTTACTAATTTCTAAAATAACTCCTGTTTCTTTTACCTCTTTTTTTACAAAATGAACCTCCAAGACTTTCATTTCTTCTTTATCAAGTAAAAGATAGGCAAGTGGCCAAGGATTTAAACCACGAACTTGATTTTTTAATACCTCACCACTTTTTGAAAAATCAAGATGTTCATCTTCTCTTTTTATGTTATAAGCGAACGTTACTTTTTCTTCATCCTGTTTTATTCTTTTATTATCACCACGAAGAATGCTTGGTAAAGTCTCAATTAAAAGCTTTGCTCCCATTTTTGCTAAAATATCATGCAAAGTTCCTACATTATCTTGTTCTTGAATCGAATATTTTTCTTGACTAATAATATCTCCACTATCCATGGCTTCATCCATATACATAATCGTAATTCCTGTTTGTTCTTCGCCATTTATTAAGGCATGATGAATTGGTGCTCCTCCTCTATATTTAGGTAGTAGTGAAGCATGAACATTAATGCAACCATATTTTGGAGCATCAAGTAAAACTTTAGGAATAATTTGACCATAAGCACAGGTAATAATGATATCTGGATTTGCCTCTAAAATAGGGTCATATTCTAATCTTATTTTGGTAGGTTGAAAGACTGGAATTTTATTTTTTTCCGCCTCTAGTTTAATAGGTGTTTTGGTTAATATTTGTTTTCTTCCCACACATTTATCAGGCTGTGAAACAACTAAAACAACATTGGTATTTTTTATTAATTCTTGTAAAACAGGAACGGCAAAATCAGGAGTTCCCATAAACACAACTCTTAACTTTTTCATAATAGTCACCTAACTACTATTATACAAGAAATAAAAAAAATTTACACCCATTCGTGTAAATTATTTGCTTAAAGTTCTCGTTAATATGTCCGTTGCTTCTTGTTCTTCTTCCATGTTAGATAGTTGTTCTTCCATCATGTATATTTCATGACTTGTATCTTGATTTTGATAATGTTTATATATTGTTGCCCCTAACAAAATAGTGCTAGTAGCAAACATAAGGCCATGAGACATTTTTTCATAAGCAAATGGTATTGACATTCCTAACAATGACAACCAGACAGGTGCAAAAATAGAAACACCTATTCTACCCCACATTAAATCTTTTTTCTTTTCCGCTATTTCTTCCTTAAGTGCTTCCTTATTTTTTGGTTCTCTTATATCTTTAATTTCCATATTCAAAACCCCCTTTTGTTTGAATGGCTATTATATTACTACAAAGTTAAGTAAATGTCAAATTTTGGTTGGGTGAATATCAATTTCTAAATTAACTTTGCTATTAAAGATAAACATTTTATCTAATTCTTTTAATGTTGGCATTAATTTATCATCAAAACGATACTTTAATATAATACCAAAGCGATATACATTGTTTATTTTAAAAACACTTGCGGTTGTTGGACCCAAAACTATGGTTTTTTCACTAATATTATTTTTTAGATACTCACAGACTTTACTAGCTTCTTTACTACATAGATCGTAATCTTTGCTCGCTACTTTTAGGCTTATTAAATAATAAAAAGGCGGATATTTTAGTTTTTTACGAATTTGCATTTCATAATTATAAAATTTCTCATAGCTTTGCTCTTCTACACATTTTAAAATAAAGTTATTCGGATTATAAGTTTGTAGGATGACATTGCCTATCGTATCCTTTCTTCCAGCTCGACCAGATGCTTGACACAAAAGAGAAAATGTTCTCTCACCACTACGAAAATCGGGAATATTTAAAGAAGCATCCGCATTAATAATTCCTACTAAACTTACTCTTGGGAAATCGTGACCTTTACTAATCATTTGCGTTCCAAGTAGGATATCATAATCTTGATTTTTAAATTTATTAATAATGGTTTCATAACTATTTTTCTTTCTTGTTGTGTCTGCATCCATTCTTAAAACTTTTAAATCTGGAAATTCCTCTTTGATTAAACTTTCTAACTTTTCAGTACCATAGCCATAAAAGTTCAATTCTTCGTGGCATTTAGGACATTTGTCCTTTTTTAAAATTGTATAACCACAATAATGGCATCTTAAATTGTTTTTGGTTTTGTGATAAGTTAAAGTAATATCACAATTTGGACATTTATAAGTAAAACCACAGTTGCTGCAAGTAATCGTGGTCGAATACCCTCTTCTGTTTAGGAGAAGAATTACTTGTTCTTTACGACTCACTGCACTTTCTATTTCCAATTTTAAGCGTTCACTTAAAATAAAGTTCCCTTTTTTAGCTTCACTTGCCATATCGACCATTGTTACCATTGGCAAAAGTGCATGATTTACCCTTTTTTTTAGTTCTAGTCTTGTATAAAGATTTTTCGTTGATTTTGCCATTCTTTCAAGGGATGGAGTTGCGCTTCCTAAAACAATTGGAATCTGATTTAATTTAGCTCGATATTCTGCAACATCTATGGCATTGTACCTAGGGGTATTTTCTTGCTTGTAGGTTTCCGAATGCTCTTCATCTACAATAATTATTCCTAAATTTTTTAAAGGAGCAAAAATAGCACTACGGGCTCCTATTACAATATCTACCTCATTTTTTGTGATTTTTCGCCATTCATCGTAACGTTCCCCATCCGATAAACCACTATGAAGCACAGCAACTCGTTCTTTAAATCGAGCTTTAAAATTTGCAACAAATTGAGGCGTTAAACTAATTTCTGGCACTAAAACAATTGCTGTTTTCTTTTGTTTCATTACCTCATCAATGACTTGCATATAAACCTCTGTTTTGCCACTCCCTGTAACTCCATAAAGCAAAAATTGTTCATTTTTATTTAAACTTTTTAAAATCGTATCTTTCGCTTTTTGTTGTTCTTCATTTAAAATTTTTTTTTCATCTTCTAAAATCCCTGTACTTTGTAAACGATAAACCTCTTCTTGTTCTTCTTCGATAATTTTTTTATTTAAAAGAGTTTTAACACTAGAACTTGAAATTAAATTTGCTTCCTTTTTTGATAGTTTTTCATTTTCAAAAATTAAATCAATAATTTCTTTTTGTAAATTATTTTTACAAAGTTTTATTGCACTTTGATAAGGGAGAGCAAGAATTAAATTGCTTTGATATTTTTTAGGAATATTTGTTTTTAAAGAAGCTTTTAATGCTTTTGGTAACATCGTAGCATATGCACTTGATAAACTACATAAGTAGGTTTCTTTAATAAATTTTCCAATTTTAATAAGTTCTTCATTTAAAACAATTTCTTGATCGACAATGGATAAGATTTCCAACACTTTAAACTCTTCTTGGATTGTTTCTTTTTTATTTAAAATAAAACCTTCTAATTCTCGATGATTAAAGGGTACTTTTACTCTTTTACCAATTTCTATTTCTTTTTGTAAGTTTTTAGGTACACTATATGTATACGTTTGATCCATTTGTTTATTTTTAAGTTCTAGTAGTACATCAATATACATAGCATCACCTTTTCTATTATTATAAAAGAAAAAAAAAGAACTAGCAAGAACTAGTTATAAATTTTAAGTATCCTTTTTATAAATATTCCTTTATTATTTTATAGGCTTCTATTATTTTATCATTTGAAATTTTACAATTTGCTGGAGATGGACTTGGCAAGCAGATAACCGGTAGTTTTAGATCTTTAAAAAATTTTAAATAATATTTGTAGGCGGTTTTTCCAGTTGTAAAAATCACTTTGATTTGACTTTTTTTTATAAGATCTAAAATAGGATTCGGCTTTGGATTTTTTATTGAAGCATCACTTGAAGATTTTATTTCACAGGAGGACAAAACATCCCATAAAGCAATATTCTTTTTTAGTAAAAAGGATTCTTTATCGATGATTTTTTCCTTAAAAATTTCTTCTAAAATAAACCAAAAGCGATTTTTAGGATGAGCGTAATAAAAACCGATTTCTCTAGATTTTACACTTGGCATTGTTCCTAAAATAAGAATTTTCGAATTCGCATCATAGATAGGTTTTAAAGGATGGATAACATACGTCATAAATTTCACCTAAACCTAGTATACAAAAAAATAAAAAAAAATACACCCTATTTATTTTAAATAGGGCTTTTTTTAAGTATTTGGATTTTCTTTTGTTACTTGTGTTACATCATAGCCATAAAATTCTAATATACTAACCACTTTACGACTATGAATTCCCTTGTTACACATAATATAATATTTTTTATTTTTATTTAATAATTGTTTATAGTTTAATAATAATTTTTCATAAGGAATATTTATACTACCAAAAGTAGGATTTTTTTTAAAAGTTAATTCATCGGAAACATCAATCAAAGTTCCCATACTTTTATCATATACTTTTAGATCAATTCTTTTCAATTCAACGTCACCAATATATTATATGAAGAAAAGAAAAAAGAAAAGATGACGATAAACTAAAGAAAAAAAGCCTCTACTTAAAGACTTTTTACTTTTAATCATCACCAAAGAAATCATCAAAGAATTCATCATCTGTAATAATGTTATCGTTTACAATGACACTATCAACATCTATATTAATTTTTGGTTTATTTGGGAGTTGCTCTTCTTTTTTTTCTTCCACTTTTTTATTTACGGGAGGATTTTCTTTTGGTTTTGGTTCGATTTCTTTTGTTTTTTCTTTTAATTCAATAGGTTTTTGGGCAATCTCTTTCTTTTGCTTTTCCTCTTCTTCATCCAATTCCTTTAATTTTTTATCAATTTCAGCAATCATTTTATCAATTTCTTCATTTGTAGGAGGAGCTCCTTTTAAAAACGGATTAGAAAAGTTTGGCATTGGTGAATTAAAATCATTTCCTAGTTTAGGTAGAGTATTAAAGTCAGGTAAGCCATTTAAAGAAAAGTCTGGGAAGCCCATTTTATCTTTACTTGGACCATTTTCTATACCTTCAAGCATTGTTTTCTTTTTTTCTTCGGTCACATATTTTTTAATATCGAATAAGGAGATTGGCTTTTCTTCTCTTTCTGGTAATTTAGCTTTTGTACGTTTAATACCCCAATCCATTTCATCATCTGGTTTATATTTTGTTTTAAAAGGATATTTTCTTAATCGAATAATAATAGCTTCCCCTAATTTTAGTTTTTGTAAATCTGTAACTGTAACAAGAGGGGTAGAAGCTGTTTTTTCTTTTTCTTTTGATTTTATTTCCCCACACATTTTACTTATTTCTTCTAGGGCAGCCATTTCCGTACTAATTAAATAAACCCAGTTACCACAGTTTCCTTTAATAACCTCTGCTACCTCTTTTCCATAAACATCATTTAATTGAGCAAAGTTTTGAATAATAAAGGTAAATCGGATATCACGACTACGAGCAGCAGAAACCATGGAATCTACATCTTTAAGTGGAGGCATGTTAGCAAACTCATCCAAAATAAAATTGGTTCTAAAAGGAAGCTTTCCTCCTGTTTCTTTAGCAACATCAATTAAAGTTTCATAACATTGTTTAATAAAAATAGTCAGTAAGCTATGATAGGTTGTTTTCTCATCGTGAATAATCATAAAAACAGCTGTTTTTTGTTTTCCTATATCACGCATGTTAAAGTCACTATAACTTAACATTTCACTTAATTTTTCACGAGAAGCAAAAATACGTATCTTTTGTCTAAAAGTTGAGGTAATACCACCTTGTGTATCTTTTGGGGCATTAATCGTATTAGAAGCAAAAATGTAAGGACTTGAAGATTCCCCTTTCATATTAAAATATTCTTTTAAATAATTACTAGCAGCAAATCTTTCTTCTCCTACACTACTCATATAGTTTATTGAATTTAAGTTAATTTCTTCTTCTTTGGCATCCATAAATAAACCTAAAGCTAGACCTGAAAAATAATCCGCTGCACTATTCTCCCAGAATGGTTCACTTTTATTATTTGGATCTCGAATAATATTTAGTCCAACGTCGTCTAGTAATTCGGTTGATTTATCTACATTGCCATTTTTATAATATTGATAAGGTAAAGTTAAAGGGTTCCAAGCATTTCCTTTTTGAGGGTCACGAAAATTTAAAACAATAATTTTATACCCTTGCTCTTTTAAATAATCAGCACAATATTCATAAATTTCACCTTTAGGGTCAGTAATAATCATACTCTCGCCTTTTTTAGCAAGTAAATTTACCATTGGTTTAACTATACTTTCGG
Source organism: uncultured Bacilli bacterium (assembly GCA_947632625.1). Taxonomy (GTDB): domain Bacteria; phylum Bacillota_I; class Bacilli_A; order RF39; family UBA660; genus MGBC108787. The sequence goes on along the minus strand of CANRPZ010000006.1, from coordinate 14,818 downwards.
TTTTACCACTACCTGTAGAACCAATAACTAAATTATGATAGTACCCATTATCAACCCAAATATCTTTTCCTGTATTAATAAGGGGAATTCCCGCGGCATTTATTTTATAATCCGTTGGAAAAACATGTTCAACATCTTTATCCTCTTTGATTTCTTTATCTTTACTCCATCTAGAATATCCTTTTTCTTCTTTTTCTTTAATTTTTATACCAACGCCATGTTTTTCACGTTCAAAAATATAAGAAGAAACGGACGTAAAAATAACAATAAGTGCTGAAAAAAACATTATAATCGTCAATATCAAATTATCTCCAACAAAAGCAGGGAATGGATTTAGTCCATAAAATTCACCTTCATTAAAAAAAGAGGTAAAATTAAGCACTGCTATAGCACATAAGTATAATAAAAAGAGACAAAATACAATAAATATAGCAAAATCTTTTGGAGCTATTCTAAATTTCATAAACATTATCCTTTCACTTTTGATTATTATACAATAAAACAAATAATTATTAAAGTTTTATTTCAAAATATTAACCTTATATTTTTTTACACTTTCTAAAATAAACATATATCTATGCCCATAATTGTCAGTAATTTCAATTGTCTTTCCTTCTTCCGTGTTTTCTGTTGTATATTTTACCATAGATGGAGTTATTTTATAAAATGAACAAACTGATTTAAATTCATCGAAAGTTTGATATTTATTTTTAGTTTCATTTTCAACTAAATTATAGGCTTGATTACAATCGTTAAATAATAAATTAATATATTCATTATAGTACATATTGGCTTCATTAAATTCACTTATTGTGACATGTTCTACTTCATTATTTTCATTATTTTTAATTTCTTGACTATAATTTTCTAAAGAATACTCTTTTATTAAATCATCGAAGGTTTTATTCAAATTATTATTGATTAAAGGAATAATAGCATAACTATTATTTACAATATCGATAATTAAAATATCTTTAACATTTATTTCTTCTATAAGCGTATCTAATGATTCTAATTTATACTTTCCTTGAATATAATATATAGAATAATATTGATTTGCATATTTTACTAAATCCGTAAGATTGTAATTGTAATATTCGTATTTTTTTTCTACAAAATTATCAATATTATTTAATGTAATATGATTTTGATTTTTATAATCATTTAAAAGTAAATTTGATAGATTTTCAGGTTGATAATTTCTCATATTGAAATACGCATTTATGCTAGTATAAACCATTTGATATTCATTAATGTCATAAACTTCTTGAAAATTATAATTTTCTGTAATAGGGTCATGAATTTCCTCTAAATCTTCAGATTTTGTTAAATAAATAAACAATATGCCTATTCCTATAAATATAATAACAAGTATTAAATAAATCATTATTTTAATTTGATTTTCTTTCATTTTATCACTCACATTCTATCATATTGGTCTAAACCATATTTTCTAATCAAATCAGTAATTTTAGAAACATAGTTTGGATCTGTAGCATAACCACCATTTTTAATATTTTCAATAGCTGTAGTATAATTTTTTTCTCCAACAACTCCTTTATATCTATTCGAACTTAATAATCTAGAATGATCTTTTATAGATGCAAGTGCATTATCATAAACACGCCATGTAGCAGTTGTTTTATAACAATCATTATTATTACATTCAGTTGTCGGTAAGTTTACAATTTTTCCATTCCAAGAACTTCCAGCTTTCATTCCAAAGAAATTATTATATTTAGCAGACAAAGTACTTTTTCCCCAATTACTTTCTAATATGGCTTGAGCAATTGTTATAGACGCTAATATATTGGAAGAATGCATATCTTCAACGGCATAAGACGAAATCCATGTGATAAAATCATTTCCTCCTACAAATACATTTCCATTACCAGTACTTCCTGGAATTACAAGACAACTATTTCTTGGATTTGTAGCTGATATATAATTTAAAGGATTAACAGGAGTACCATTTACTAAAATTTGAAAATCCAAATGAACTCCAGTTGATGTTCCTGTTGAACCCATAAGTCCAATTACTTGGCCTTGTTTTATTTTATCACCATTACTTACATAAACAGTATGCATGTGACCATAACGAGTAACTGTTCCATCATTATGTTGAATTTTTACATAATTTCCAAGTCCCCCGCCACATAAAGCATCCCCTCGTACACAACCTGTATTAACAGCAATAACCGTTCCATCTGCTACTGAAACAATGTTAATAGCACCATCCATATTGTTTCCGGATATATCAACAGCCTGATGATTAGTACTTGCTCCGGCTGTAGGGGCATTTCTATTTCCAAAGCCACTCGAAATATTTGTTGAATAAGGATCTCCAGTCGAATACATGATTCCATTTTCCGTACTAGTTTCTAAATTACCTACTGGCCACCACATACAATTACTAGCTCCAAATAATCCATCTCCTAAAAAAGATTCGCTTATTGTGTAGTATTCAATATCCCTTCCATAATAAGTTTCTAGTATTCGATACAATTCATATTGAGAATCTACTTTTTCTAGTAAATATTTAGCACCGTATAAACTCATAGATTCTAGCATTTTAGTATGGGATTCTTTTACTTTGGGAATTTTTTTCCCTTTTGAAATTTCTAAATCGGCTACCCATTCAGCTGGAATTACTTGTTCAGATTCTTCATTTTCATTTATCATGTGATAAAAATAACCTCGTTCATCATCTTCGTTTCGTTTTTCAGTATAACTAAACGGTTCATATAAAGCAGAAATAATATTTTTATCTCTACCAATAATAATTCCTTGGGTCATTCGGATAGCACTAGAAATTTCTCCATACTTTTCTTCTGTTCCCTCTAATTTTGTAAAGCTTTGGGCTTGTTCATTAAAGTATTTTAAAACAACACAGTTATCTGGTAAATTTGCAATTAATCGGCTTCTTGCCGCTATAGCCATTGCTTGATAAACAATTTCATTATCCACATCCATTGCGTTATTGTTATCCGTCCAAACAATTCCTGTAATATATTCATCTATACCATACGTTTCATATTGGTATCTTTCATGATTACTAATATCTACTAGGCTTGGGTCTGTAACCATTTGGTAATCTTCATCTTTGCTATGCAAACGGGTATAAGATTCATCTTCCCAAGTCAAATAGATTGTATCACAAGTAAAATTTTCATAATATTCAGGTTTTATTTCTCCTATACCATTCAAGTCAAAATCCATATGATAGATTAAAATAGCTATAAATATAAGTAGACCGACTCCTAAAACTATCCAAAATAATGGATGTTTAAAAATTAAAGAAAGAATTTTTTTGCTTGCTACTGCTCTAGCTTCTTTGACAGCTCCATCTATTTTTCTAGAAAGAAAGTTTTCATTTTTTTCTATAGGGTCTTCATTTAATAAATCTTCGTTAGTTTCTTCTTCACTAGAAGAAGGATTTGCGATATTATTTGCAAATCCTTCTGTTGAATTTATTTCATTTTCATCCATTAAATTTTTATCTTGAAAGTCCATACCCTCACCTACTTACACTGTTATAGTCCGCCACCGCTTCCAAATGAATCTAATTCTTCTTGCGTTACTATAACATTAATACGCATTCTTCTATTACCACAGATAAAGAGTCCTTCCCCTTGATTATAATATTTAATACTTTCTTGTTCCGCATCATTTAAGTCAATTAATTTGCCTAAATCTTCTGTTGCTTGTTTACGTAAGCCCATTATTAAATAATAAGCAGCATTATCAAATATAGCTTTACCATGTACCAAAACATTCGGAGCAGCAAAATCGGTAGGTTGTTGCGTAATGATAATGGTTCCTGTATTGTACTTACGACTACGTCTTTGAATTTGGGCTAGGAATTCAGCACCAAGTTCATTACGAGTTGATAAAAGTACATGTGCTTCATCTACACACATTACCGTATCAACCTCTTTATCTAAACATAAGCCCCAAGCATATTTTAAAATATTAAAGAACAAAGCATTTTTAATATTTTCATCACTATTCATTAGTTCTCTTATATTAAATACAATAAAATCACTTTCGATACTTAACGTTGTATGTCCAGTAAAATAATATCTTAATTCTTTAACAAGAGGTCTTACCTTTAATTCAAGACGTTCCATAACATCTTTTTCATGCGTCTTATCTGGCATTGATAAAAGGCGTCCTTTAATCGTTGCATAGACATCATCAAATGTTGGATAATCATTAGCCGTAAGTTTTGTAAAGTCCGTATCATAATCAATTTTATAACGTTTATATGTATCTTGTACAACCTCACTAAACATTGTTAAGACATCTTCTTCAATAGATGGAGAATAATATTTCATAAACGCCTTTAATTGTTGAAGAGTTCTTGTTAAAACGGTATAACCAAGGCCTTGTTCAATTTCTTCTTCATCCGCATCTACAACAATTTCAAGGGGATTAATCATACCAAATTCTCCACCTTTACCTAAATCCAAGAAATCTCCGCCAACAAAATGAGTCATTTCAGCAAGTTCGCCTTCAGGGTCGATACATACAACTTTATAACCATTTCTTAAGTGTCCACGAATTAGTAATTTAGCAGCTGTTGATTTTCCACTACCACTTGTACCTAAAATTATCATATTGGCATTGTTACGATTGTTTTCTTTTTTAATCTTATATAAAAATTGATTAAATAAAACAACTCCACCAGAAAAATCAACACCAAATAAAATACTATTGCCAGGATCTTTTATGCTATCAAAAATAAAAGGATACATTGCAGCAATTGTAACAGATGGAATTGGTGTTCCAACACGATTTTCAATATCTTGTTTAGGGAAAATCGGTAAGATAGATTTTAATACTTTTTCTTGTTCAAACATTAATGGAATTCCACGCATTCCCATACCTTCAAGATAATTTCTAACTTGCATTTTCTTCATTTCTAGTTCTTCTTTATTATCGGCTGAAATAAATAAATGCATTTGGAAATCAAAGATTCTAGCTTGTGTTGCAGCAAGCATTTGAATAAATTGTTCTAGAGATTCATAATCTTGACGAATTCGTTCTTGAAAGGTTTTATCATTTTCTGTTTGATATCTTTGTTTTAAATCGGCAATTTCTTTATTAAGCATTCGTTGTAATGTTGAAAAAGCAATGGGTATATGTTTAATGGCTACTTTTACCCCAGAAATATTGGTGATGTTAGCCAGATACCCTTCCGAAATGTATTTAGGGTACGTAACAATTGTAAGAATGGTACAATATTTACCACTAATCATCATTTCGGTTGGTTTAAATTCAATCCCTTTTGGGGCTAATTGACTTTTTATATTCATTCTGGCATCACCGTCCCTAGTGTAGTTGCTCCCCCACCATTAAAGAAATTATCGATAAGCATTCTTAAATCATTGTTCGATACTTGTGTTGAATTAAGACCACAAGTTGCTAAATTATTAATTAAATTATGAATACGTTTTTGGACAATTTCCAATTTCTTTTCTTTAAATAATATAAAATATTCGGTATCTACAACATTATATTCGGCACTCATAAACATATTGGCTTTATTTATATCTTGCATAATAAGTTTTCGAATTGCCCCACTATTTGCATTATTATAAAGAATTTGTAATTGTGATAAATGCACATTGATATCAACTGGTCGATCTGCAATAATTAACCAAAATTCATAATCCATTGTGTTATAAAAATTTCTTAAATTATAAATGGTTTGATTTTGAGTATCTTGATCCAATATAAATATATTTTTAGGAGCTACTTTCACTCCTGTTACATATTCTCCAGAATCTAGTTGTATCATTCCATTCATAATTTGTTTAATCGGTATCCAATCTTCTGTATATTTGCTTGCAACTTTGCTATTTTTCATTGTTTATACACCAGCCTTTCCAATATAACCTCTTTCTACCAAATGCAAATACTATTATATTTGTTAATAATTGTAACACATTATGATAATTTGGAACAGGCATAACTAAAAATGTTGCTACAAGCGCTGGAGACAATACAAGAAGTAATAATCCCATATCCATTCTATCATTAAATAAGAATAGCAAACCCAAAGTAATAGTGCAACCTATTCCAAATATTACTAAATCAACCGGTGTAAAAAAGCCAAGTATTAATGCCGATTTTTTTGAGTTTGCTGGTATTAAATAATTATTATTCATCCCTTTTTATCCTCCTATTCTATTTTTTATCAAGGTCACTTTTTGGTTTATCCAAAGGTTTTGGTCCTAAACCGCCAGGTACACCTTTCATATCTTTAAAAGCATTTTTCAACATAGATTCTTGAACCGCAGCATCTTCAGCATGTTGCTCACGATATTCTTTAACATATCGTTCAATTTCACGATTACGTACATAATCTCTATTAGCTTTGTATCTTTCATTTTCTTTAGCAAATTTTTTTCTAGTTTCTTCTAAAATAGAGGCTTCATCAATTGAAGAATATTTTTTTATTTCTGCTTCTAATTCAATATTTTGATAGTTTTCTGAAAGTTTTTGACTTCGCTTATTCATTAAATCTCTAAGTTCAGAGCTATCATATCCTGACTTAGAAAGACTATCCATCTCATGTTGCAATTGCGTCATTTTTTCATAATTACCATTTCTTGCTGCAGCATCAAATTGCGTTTTCAAATTAGACATTTTTTTATCGGTTTGCGTTTTAAGAATATTTTTCAATTCTTCTATACGATCTTCTAATTTTTTTAATTCTTCTTTTTTCTTTTCTTCAAAATTTCTTTGTTCTTTTCTTTGTCTTTCGTATAATTCATCAAGTTTTTCAGCATTTGCTGAATTTTGGTTTGCAAATATTTCTTGATATGTTCTTTGGAAAGATTGGGATCCTTCTGCATTAGCAATTTCGGTTTTTGCCTCTTTCTCTAAAGAATCTTTTAAATTTTTTTCAACTTTTTCCATTCTAACATCCATAAACTTACGCCCACCAAATAATCCTGCATGCCCTTTTCCACCTATAATATCGCTATAATAAAGCTGTCTTTGATTATTAAATTGATGTCCTTTGCCACGCCAGCCATTAATTCCTCCATATAAAAATGATCCTGCTATAGTAGAAGAAGCTAATGGTTTCATTGAATTTGAAATTTTATTTCTTAATGACGAAAACTTACCAGAATTAACTGCTTTACTCCAAAATGCTCCTGCACTACCTGTAACGGCGCCTAAAGTTCTTTGACCAGTATTATAAATAGCATTTCCTAAGAAACCACTTGCCTTTAATTTGCCGCCAATACCCAGTTTAATATTGCCTGAATCAATTCCCATAACATCACCAAGTAATTTTGAAGCCTGTTTAGCAAAAGCGAACATTCCTAAAACTATAATGACATTTCCAAGCATTCCTACTTCATTAGAAAAAATACCACTAAAACCTTTACTTAAAATCTTGTTTGCTAAAAACACCACAATAAATATAACAAATAAGCGAATAAAAACTTCTATAAAAGTTGCAACACAAGCTTTTACCCAATTATCAAAGACTGATTTTTTTTCTGGCATAACACGTAATAATATAGGAATTGGGGCAATAATTTCATAAAAGGCTAATTTTACAACTCGAACACCCAAATCCAAAGAAAAAGAAATCAATACATAAAGCAGGAAAACACCACATATAGTACTAAATACAGGTAAGTAACTTACATCTCCTTTGTGGACTGGCTCTGCAAAGGCAGTTATATGCCAAAAAGCACTTGAATGCCCATCATTTACATCTTCAACAAAATTACTCCAATAATAATCTTCTCCATCTACTTTTCCACCTGAAAAATCATGGCCATCATTATTTAAAAAGGCTTGCAATATACTTAAAGTTGCAGAGTTGCCCTGTTTACTTAATGAAGAATTATTATCGTTTGAGTTATTTAAAACTAAATTGCCTATAATATTGTCAGAAATTATCGCATTTTGAATTTGAAAGGCATAAGAAAATATTAAAGGAACTAATCCTAATAATACAATTGAAACAAAAAAATTACCAGCAATTTTTCCAACATTTTTATTTAAATCATCAGGATTAATTAATGATTTTAACAACATATATGTCAAGAAAAAAAGCATAACAACACCAATAATGACATAAAATTTAGTAGCTATTCCTTGGTAATCCTCTTGAGTAAAAATAGTGGCTCCCGCTAAAGATTCAAAAAGTGAAAAAGATAAACTAACGACATAATAAACAATGGCATCTAAAAATAGAAGTACACCACTTAATCCATATTTAAATATGTTTAAAACAAAAACTAATGTTAGCATATTTTTTCCCCTTTCTATCCAATATTAGAGCAAGTTCCAATTCCTGCTAAATTTAATACAAATTTTAATAATGTAGGTAAAGCAAATATTAGAACACCAATAATTAATCTTTTAATTAATCTTTGTGTAGATTTTTTTATTTCATCTTGATTTTGAGCAACGATAGCCTTTATATAATCAGCAATAGATAATCCAATAATTAATATAGGAACTAAAAATCTAACTATTCCTAGAATACTATTTAAAATTTTTCCAAAATCACCATCAAAAATTTCGCAATTCAAAGTAGTTTCTGGGACATCTAAATTTAAGTCTGGATCTAAATTCGGTTCTGGATTAGATTGAGGTGGATTTATTTCTTTCTTTAAATCTCCAGAATGATCTTCCGCCGCTTTTACTGCCGCTCTATATTCAACTATAATTTGATCAGACTCTGTAAAATATCCTTGATTAATATAATTATATACTTCATTGTTTGACGTTGAAATATTACTATAAATAGCTTGCATTTTATCAGTACATTCTTTATACTTTGTTATATTAGCATTGTTATTAGAACAATCTTCCAATGAAGTATTTGCAAAATCATTATACATATCAATATAGCTATTGATTAGATCTTCTGCTTTTTTCTTATCTTCATCAGATATTTCCATTCCCATTAAACTAGCAGGATAAAAATTAATTTTAGGATTTCCATTATGTAAAACATCTGTAAGAGCTGCCAAATCTGTTTCATTTTCTGCAGCCCAAATGGCATATCCTCCCATATTAAATAATGCGTTATTTTCTAAACGTATTAATAAGTAATTGGGACAAGTATTTGTATTTTTTACATACTCTTTTGCTTTCCAAGTTAATCCTGTGGCAGTACCCCAGTTTTGAATTTTCTCTTTATTAGAATTTCTATCTACAACTCCACCAACTTTAATATAGCATTGATGAGAGTAATCACTATAAATATCGCACAAAACATTAGCTTGTTGAGAGCCACTTAAAGAATCACTTGGCTTATAATACTCGCAAGTAAATAATGCATTTTTAGCACTTACCAAAATAGGCAATGCTATATATATAATAGTGAATATAATTAAAAATTTTTTATTTTTCATAACATCCCTACTTTTTTCAACTTACATTATATCAAGAATTTTTATCCTTGACTAGTCAAAACACATTTACCACATTTCCCCGGTTTATATAGACATGTTCTACATTTACAATATTTTCCATTTAATTCTGCAGTTGGTATAAGTCCAAAAACAAAATTTATAACCGTTGGTAATAAGAAAATAACTACGGCTGCTATTACTCTCGTTACTAAAGAAGATGTGGATTTTTGAAGTGCACTATCGTTAGAAGAAATTATAGCTTTTGAATAATCTATTACACCAAATATAATTAGCAATATAGGAATCAATATTTTTACAATTAATAGTATATAACCAGCAAGGCGAAAAGCATGTTGCACCGCTTCTTCTTCACAAAAATTACTTATATCAGCAGTATTATTATTACTATTAGATGAATTATTTGGATTATCAGCTCCGACATCTTCTCCACTAGGAACATCATTTCCAGATTGCCCAGGATTATTTTGCATAATATCTATATCAGTTGCTTCTTTATAAAATCGACAAAATTTATTATTACTATATGATCCACAGCTTATATAAATAGTGGGACATTCACCATTTTCATCTTCTGGGAAATCATTGACTTTTAAATCGGAAGTAGCTATTTCATAATTTTGGCCAATTTCATATTTTAATTCATCTCCAACTCTGCGTATTATAATAGGAATATTGGGATATCCAGTATAATTGCAAGCTTTTCCTGCTTGATTTGAATCTATAATAAAAGGTTTTTTATTATCACTTGAATTTGATAGGCTTTCATATGATTTTGAATCAGAAAATACTTTAAAAGATAAAGTTACACCAATTGTAGTACTGGCACCAGCTGCATATTTTAAATATATATTTGATGGGCAAGATAGTAGTTCGTTATTAACAATAAAATTTTCTGATGAAATAGGATATTTAGTATCATCCAAAAAATTATAAACTAGTCGGGATTCTGTATCAGTTTTTATGTACTGCCTATCAGTAATTGTTGCCCCACCAAAGCCATCGGCTTGTACATCATACTTAATTTTATATATTCCTACATCATACGTACAACTTATACATTGTAATTCATCACAAGAAGCAGCTGCAATATTATGAACACCTATTAAAATAAATGTAATTAAGAATAATAAATACTTTTTCATAAAATTCACCTTTTTTATCTTATTGTATATGGATTTGATTGAGTTCCATCCCCACTTGCAAATAAAACATCATTATTAAGTGCTAAAACATAACGTAAAACATTATTATAAGCACCATAATCCATATTTATTTCGCCACTTTCATCAATTCCAAATACTTGATAAGTATTATCCATATTTCCTGTCATAGTCCACCAACTATAATCTGAATTTACTAAATAATTATAGTTTTGACATTGCTTACTTGTAGCATTTTGGCATAAGCCATCTAAACTGGCATTCATATAATCATATAATGGTAATAGACCAATATCTTGATTTTTTATAGCTTCACCACATTCTAATCGACCACTTTTATCTGTACTTGTACTTGCTCTTTTACCTGCACATAAATCAAATTTAGCCAAATATGTTTGATAAGATGTATATTTTTCAGCAAAAATATTTTTAGTGTTTATAAGTGCACGACTTACATTATAATTATTTACACCATAATTTGCATCTTCTTCTGTATTATATCGATCGTCCCAAACTTGATAATAATTATAAATATCAGAAGAAGATGTTGTTAATATCATTTGAATATTATTATTCTTATCAATTTTTACAATACGCCATAATTCATTAGCAAAATTAACAAAATTATTGGGATTTTGCCCTCTAAAAACTAACTCACTATTTATCTCATATAATCCATCTCCAGTTTGAGAAATCTTATTATTCTTTTTGATAGTATCAATAAACTTTTCGGTTTTAAAATTATTACAAATTAAATAAGCTTGATATTTATAGTTATTTGTTTCAATAAAATCTACTAATATATTGGCTGTACAAGATGGATCTTTTACATATTTATTTAATTCTTTAATATATTTATTTTGAATTAAAGTATCTGTACTGATTACAACAGTTGGATTATTACTGGTAGGCAGTAAATCAGGATTTTCAGCTAAATAAGAAGCAGCTGCTTGTTCTAGCTTATCTTCTAATTTTTCATAAGAAATTTTAATGCCAATAAATTTAACCACAATAGAAATTGTAATGATAATTAAAAGCATTACAAAAGCGATACTCCCAAATAAAGTAATTTTTTGTTTATTATTGCTATAAATATTTTTTATTTTTTCTTTCATTTTGATTCACCATACTAAAATCATATCATAGACCAATAAAAAAAGCAATTTTTACATTGCTTTTTGGTTTACTTTTCTGCATTCCAAATTCTAGAAGCATCTGGACAGCCTGTATTTGGATTTGTGATACATTTTCTACATACATTATAATCTTTTTCAGCTTCTGTACCTTTAAAACCACCAACTATGCCAATAAGAAAAGAAACAATGGTTGGCAACAAGAATATTACAACAGCAGCAATAGCTCTTCTTACTAAAGAACCCGTTGCCTTTTTAATTTCATCCTCTTTACTAGCGATAACAGCTTTTCCTAAATCCAAGATGCCAAAAATAATTAATAATATTGGAATAACAATTTTAAAAATCAATAAAACGTATCCTACAATTTGCCAAATATTAGCGGTATTCGTACAAAAATTTATACCCATAATTTTCTACCTCTCTTTCATATCTACTTTTATTTTAGCTATTATTTAAAACAATGTCAAGTTTTAGAAGAAAAACATGTAAAATTTGACATTTTTATTTAAAAATATTAAATAATTTATTGCTCTTTCCTTCATTTTCGCTTGTTTCTTCAAAACGAACAAAGCCAAGTTTTGCCAATAATTCTTGCAATTCTTTATGACTATCTAATTTATCATCTAAATAAGGAATATTAAAGAATACTTTACTTTTAGATTCAAATTCAAAATCTTTTACATCTCTTTGATTTAAAATACTACGATTTAAAATAATTTTTTTATCGCGTAATTTTTCAAATGTTCTTTTATCTTTACGTATTAACTTATTTAATTTAATTAGGCCAGGTTCTATTAAATATAAAACCTCCGTACAAGCACTAATGCTACCTCTATCATTTAGGTCAACTAATATAACATCAGCATCACTATTCATAGCAATAAAGGCTGGCAAATCTAAACTTGAGGTTGTTTTTAAGGTTTTATCATTAAAGTAGATAAAATCATGTTCGTCAACCTCTACAGCAATAACATTATATTTTTTAGCAAGTTCTTTTTTTAACAAATAAGTTAAAGTTGTAGATCCAGCATGATTCGTGACGTTTTTAATACCAATTACACGTAAACCTAATTTATTATAATCTCCACTACCTTCATCACCAGTAGAAGCATACATATTATTTAATTGATGATATTGAGCTACATCCTTATAAGTATTTGGATTGTTTATTAAAAATTTAATTGCATCTATATTTCTAGTAAAATTATAAATTCCCATGGAAATTAATCCAGATAAATATTTAGGTGAATTTACAACCTCTGAATCATCTAATAAAAGAATAATATTGCTTACATCCATATTCATAGATAGGTTTTGTAAAGTTTCAATATTTTGATAATCTTTTAAAGCTGTAATATCTAAAATCATTTTATTAAAATAAAAATTGGTAAATTGATTTACTAGATCTTCCACTTGAAATTCCCCATTAATGCTTTTAATAATATCAATATCTAATGTTGCAAGTAATGATTGATATTTATTTGATACAATAACATTCACTTTTTATTCCTCCTTATTTTGCTTTTAACGTATCTGTTGGATTAATTACATCCCCGGTATTTCCACTAACATTAAATTTAAATACATCTCCAATAACAGGTAAATTGAAATAAAAAAATATATTTACTTGGTAATAAACCTTATTAGGATTATTACTAGAAGGAGATTTTACTTTTGTAACACAATAATAATAAGGTTTATTATTACCGACAGCTGGTTCAACTGCTTGGTTATCTAAATTTGATACACCATAAGAACCTTCAGGGCAGGTTTTTGTGACGAAATAACCATTGCTTTTTAAATAATTGTTAATAATAGCAATACTACCATTATCTCCACTCGTTAAGCCTTCTTTTTTTTCAATAATTGTTAATAATTCATTTTTTATTTTAAATGCCTTCGTATAATTTAAAGACAAAGCTAAAAAGGCTACAAATATAAGCATGAACAGAATGATTAGTTGAGTTAACCAAATACCGCCAATTCCTTCTCTCATACACTCACCCCTTTGCTATGACTTATAATTTTAGTATCCCCAGAAACTTTAAAACTGAAGATGCTTCTAAATATTGGTAAATCAAGTTGATAAAAAACAACAACGCGATAATAAGTCATATTAGGTCGATCAATACTACCTGAAACATTAACAGGCATAAGACAAAAAGCAGAATTTCGACTATCAAGTTGACCCTCACGATTATATCCAGTATAACCATTTGGACATACTCCAGTCGTTCGATAAGCATTATCTTTTAGATACGTTACAATATTTTTGATGGCTTTATCATCATTAGGGTTTCTTAAATTAACTCCTTCTGCTCTTTCTATTTCTTTTATAATTGTATTTTTTACATTAAATGCCTTGGAATGATTAATTGACATACACATATAACCAGTAAAAAGTAAAATAAAAAAGATTACAATTTGAAAGATCCATGTACCACCTATTGCTTCTCTCACACAATCACCTCAATTAACCTTTCCAAGGGCATTCAAATTCAGATCCTTGTTGTTTACCGTTTGCATCATAATAGCGACAAACAACATATCCATCTTTTAATGTCCTTTTATTACATACTGCATCACTACATTTATTACTAGCAATAAATGTAGCTTTAATATTTGGCCAAAGTATAGCAAAGAAAAAGACCGATAGGATTCCTACCGCTATAACTACTACAACCGTCATATTTAGTTCACCTGTGGCCTCTCTCATTCTTTAGCTCCTTATTTATATTCTTTTTTATTTTTGAGTAGTTCCGCCTTGGAATGTACAAGTTATAGGACCTTGATCAAATTTTTCTCCATAATAACATGCCGTACATTTACTACTGCCATCGTTTTTTGTCGTACATTGACTACATTGAGCACTAGCACAGTTTGTACTGGCAACGATACTATTTTTAATACTAGGCCATACAAATGCATAGAAGAATGCGGCTACTGCTGCAATTGCTACTACGGTAACTACAGTCATATTTAATTCTCCTGTTGCTTCCTTCATTTTATCTCCTCCTCTATTCTTTTTTATTATATACTTTTTTATTTATAATATCAATAATATTTAAAATTCTTTACATACCCATTAACATGAGTACAGCAAAGA
>CANRPZ010000005.1 GCA_947632625.1 uncultured Bacilli bacterium | reverse complement strand
CAATTGGTGAAGAAGAAGATTCGCATTTAGGAGATTTCGTACCCGATGCTAGTTCTATGACACCAGAAGAGTACGCTACAAATGAAATTTTAAAAGAGGAAATTAAGGCGGTATTAGAGACGTTACAAGAAAGAGAACAAGAGGTATTAGAGCTTCGTTTTGGATTAATCGATGGGACAAGCCATACACTAGAAGAGGTTGGAAAACGATTTAATGTTACTCGTGAACGTATTCGTCAAATTGAAGCAAAAGCTTTACGTAAATTAAGACATCCTTCACGTGCTAAAAAATTAAAGGATTTTTTATCTGATTAATGAAACAATTAAGATTAAATACAATTGCTGGTTTTGTTGAAAAATTAGATCGAGTGGCAGATATAGGGTGTGATCATGCTTACTTGGCTATTTTTTTAAAAAAAGAAAAAAAATGCACATCCGTTATTGCTTCGGATATTCATAAGAATGCTTTAGAAATGGCGAAGAAAAATTGTCAAAAAGAAAATGTTTCGATTCCACTATTTTTATCGGATGGGCTAGAGAATTTAGATCAAGAAAAATTAAATACGCTTATTATTTCGGGAATGGGAACAAACACAATCTTACATATTTTAGAATCCGTAAATAAAAAATACATTCAAAAACTTATATTACAATCGAATAATGATTTGCCTAAATTAAGAAAAAAAGTGCAAAAAATAGGGTATTCTTTAACAGAAGAGAAGATTATTTACGAAAATGGGCACTACTATGTAATTGGTAAATATACTAAAGAAAAACGAAAGCTAAATTGCGTGGAAATCGAATATGGAATTTACCATGAAGAAAATCATTCTTACTACCTTTATCTTTTTAATGAATTAAAAGGTATAGTAAAGAATTTGCCTGGACATTTTAGTAAAAAATTAAGACTTTATTGGAAATTATGGTTATTAAAAAGATATTTATAAAAAGAAAGTAGGGGAAGAAAATTTTTCCTCTTTTTTAATTGGTTGGGTATTTTCTTTCTTTATTTTTGGTTTGTTTTCTTTATTTTGCAGAGGACTTTTGCTCGTTGTTTTAGAAAAACTTTTTAATGTATTAATCATATTTCTAGTATTTTGAATCATTGGTTTGGTTTTTTGATAAATGGGAATGACCTCATTTGCTACTTGTAACGTTTTGGATATTCCCCCAAGGATTTTAGAAAACGTAATGCCTTTAAAAACAGGTCCGGTATTATACATAACATCACCTTTACTTTATTTTATGTAACATTTCTAGATAAGTTGTATATTTTTCTAGGCAAAAAGGATAATTGTGTGATATAATTTTTAAGAGAATAATAAAGGAGGATAAAATGATAACTGAAACTAAAGAAACTGAAAAAATAAATGTTCTTTTCATTCCTTTTTTTGTTATTAGAGATATTTTTTATTTTTGCTTTAGAGGGTTAAAATTTATTTTTATTGATCTTTTTCTTTCTTTATTTAACCATACTAGTAAACAAGTGGATCAAGCGTATAAAAGTATTACAAAAAAAGAGGATAATAGTAAGAAAGCGGAACTTAAAAAGCAAAAGAAAGCTAAATATCAAGAGATGTATAATAATTTATTCTTTGTAAAAAAACAAAATGAAAAATTAGAAAAAATGCGTCAAGCTTTACTAATCGATTTACAAAATGAGGGAAGCATTCGTAGTGAAGCACCTAAAGTATTTCAATATAAAGCTAGAAATAAAGACGGAAAATTAGAAACGGGTACTATTAATGGGTATTCAAAATTAGATGTTAATACGTTCTTATTACAAGAAGGTTATATTGTTTATGATATTAGAAATAATAAAACCATTGATTTTCTTTATGGAGATACGAGTGTTTTTGCTGTTAAAATGTCGACAAAGGATTTATTATTCTGGCTAACACAATTATCTACTTATATTAAAAGTGGTTTAACATTAACGGAATCTGTCAAAATTTTAAATAATCAAATGCAAAAGAAAAAGCAATATCGTAAACATTTTCAATCCATTGTTTATGAGCTTACAATGGGTGAGCCTTTTTCTAAAGCCTTGGAAAAACAAGGAGGAATGTTTCCAGCCTTATTAATCAATATGATACGTGCTGCTGAAGCAACAGGGGAACTCGAAAGTACCTTAACCGATATGTCTAATTATTATACGGAACTTGATCGTACCCGTAGAGATATGATTAGCGCCTTAACTTATCCATCTATAATTATGATTTTTGCTTTAGGGGTTGTTACTTTTATTTTACTTTATGTTATCCCAGAGTTTGTTAAGATTTATCGTGATTCTGATGCTGAAATTGCGGGGTTAACTTTGTTTATTATCAATTTTAGCGACTTTTTAAAATTAAATATTTTCAATATTTTGCTTGTAATAGTTATAAGCTTTTTGGTTTTATTTCTATGTTATAAGAATATTAAAGCCTTTAGAAAAAATTTACAATATTTTCTTATGCATGTTCCAGTCATGGGAAAAATCATTATTTATAACGAATTAACCATTTTTACGAAAACGTTTTCGTCCCTTTTATCAAATAACGTATTTATTACCGATAGTATGGCTATTTTGAGTCGTATTACGAATAATGAGATTTATAAAGAAATTATGAATAATACTATTGAAAATATAGTTAAAGGTAATAAAATATCAGAATCCTTTAAAAATCAATGGGCTGTTCCAGATGTTGCTTACTATATGATTGTAACTGGAGAGTCAACTGGACAATTAGCCGAAATGATGAAAAAAGTTAGTGATTATTATGCCGAAATGCATCGTAATTTGGTTAGTAATTTAAAATCCTTTATTGAACCCGTTTTAATTTCCTTTTTGGCACTGGTTGTCGGAGGTATCATTCTAGCGGTTATTTTACCAATGTTTGGATTAATGGAAAGCATCCAATAGGTGAGTAGTTATGGTTTTTAATAGTATAATTTTGTTTGTTTTAGGGACTGTTTTTGGCTCATTTTATTATGTTGTAGGAACAAGGCTTCCAAATCACGAGTCTTTAATAAAACCGGGGAGTCATTGTACTTATTGTAACCACGCTTTAAAATGGTACGAATTAATTCCAATTTTCTCTTTTCTTTTTTTAAGGGGAAGATGCCATCATTGTAAACAAAAACTCTCTAAAGAATATTTACTCTATGAATTACTGACAGGAATTTTATTTTTAATTTCCTATTTGAAATTTCATTTTTCTTATGCTTTTTTTGTATCTATAATATTGGCATCTTTATTGGTTCTTATTTTTATAACCGATTTTAAATATATGATAATATTGGATTCTCCTTTAGTAATTAGTGCTATTTTATTGTTTGGTTTAAGATTTTATTATTTTGGTCTAGCCAATGCTTTTCTTAATGTCCTTTACGGTTTTCTTTCCTTTTTGGTTTTACTCTTTATTGGTTATTTAGGTTCCTTTTTATTTAAAAGAGATGCACTAGGTGGGGGAGATGTTAAGTTTTCTTTTATATTGGGTATGGCGCTTGGTTTTAAATATGCTATAATGGCTTTGATTTTTTCAACTTTTCTAGCTTTACCTTATGCAGTAGGAACTCTTTTATTAAAAAAGGATAATGAGGTTCCTTTTGGACCGTTTTTGGTTAGTAGTGCTTTTATCATTTACTTTTTTATAGAAAAGTTTAGTCTTATATTTTATTTATTTTAAAAAAAAGAATCATGTGTTTTGATTCTTTTTATATGGTTTCTAAAGTTTCTGGTTCTACATTTGACTCTGTATTGGTATTTGTTTTTCCAATTAAAGCGTTTTTAATTTCAACGTCTTCATTTCCTAAATCATCTTCAATATCAATAACTCGTAATATTTCTTCAAAACTTGTTAATCCTTCAATTACTTTGGTAAGACCATCCTCTAAAAGGGTAATTGTATCATGGTCGTATACTAATTTACGTAAATCGTCTTTTCGAACATTATTCGTTATAGCATCACGAACGTTTTGATTAATTAATAGTACCTCTTGAAGAGCAACACGACCTTTATAACCTTGGTAACATTCATCACAACCTACCGGAGTATAGATATCATTAATTTCCATACCAAGGACTTGTTTAAATACATTTTTTTCATAAGCCGTGGTAGGCCTAGAGGTACGGCATTTCGGACATAATTTTTTTACTAATCTTTGACTAATAACACCAATAAGAGCAGAACCTAAAAGATAACGTTCTACGTCCATATCCAATAATCTTTCAATTGTATTTAAGGAATTGTTGGTGTGGATGGTTGATAATACTAAATGTCCAGTAATAGAAGCACGAACCGCAATTCGAGCTGTTTCATCGTCACGAATTTCTCCGATCATTATAACATTTGGGTCTTGTCTTAATATACTACGTAATGCATTAGCAAAAGTAAGGCCAATTTCACTCATCGTTTGTACTTGGTTAATACCACTTAATTTCATTTCGACTGGATCTTCAACGGTAATGATATTTCTTTCCGTTGTATTTAAAATTTGAAGCATAGAGTAAACGGTAGTTGATTTTCCTGTACCTGTTGCTCCCGTAATTAATATAATACCATTTGGTTCTTTAATTAATTTTTGTACTTTAGGAAGGTTTTTGGCAGAAAATCCTAAAGATTCTAATCCTTCTGTACTCATAGAATAATCCAAAATACGAATAACTACTTTTTCTCCATAAACGGTAGGTAGAGTAGAAACACGTAAGTCAAGTCCATCATCTTCAATAACATTTTTTATTGCACCATCTTGAGGTAGACGTGATTCTGTTATATTCATACCAGAAATAATTTTAATACGAGTAATTAAAGGGTTTTTAACAGATTCGGGAACTGTTGCATAATGGACGAGTTCTCCATCGACACGAATACGGACATTTAAAACCGTTGGGCTAGGATCGAAATGGATATCACTTGCATTTTTCTTTGCTGCATCTAAAATCATTTCGTTAACAATATCTACCACTGGTAATTTTTCATAATCGTATTCTTTAAACATAGCCATGTTCCTTCCTCTTTATTCTTTTATAATTATAATCTAGTATTTAAAAAAATACAAGAAAAAAAACCTAAAATTAGGCTTATTTTGCTGATAACATGATACCAATTAGGGTTGCAAATACACTACCAACCATTAGTAAAACCATAAACCATACTAATATTTTTCTTGTTCTTTTTTTCATAATGTCACCTCTAATACAATAAATTTAACATATTTTTGCAATTTAGTAAATATGATTTAACAAGAGGTGGCTCGTGATTATGAAAACGCTATGGACAAGCTTTAAAAGAAATAAAGTAATTCTTCTATTCATTACAATTATATTCTTATGTGGAGTTATTACGGGTTTTTTATTTTATTTTAAACAGGATGCTACAATAAAGGATTCCATTTTCTTATCCTTAACAAATCTTTTTCAGGAAAATGTTTTTCAATATAAAAATATATTTTATCATTTTATCCTTCTTTTGTTTCTTGTTGCAACTTTATTTTGTTTTATTGGTGTACCTTTATTAATGCTTTATATATTTGTAGAAGGAATTAGTGTTGGTTTTATAATTCCTATCTTTTTTTCCTTATTTAAAATCAATGCAATTCTAAATTTTTTACTTTATTTTTTGTTGGTAAAATTGCTTTTTCTTTTCTTTCTTTTTTTGCTTTTTACTAAATTTTGCCGCTTTGTAAGTGCTTATATTTCCTCAATTTGTCGAAAAAATTATTTATTTATGAGTAATTTAAAATATATTATGTTTTTAATTCTCCTTATTCTTTTAAATGATATTTTCATCTATTTTGTTTCCAATCCTGTTTTAACATTGCTTTTAGGATAAAGAGAATAGAAAACGAATTCATTGACTTTTTAGGTGTTGTATTATATACTATAATTCATGTTTTAGAAAGAAGGAAGAAAATGTCAGAAGCAATAAAAAATGTAAATGATTTAGAAATTGGCAAACTATATTTTTGCAATCTCAATCATTTAATAATTCCAGGCGATAATTTAAAAAATGAATATGCGATAACTAAATTTATAATAAAAAATTTTGATTATAATAGATATCTAGTTACAATTTTGAAATATATGGGAAATGGACTTTTTTGTGAATACTATACTCATAAATATGTTTTAGCAATTGAAAATGATTCAAAAATTAAATACTTTGTCCATCCAAACATGCTATGTATGGTAAATGTAGTAGATAATATTTTTCCATTAAATGATTTAGGTACACATTATATATTTGATCAAGAAGCAGACCAAACTATAATTACTGAAATATTATATACTCTTTTTAAATTAGCACAAAGCAAAACACAAGACATTTTAAAAGAAGCTTGGAATGAGGCATTATTAGAAGATAGTGCTCGTACAAGATTACGTCAATTAAAAGAAATTCCAGTATTTGAAAAAAAGTAATTCTGGCATAAGAGAAATAGTACTATAAAAAATACATTTTTAGAAAATGTTAACCGCTCTCGGATAGTGCGGAATATAAATTATTCCGATTGAATATGATTGAAAACTTTATTTAAAATGGAGTTTTCTTTTTTATTAAAGTACTACATAAATTTAAATTTTTAGCATATAGTAAAAGTACTATAATACATTTAAAATGAACTTGACATTCATGATGAACTATATTATAGTAAAGTTACATTTTTAGAAAATGTTAGTCGCTTACGGATGGTGCGACTCATAAATAATTCCGATTGCGAAATGTTAGTCGCTTACGGATGGTGCGACTCATAAATAATTCCGACTGAAAATGATTGAAAACCCTATTTAAAAATAGAGTTTTCTTTTTGTATATGTTATAATTTTAAAAGAAGGGGGAGTTATATGAAAATTGAAACAGGTTATATCTATCATATTAAAGATGCTTTTTTTGATAAAATTAATGATAGAGGTTTAATGATTAATCACGAGAATGGACGGGCAAGACCAACCTATTTTACAATTAAAGATAAAGATATATTATGGTTTATTCCCTTAAGTAGTAAGATAGAAAAATATAAACCTATTATTAAAGAAAAAGAAAAAAAGTATGGTAGTTGCAAATCTATTATGGTAGGAAAAATTGCTGACAAGGAATCTATTATATTGCTTCAAAATGCTTTTCCAACATTGGAAAAATATATAGATCATCCTCACACAAAAAATGGTGTACCTGTAGTTGTATCAGATTATTTAAAAGATGAAATTTTAAAAAATTTCAAGACTTTATTAGTAATGAAAAAGAAAGGAATTAATTTATTTTTTCCTGATATAGATAAAATTAAAGAAATAATGTTAGAAGAATTAAATAAAAAGTAAGGTGATGCGTGTATGACAAAAGTTATAGTGGGTATTTCTGGAGGAGTTGATTCTGCTGTTGCTGCCTATTTACTAAAAAAAGATGGTTATGAGGTAGAAGGACTTTTCATGCGTAATTGGGATTCTTTGATTAATAATGATATAGAAGGGAATCCAAATTTAAAGAATAATATATGTCCGCAAGAACAAGATTATAATGATGCTTTGGAAACTTGTAAAATTTTGGATATTCCTCTTCATCGCATTGATTTTATTAAAGAATATTGGGATTCTGTATTTACTTATTTTTTAGAAGAACTTAAAAAGGGTAGAACACCCAATCCAGATCTTTTATGTAATAAATATATTAAATTTGATTTGTTTAAAAAAGAAGCAATGCGTCTTGGTGCAGATTATATGGCAACTGGGCATTATGCTAGAAATATCGATAATAAGCTTTATCGAGCAATCGATCGAAATAAGGATCAAAGTTACTTTTTGGCTAAAATTACCAAAGAACAATTAGATCATGTGCTATTCCCTATTGGTGAATTAACGAAACCCGAGGTTAGAAAAATTGCTAAAGATATTGGCTTAAATGTTGCTGAAAAAAAAGATTCAACAGGTATTTGTTTTATAGGGGAAAGGAATTATCAAAATTTTATTAAAAATTATTTAAAACCAAATCCTGGACCAATTGTAGATGTAAAAACCAATGAGGTTATTGGAACGCATACTGGACTTATGAATTATACGATAGGTCAAAGAAGAAATGTTGGTATTAGTGGGGATTTGGAACGTCATTATGTATGTGGTAAGGATGTAGATAAAAACATTTTATATGTTGCTTTTGGAAATAGCGAATATTTATATAGCGATGCTTGCTTGTTAGAAGACATTAATTTTATTAGCGAAGAAAGACCAGAAAAATGTAGCGCTAAATTTCGTTATAGAGGAGAGGATTATCCTGTTATTTTAGAATACTTGGAAAATGGAATGATACTGGTTAAATACCCTGAAAAAGTAAAAGCAGTAACTCCTGGACAAGCCTGTGTTTTCTATTTAGATGAAGAATGTTTAGGGAGTGGCATAATTAAAGAAATTTATAAAAACGGCGAAAAACTCTTTTATTTATAACTTTACATTTATTTACACTTGACAAATAAGTGTTAAGTGATATAATTTAATTGTAAAATCATGGAGGTTGTAAAAAATGAATCGATTAAATGAATTATTACAAGAATTAGGAATTTCTAAAGTAAGACTTGCTAAATATTTAGGAGTATCTCGCCAAATGGTTTATAATTATTTGGAATTGGATGATATTAATAAATGGCCTAAAGAAAAGAAAATATTACTTTTTAAATTATTGGATATAGAAGATGGCGAAGAAGGAACAATTAAGGCTATTAAAGTCACGACAGATTA
Source organism: uncultured Bacilli bacterium (assembly GCA_947632625.1). Taxonomy (GTDB): domain Bacteria; phylum Bacillota_I; class Bacilli_A; order RF39; family UBA660; genus MGBC108787. Next base: position 21,301 of record CANRPZ010000005.1, on the reverse strand, counting down.
TTTAATGAGTGTAGAGTCACGTTTAAATCAAGGTATGAAATCTGCTAGTGATATGGATAGCTATTTCGATATGAAAGGTTTAAATAAAGAAGAACAAACTCTACTTGCTGATTTAACTTATTTAATTAAAGAAAAACTATTAGATGAAAATAATAAAGAAGAAAATTTTTATGCTATTAAATATTTATACCATATGTTGCAATCTATCGATAATGTTCCAGAAATAAAGTATATTTTTGGGTATATGTCTAAAACAACGGGATTTACTGATCCGGAAGATTATAAATTTAATGAAGATAAGCAATTTATTTTTGAAGGTATTTTGTATTCGGCTTTAACTCTTTATAATAATGGTGGTGCTAGCCGTAGTCGACTTGCTGATAGCCATAAACGTTTTGTTCAAGAAATCGAACAAAAAAACGAAGAAAAATTAAGCCGTACTCAACAATTAAATACAATTAAAATTCAAGCTTTAAAAGAACTTGGCTATACAGAAATTAATGAATCAAATGCTCAAGAGGTTATAGAAAAAATTGCTGAAATTGAGTCTAGAAAAGTTTAATATTAAGTAGAGAAGGGGAGTTGCACTCTTCTCTTTTATTTTTAAAAGATAGGGGGATCTATTCTATACTATTTTAAATTATTATTTTAATTTAGTTTTATTTAATACAAAAATGAAATAATTTAATAAAGAATTCATATGAAAATAAAATATAATAAATTCAATATAATTTTAAATATTGGTATTGAAATAAAAAACCCTTTTTTAATATCCAACTCCCCTCTTCATTAAAAGAAAAAGTAGGGTAAATAGTGTATATAAAATGCTTTCAGAGGCGATGAAATAATTTGAGATGGATAATTCATCACTTGAAATCATTTGAGAGTTAAAGAAAGATATAAAATAAATTTAAATTAATGGTACATAATGAATTATAAATTTATTTTTAATTACAATTGATTTAAGCCTAGTTTTAAATGAACTATATAGAATAGATAGAGATAGAATAATTTTATATATCTAGTATTTAATTTATATGATAAAATAAATATATTTTTAATTTCACATAATATATATTATGTTAACTTTAAGATTTCGTAACGTATAAAATGTATTTTGTTATTGTGCTATAATAACGTTTAAATACAGAGTGAAACGAATTGGAGCAGATGTAACGTGTAAGCTCCATTTCTAATTTTATAGGACTAAAATCTTTATGATCATCTATAAAACCATAAATATTGTCTAAAATCTCTTCATCGCTTAATAAGTCGTCAAATGATTTAAAGTAAGTAGATCTAAAAGCGTTTGAAACGATTACCTGGTCTAAATTGTATTGGTACTTATCTTCGTTATCTTTATGAACTAAATACCTACAGGAAGCTCTTAAAGACTTTGTATGTTGTATAAGACGTTTTGGTAAACCTAAACGCCTGGACAATGATGATTCGCTCCTGGGGTTGTCTAAAGAAAGAATTAAATGCACATGCTCCTTTTTCTCTTCCTCTTCAGGTATATGCTTAATATAAGCATATTTTTTAAAAGAACCTTTTATATCAAAAAGTACATCATTAAAATAGCTATCTTCAGGATACAATAGTATCATGAAATGCCTATATTTCTTCTCTTCTATCTCTTCACTAGATGTGTCATTTTTCTTCATAAAAAACCTCTTTTCTAATTTGGCACAAAAAACACAAAAAACCTTATAGTCGCAGTAATAAGGTTTTTTGATTTCAAAACCTACTCTGCTCGACTACGTCGGGCTAGCGCTCGGGGTGCGAATTGTGGCGAAGCCACCGCACAACCTTTTTTATTTTATAGGTAACATCAAAAAGATAGATCTAACAACTGACGTTGTCAGATATCTTTTCGATATCTGTCCAGTTTAATAGTTCTAGACGTATCAAGAATTGCCCTACGGCGTATCGCTATCGCTTGCTTCTTGACACTACAATCTTTTCTCAATAAGTTATTACGTCTGTATTTGTTCAAACGTATCGTAACTATTTGCAACCACTAAATTACATTTAGATATAGTAGTCTCAACAAGTGGTGCAATATATTCATTTTCTTCATTGCTCCATTTCATTTGTTCAGCATCATACATCTTTTTTATTAGCCAACCACAAAAAATAGTTCTCATTGAGCAATCGATTTGATATCGACAATATCTTCTTAATGTTATATTTATTTCTAGCCACTCTTGTGCTGTTGTTAAAAAAATGATTCTTCTTTTTCTCATTTGAGATAAGAAACTCAAAACATCGGAATTAATCTTGCTAGATTTAGTTAGAGCAGTAAAAATTTCGTCATAAAATATAATGCAATCATGTTGATCTTGTAATTTTAATAAATTATCAAAACCACTAAAATATGTATAATCAACACCTTTAATACTTGAAACATTAGCAAAAATCTTCATATTTTTATGAGAACGTAGAAATTCGACTACAGAATAAGTCTTACCACTACCCTGCTTACCACAATAGCAGTAAACACCAAATTGTCCTCTATTCGGTCTAAAACCTTTTCTAAAAAAGGTTTTCCATTTAATTTTTACATTACGCATTGAATAAATAATAGCAACAATAAAAATAATAATTAATATTTTAAACATAATTTTCCTTTCTATTTCCATAGTTTTTGTCCGCGATATGCGGACACAAAAACTATGGTTTCAATTTATCGTACCATTTTATAGCAGTCTTAATTGTACTTATCAATAATGGAACTGTTAATTTAAAAGTAAAATAAAGAACAATTAAAGATAAAGTTTCGTTTGATAAACCAGTCAATGAAACGGCAAAGCCAATATATTGACTAGCAAAATTTAAAAGATTTCCAACAGCCGTTAAGCCATTTGATAAATCAGGTAAAAATTGTAAAATTAATAGATCTATTGGTTTTAATAAAGTTGATACTAAACCAATAATCAAAGACATAATTCCTTTTAAAAGTGCATTTATCACAAGTCAAGCACCTCAATTCTGTCACTATCAGGATCTTTAAAACCTTTTACCATAAAGAAAATATTAACAGATACCCAATAAGCAACTATTCCAAAGGTTATGGTTTGATAAAGAGTTAAAAAAGATCCAAAATACTTTTTATAAATATTTCCCATACACGGCAAAGTAATCTGTTGATCAACAAATGGTGCTTTAAAACCAATAGGCGTACATGTAGACGACGTTATGCTTTTTATTAAGTTTAAAGGTGCTGTTATAATGCTCGAAAGCCCAAAATCGTCACTTTCAAAGCCACTAAAGAACTCGTTTGCACTACTACTCGCATCACTTGTGTCACTATTCGTTAAATTATCGTTTAGATCTCCAAGCTGTTTATTCGTCTCTTGTTGTTGTTGTGTAATTTCATTAGTTTGTTGCTGTATTGCAGAAGCTATATCACTATCAGTGGTACCTTTAGGATAAAAACTCATATAATCAAAAAAATAAAAATGAATATTAGTACTTGGAACAGTAGTATTTCCACTAAAGCTAAATCTAAAGGCACTACTAGGACGCAAATCGATATTTTCTATAGGACAATAAAAAGTAGTAACACTAATTTCTGTATCAGTCAAGTTGTTTACACCTTCTCCGCCACCAGGTTTAGTAGTTATTGAAGGAGCATTGGCAATACACTCGATTCCAAGATCATATAAAAACAAAGCATTAGCAACTATACCACCAGATGTAGTAAAAACACTCAACGAAAAACCTTTATAATCTTGATAATTCGAAGGTAAAGAAACATCATAAAAATAAAGATTAGATACACCTGACATTTGAAAATAAAGATCTGTACGATAAAAAGAACTATGTACAAGAGTAGTTTTATTAATCGTTGGTGCAGAACTATTACCACCATTTACAAAAAAAGCAGAATTCCCAGGTATATTAAAATTATACTGAAGAACAGAAGCAGCAGAAACATGATCTAAAAATAAAAATATAGAAATTAAGAAAATTAGATACTTTTTCATAGTGCACCTCTTTTAAATAATTTACTAAAAATTCTAATTGGTATATAAAAACAAAAAATACTCATAATTAAAAAAATAATTAAAATGCTATCGAAATCGTTCCTATAATAAAAACTATCAGTAAGATAATCAGTAGAAAGACAAATAGGCAATTGCGAATAAGAACCAAATTGTTGCGTGCCGTCCTTATAAATGTAGTTTGATTTAATATAATAGTCGCGATAGTCAATATTAATACTATTGTTATACCCTGGATTGTAGGGCTTGATTTTATAAGCCCGTATGGTGTCACTATCTTGTACCACATAACAGGCATAGGATAAATCTGGTACATAAATCATAAATTACCTCCTATCAAAAATTAACATACCTATAAAATCAAATAATATATAAAGTGATATCATAGGTACTATTAACGTAATCAATTGTTCTAAAAATTGTAATGCTATTTCAAACATAAATATCTTCCTTTCTAAAGAAAAAAACCACTACGCAGTGGCTTTTCCTTTACTAGCGCCTTTAACAACTTTTCGCAAAACTCTATAACCAAATGCAAAACCGATCATAATGATAATGAACGGAAAAATTTGGGATACAGTTCCGAAAAGTCCGTCAGCAGTAACACCAGTAGTTAATTGGGAAACAATTCCTTCCATACCAGTCTTGGCAACTCCTTCCATAAAAAATCTCCTATCTATCTAAAAGGTATTTAACCTTATAGAACTATCTCTTCCACCAAGGATATGGAGAACGTTCATACTCATGAATTTTCTTACGTTTTCCGTACCTTATTCGATTTGCTAACTTTTCTAGTTTGTCAGCAGTGATTTCATTTAGTCTAGGCTTTGGTGGGTCAAACTCTAGACACAAAACAAGCAAATGATTAAACTTGTTTATCTCCCCTACCTCATGACTTTTAAAACTCTGTCTATAAATCGTTTGAAAACTATTGTGGTTAATGTTATACCAAACTAATAGTTTCATCTTTACAAACTATCGTTTTAAGTCTAAGATAAGTTCTTAATGGATCTCTCATACTTGGGACTGACTCGAAAATAAATTGTGCAGGTTGTGAAATAATTTTCGTTGATAACTTGCTCCACATTTCTTCGCTAAAGTCTACGAAATATGACATTTCCGCAAGTCCTTTAAATTTCTCACTTTCTTGTACCGCGTCTTTTCCTAGCAATACGTAGCCGATTCTTATTTTTTCCTTTCCTGTCTTTTCCCCAGTTGTTCTATCCTTTTCGTCATAGCGTAACACATTCAATATTGTTACATTCAAATCTTTTTCCATTTTTCCTCTTTTCTAATAAGTGTATAGTAGATACACTTTATAATTAAAATATAGCAAAATAAAAGTGTATTGTCAATACACGTTTTAAAAATATAACAATTTTGTAGATTATTCTATAAATAGGTGAAAAAATATGTATATTAAAGGAACCGAATATAAACCAAAAGATATTTATAAATTTATTAGGCAAGCCTCAAATAAAACACACCAAGAAATAGCACAAGATTTAAAAAAAAGTGTAGATTGGTCAAAATCAAATGAAAGTGGAAGAAACAATTTTAAATTTATTGATTTACAAGAAATATGCAAATTAAACAACATTGAAATACTTTTTATAGAAAAGGAAAAAGAAAATGAAAACAAAAAATAGAATTAAAGAAGCAATATTTTCTATAATTCTACTTTTAATTGTTGCATACCTATTATTTAATTAAAAATTAAATAACTATATATTATGTTAACTTTAAGATTTCGTAACGTATAAAATGTATTTTGTTATTGTGCTATAATAACGTTTAAATACAGAGTGAAACGAATTGGAGCAGATGTAACGTGTAAGCTCCATTTCTAATTTTATAGGACTAAAATCTTTATGATCATCTATAAAACCATAAATATTGTCTAAAATCTCTTCATCGCTTAATAAGTCGTCAAATGATTTAAAGTAAGTAGATCTAAAAGCGTTTGAAACGATTACCTGGTCTAAATTGTATTGGTACTTATCTTCGTTATCTTTATGAACTAAATACCTACAGGAAGCTCTTAAAGACTTTGTATGTTGTATAAGACGTTTTGGTAAACCTAAACGCCTGGACAATGATGATTCGCTCCTGGGGTTGTCTAAAGAAAGAATTAAATGCACATGCTCCTTTTTCTCTTCCTCTTCAGGTATATGCTTAATATAAGCATATTTTTTAAAAGAACCTTTTATATCAAAAAGTACATCATTAAAATAGCTATCTTCAGGATACAATAGTATCATGAAATGCCTATATTTCTTCTCTTCTATCTCTTCACTAGATGTGTCATTTTTCTTCATAAAAAACCTCTTTTCTAATTTGGCACAAAAAACACAAAAAACCTTATAGTCGCAGTAATAAGGTTTTTTGATTTCAAAACCTACTCTGCTCGACTACGTCGGGCTAGCGCTCGGGGTGCGAATTGTGGCGAAGCCACCGCACAACCTTTTTTATTTTATAGGTAACATCAAAAAGATAGATCTAACAACTGACGTTGTCAGATATCTTTTCGATATCTGTCCAGTTTAATAGTTCTAGACGTATCAAGAATTGCCCTACGGCGTATCGCTATCGCTTGCTTCTTGACACTACAATCTTTTCTCAATAAGTTATTACGTCTGTATTTGTTCAAACGTATCGTAACTATTTGCAACCACTAAATTACATTTAGATATAGTAGTCTCAACAAGTGGTGCAATATATTCATTTTCTTCATTGCTCCATTTCATTTGTTCAGCATCATACATCTTTTTTATTAGCCAACCACAAAAAATAGTTCTCATTGAGCAATCGATTTGATATCGACAATATCTTCTTAATGTTATATTTATTTCTAGCCACTCTTGTGCTGTTGTTAAAAAAATGATTCTTCTTTTTCTCATTTGAGATAAGAAACTCAAAACATCGGAATTAATCTTGCTAGATTTAGTTAGAGCAGTAAAAATTTCGTCATAAAATATAATGCAATCATGTTGATCTTGTAATTTTAATAAATTATCAAAACCACTAAAATATGTATAATCAACACCTTTAATACTTGAAACATTAGCAAAAATCTTCATATTTTTATGAGAACGTAGAAATTCGACTACAGAATAAGTCTTACCACTACCCTGCTTACCACAATAGCAGTAAACACCAAATTGTCCTCTATTCGGTCTAAAACCTTTTCTAAAAAAGGTTTTCCATTTAATTTTTACATTACGCATTGAATAAATAATAGCAACAATAAAAATAATAATTAATATTTTAAACATAATTTTCCTTTCTATTTCCATAGTTTTTGTCCGCGATATGCGGACACAAAAACTATGGTTTCAATTTATCGTACCATTTTATAGCAGTCTTAATTGTACTTATCAATAATGGAACTGTTAATTTAAAAGTAAAATAAAGAACAATTAAAGATAAAGTTTCGTTTGATAAACCAGTCAATGAAACGGCAAAGCCAATATATTGACTAGCAAAATTTAAAAGATTTCCAACAGCCGTTAAGCCATTTGATAAATCAGGTAAAAATTGTAAAATTAATAGATCTATTGGTTTTAATAAAGTTGATACTAAACCAATAATCAAAGACATAATTCCTTTTAAAAGTGCATTTATCACAAGTCAAGCACCTCAATTCTGTCACTATCAGGATCTTTAAAACCTTTTACCATAAAGAAAATATTAACAGATACCCAATAAGCAACTATTCCAAAGGTTATGGTTTGATAAAGAGTTAAAAAAGATCCAAAATACTTTTTATAAATATTTCCCATACACGGCAAAGTAATCTGTTGATCAACAAATGGTGCTTTAAAACCAATAGGCGTACATGTAGACGACGTTATGCTTTTTATTAAGTTTAAAGGTGCTGTTATAATGCTCGAAAGCCCAAAATCGTCACTTTCAAAGCCACTAAAGAACTCGTTTGCACTACTACTCGCATCACTTGTGTCACTATTCGTTAAATTATCGTTTAGATCTCCAAGCTGTTTATTCGTCTCTTGTTGTTGTTGTGTAATTTCATTAGTTTGTTGCTGTATTGCAGAAGCTATATCACTATCAGTGGTACCTTTAGGATAAAAACTCATATAATCAAAAAAATAAAAATGAATATTAGTACTTGGAACAGTAGTATTTCCACTAAAGCTAAATCTAAAGGCACTACTAGGACGCAAATCGATATTTTCTATAGGACAATAAAAAGTAGTAACACTAATTTCTGTATCAGTCAAGTTGTTTACACCTTCTCCGCCACCAGGTTTAGTAGTTATTGAAGGAGCATTGGCAATACACTCGATTCCAAGATCATATAAAAACAAAGCATTAGCAACTATACCACCAGATGTAGTAAAAACACTCAACGAAAAACCTTTATAATCTTGATAATTCGAAGGTAAAGAAACATCATAAAAATAAAGATTAGATACACCTGACATTTGAAAATAAAGATCTGTACGATAAAAAGAACTATGTACAAGAGTAGTTTTATTAATCGTTGGTGCAGAACTATTACCACCATTTACAAAAAAAGCAGAATTCCCAGGTATATTAAAATTATACTGAAGAACAGAAGCAGCAGAAACATGATCTAAAAATAAAAATATAGAAATTAAGAAAATTAGATACTTTTTCATAGTGCACCTCTTTTAAATAATTTACTAAAAATTCTAATTGGTATATAAAAACAAAAAATACTCATAATTAAAAAAATAATTAAAATGCTATCGAAATCGTTCCTATAATAAAAACTATCAGTAAGATAATCAGTAGAAAGACAAATAGGCAATTGCGAATAAGAACCAAATTGTTGCGTGCCGTCCTTATAAATGTAGTTTGATTTAATATAATAGTCGCGATAGTCAATATTAATACTATTGTTATACCCTGGATTGTAGGGCTTGATTTTATAAGCCCGTATGGTGTCACTATCTTGTACCACATAACAGGCATAGGATAAATCTGGTACATAAATCATAAATTACCTCCTATCAAAAATTAACATACCTATAAAATCAAATAATATATAAAGTGATATCATAGGTACTATTAACGTAATCAATTGTTCTAAAAATTGTAATGCTATTTCAAACATAAATATCTTCCTTTCTAAAGAAAAAAACCACTACGCAGTGGCTTTTCCTTTACTAGCGCCTTTAACAACTTTTCGCAAAACTCTATAACCAAATGCAAAACCGATCATAATGATAATGAACGGAAAAATTTGGGATACAGTTCCGAAAAGTCCGTCAGCAGTAACACCAGTAGTTAATTGGGAAACAATTCCTTCCATACCAGTCTTGGCAACTCCTTCCATAAAAAATCTCCTATCTATCTAAAAGGTATTTAACCTTATAGAACTATCTCTTCCACCAAGGATATGGAGAACGTTCATACTCATGAATTTTCTTACGTTTTCCGTACCTTATTCGATTTGCTAACTTTTCTAGTTTGTCAGCAGTGATTTCATTTAGTCTAGGCTTTGGTGGGTCAAACTCTAGACACAAAACAAGCAAATGATTAAACTTGTTTATCTCCCCTACCTCATGACTTTTAAAACTCTGTCTATAAATCGTTTGAAAACTATTGTGGTTAATGTTATACCAAACTAATAGTTTCATCTTTACAAACTATCGTTTTAAGTCTAAGATAAGTTCTTAATGGATCTCTCATACTTGGGACTGACTCGAAAATAAATTGTGCAGGTTGTGAAATAATTTTCGTTGATAACTTGCTCCACATTTCTTCGCTAAAGTCTACGAAATATGACATTTCCGCAAGTCCTTTAAATTTCTCACTTTCTTGTACCGCGTCTTTTCCTAGCAATACGTAGCCGATTCTTATTTTTTCCTTTCCTGTCTTTTCCCCAGTTGTTCTATCCTTTTCGTCATAGCGTAACACATTCAATATTGTTACATTCAAATCTTTTTCCATTTTTCCTCTTTTCTAATAAGTGTATAGTAGATACACTTTATAATTAAAATATAGCAAAATAAAAGTGTATTGTCAATACACGTTTTAAAAATATAACAATTTTGTAGATTATTCTATAAATAGGTGAAAAAATATGTATATTAAAGGAACCGAATATAAACCAAAAGATATTTATAAATTTATTAGGCAAGCCTCAAATAAAACACACCAAGAAATAGCACAAGATTTAAAAAAAAGTGTAGATTGGTCAAAATCAAATGAAAGTGGAAGAAACAATTTTAAATTTATTGATTTACAAGAAATATGCAAATTAAACAACATTGAAATACTTTTTATAGAAAAGGAAAAAGAAAATGAAAACAAAAAATAGAATTAAAGAAGCAATATTTTCTATAATTCTACTTTTAATTGTTGCATACCTATTATTTAATTAAAAATTAAATAACTATATATTATGTTAACTTTAAGATTTTGATATACAGATCATATATCAAAGAGAATCTATAAAAGCATCAAAAAGTTTCTTTGAGTTGCTATCCTCTTCTAAACTCTCTGGATGCCATTCGACACCAATAAAAAATTTTTTATGTTTATCTTCTACAGCTTCGATAATTTTATCACTTGCAGTTGCAACGATATCCAAATTCGTAGTAGTAATATGTTCATCATGTCTACTATTAACGATCAAACTTGTTGTTTTTAAAATTTCATATAATCTACTATTTTTCTTTATTTCTATTTTATGAACGTAACTTTCATCACTTTGATGTGTTTTATTTCCAATTGGCTTTATGGTTCCCTGAAATGCTAAAGAAAGAATTTGCATTCCTAAACAAATACCAAATGTCGGAATATCTTGTTCATATAAATATTTGGCTATTTTAAGGTCAATTTCGTGGACTTTTGTTCCTCCAGGTAAAAGAATACCATCACAGGTATTAATAAGGCTTAAAATGCGTTTAAATTCCGTATCTTGATCTTGATTAAATGCTACTGGAATACAAATTATTTCTACATCATACTTACGAAGATAAGTTAATACATCATTACGTATTGCAAGTAAATTTTTATTACTACTACTTTTATACTCTCTTAAGACTACCCCTACTCTTTTCAAAAAAATCCCTCCTAAAAACAAAAATGATTGATTAGTAATAAGACAATACCTATAAATATTCCTATATAAAACCATTTGTTTTCTTTATATTTTTTAATCTCTGGATAAATTTCTTCAATAGAAATTGTAATCATAATTCCTGCCACTAATAAAAGAATAATGCTAATAAAAGTATTGGTAATAAATTTTTTAAATAAGAGAAAGGCTAAAATAGCTCCAAGTGGTTCTGCAAGTCCAGAAATAAATGCTTTTTGAATAGCCTTTTTTTTGCTTTGGGTTGCATAAAATATGGGTACCGCAATACTAATTCCTTCGGGGATATTATGAAGCATAATGGCTATTCCTAATTTAAGACCTAAATCCATATCTTGATAGGCACTTAAAAATGTAGCAATTCCTTCAGGAAAATTATGAAGCATTAGCGCAATCATACTTAAAATTCCCAATTTATATAAACTAGTTGTATTCTTTTTTTGTTTATCAATAAATACAATAACCATTTTAATTAACAAAATACCAATAATTAAGGAAATAATACTGATAAGTATTCCCTTCCCTACTCCTCCATTTATGAGTTGAAATAAAGATTCAGGGATTAATTCTGAAATACTAATTCCAATCATAATAGCAATGGAAAAACTTAAAGAAAGCGTAATAAACTTTGTAATATGTTGTTCTTTAATTTTAAAAAAGATTACAAAAGCTCCAAATACCGTGGATAATCCTGCAATGGTAGAAATTAGCAATGGCCCAAATATTTCCATATCATCACCAATACAATTTATGAATTAACTTTTTAAATAAGTACATAATACTAGTGGGAGGTATAGAAATTATGGAAAGAAATAATTCTCGTAATAGTAGAAATTCTAATAATAATTCTAGAAATAATAACAAACAAAATAATAGTAAAAACAACCAAAGACAAGAAAATTCTAGAAATAGTAGAAATTCTAGTAGAAACGAACAAAGCCGTTAAGAATTTTAACTTTGTTTAAAATTCTAATTTCTGTACAATAATAAGTGCAGTTAGGTCTAGCCTTTTGGTTAGACTTTTTTGTTGTAAAAAGAGATATAATCTTTTATAATATTAACTTAATGAAAGAAGGATTTTGATGGAAGATTTAAAAAAAGATAGTATTCGTAGAGAAGATCTATATTATGGAAAGGTTGCTTTATATAATCGTAAAAAAGATAAAATTAAAAAAAATAGATCTATTCTCTTTACCCTATCTGAATATTCTAAAATTAATTATATTAATTCCAATCCAGCGTTGTTTTATGACCTTTTTTATGAAACACCCAAGTATGCTACGACCTCTTTAAAAAATTGTAAGGATATTGCGTTTATTGGTGGTATCCCTTTTGCTTCAATATGTGATTATTATGACCTCAATCGATTAAATGGAAATATTTTTGTCTACAAACGAATAAATATTGATACTTTGCTTGCCTATTTTGGATTTCCTGAAAAAATGAATAGTCAAGAATGCATATATATGTATCAAAACTTATTTAATGGAATATTTGCTTATGAAAATTGTGAGTTGTTTGGCTACCAAAGGAAAGAATCTTTCCTATGGAAAAATGGGGTGCAAATTGTACAAGGTAAAAAATTAGATAAATATTCTATGGATAGCTATGATTTAGTAAAAGAAAATAAATTGACTCCTTATTTTAAAGTGTTAAATCAAATTGATTATCATAACCCAGAGGCATGTTTCGAACCATTCGAAGAAGAAGGCCCAATTCGTAAAAGAATATTATAAAATGGATTAATTTCCATTTTTTTTGGCTCTTGGATGGCGCTCGTAATCACTTTTTAGTTTTTCATTTACAAGATGCGTATAGATTTCCGTAGTCGATATGTCGCTATGACCAAGCAGTTCTTGAATACTACGTAGATCTGCTCCATGAGAAAGTAAATGGGTTGCATAGGAATGTCTTAAAGTATGAGGACTTATTTCTTTTTGAATTCCTTGTTCTTTGGCAATTTTCTTTAAATTTTTAAAAAAACCTTGTCTAGTAATTGGATTACCAAACGTATTAATAAAAACATACTCACTATTTTTGTGCTTTAATAAAGAGTTTCGATATTCTTCTAAATAAATGTGTAAATATTTTTCACAAATTTCACTTATAGGACATAGTCTTTCCTTGGCTCCTTTACCAAATACAAGGATAAAATCTTCTTCTAAATGAAGGTTACTCATTTTTAAATTTACAAGCTCACTTACACGAATACCAGTTGCATATAAAACCTCAAGCATAGCTTTGTTGCGATAGTCATTTGCTGTATTTAAAGGAAAATCTAACAATTTTTTAATTTCTTCTTCCGTAAGGTATTTAGGTAAAGTTTTAGAAATTTTAGGCATTAAAATAGATTCACAAGGGTTTTTATCAAGTAATTCTTCATAGACAAGAAAGTTATAGAAATTACGTATTACAGTTAAATAATGCGCTCTACTCTTCTCGGCCATCGTATCATTAAATTTTAAATAAGCCTCTATATCGGTTTTATTTAAATCTTTAATACTTTTGCCCCTTATAAATTCTTCAAAACGATTTAAATTATCACGATAAGAAGAAATCGTATTTTTAGACAATTTTCTTTCGAATTGTAAATAGTCTAAATATTTTTGGTAATATTCTTGATTTGTCATATTTCATCTACCCTATTTTAAGTATAAATAGTTTTTAATTTTATGTCAATTTTGATTGCATTTTATTGTTTATCAAGTTTTGGACGTGCTATAATATTTTTGGTGGTAATATGGAGTTATTATCAAATGTATTAAGACCTGAAAAATTAGAAGATATTATTGGCCAAACGCATTTAGTTGGGGATGGCAAAATCTTATCAAATATGGTTAAAAATAAAAAAATTTTTTCTTTTATATTGTATGGAAAACCTGGTATTGGTAAGACAAGTATTGCTAATGCTATCGTGAAAGAATTAGGTGTTCCTCATAGATTTTTAAATGCAACAATTAATAATAAAAAAGATTTTGATATTGCTATTGAAGAAGCAAAAATGAATGGGGAAATGATTTTAATTATAGATGAAATTCATCGTATGAATAAAGATAAGCAAGACCTACTGCTTCCCTATATTGAAAATGGTTTAATTATTTTAATTGGGCTTACAACATCTAATCCTTATCATAAAATTAATCCTGCTATTCGTAGTCGTGTCCAAATTTTTGAATTACATGAATTAAGTGCCGAGGAAATTGTTATTGGTCTAAAAAGAGCCTGTGAAAAATTAGATGGAATCAAAATAGATGAAGAAACACTTGAATATATTGCAAATCTTTCATCAGGAGATTTTAGAAGTGCCTTAAATTTACTTGAGGTATCTTACTATTCTTCTAAAGAAGATAAAATAGTTACTGTGGCTTTAGTTAAAGAAATTAATAGTAAACCTGTCTTTTTTCACGATAAAAACGAGGATGGGCATTACGATGTTTTAAGTGCTTTTCAAAAATCCATTCGTGGGAGTGATGTCGATGCTTCGTTGCATTATTTGGCAAGATTAATAGAAGCTGGAGATTTAGATAGTATCTACAGGAGAATGAGTGTTATTGCCTACGAGGATATTGGTCTTGCAAATCCTAGTATTGGACCGAAAGTAATGGCGGCAATTCATGCAAGTGAGCTTGTTGGACTACCTGAAGCAAGAATTCCTCTCGGAGTTGTTGTAACCGAAATGGCTTTATCTCCGAAAAGTAATAGTGCTTATCTTGCTATTGATGCTGCATTAAGTGATATTCATGCTGGTAATACGGGAAATGTTCCCAATCACATTAAAACAACAAGTACAACTTATAAATATCCGCACGATTATAAAAATGATTGGGTTATGCAAGAATATCTTCCAGCTAACTTAAAAGGAAAAAAATATTATCATCCTAAAAATAATAAATATGAAGCAAATATTAATAAATTACATAGTGAAATGAAAGGTGGAAAATAGAATGAAAATTGGAATTATTGGAACAGGAGCTTTTAGTATCGCTATAGCAAATACTTTAGCTCAAAATAAAGAAAATCAAATTATTTTATGGAGTGAAAATGAAAATTTAGTTTTGGACTATCAAAAAACAAATAAGTTAGAAGCTATTTTTAAGGGTAAAGTATTTCCTAAAAATATAAAACTTACACATGCTTATGAGGATATAATAAAAGATAGTGATTTGCTTTTATTTATGACCTCTATTCCTTATTTAGAAAGTGTTTGTAACGATATAAAGGAAACAATAAATAAAAAGATTCCTATATGTATTGGTACAAAAGGAATTTATGGAGAAAAGCCTATGTTGGTTCATCAAATTGTTAAAAGAATATTAAAAAATCCTATTGGTGTTTTGGGTGGACCTACTTTTGCCAATGATGTTTTAAATTTAGAACCTATCGCTTTTAATGTTGCAACGAAATCTAATATTGTAAAAAAGGCAATGGATAAGGCTTTTCGTTTAGAAAATGTTAAAGTTGTATTTACAAAAGATTTAAATAGCGTTGCTCTTTTAAGTAGTCTTAAAAATGTTTATGCCATCGGATGTGGAATTTTAAAAGGTTTAGGTTATAAGGGAAGCACACACGCTTATTATTTAACTTATGTCTATAAAGAATTAGAAAACATTTTATATCAATTTAATGTTAGTTCTAATGAAATATTAAATCATTTAGCTGGCTTTGGCGATTTGGTGGCTACCTGTTATTCTAGTGAAAGTCGAAATCATACGTTTGGTGTTTTGATTGGTGAAAAGAAAAAAGATACCGATATTGAAAATTATAAAAAAAATAATACGATTGAAGGTATGGTAACTTTAGAATATGCGCTAAAACTATTTAAAAGAAAGCATATCAAAGCTCCGATATTTATGGAGATTTATCATATTGTATATGAACATGAAGATGCTAAAGCATTAATTGATAGAATAAAAAAAATGAATTAGAGTTGTTTTTCTAAATCATTTAATAGAAAAAAAGCAATTTCTAAACCAGCGGCGGCAGGAACTAAAACAATAGAACCTGGCGTTTTTTCTTTTGTTTTTATTGGAATTTCTTTACTCCATACTACAGGTATTTTTAAAGGGACATTCTTTTTTCTTAAAATTTCTCGCATTGCTTTTGCAAGCGGATCATTATATGTTTTATTTAAAGTTGTTAAAGTAACTTTTGCAGGGTCAATTCGATTTCCTGTACCCATACAAGAAATAATTTTAGTATTCGTTTCTAAAGATAATTTTATAAGTAAATATTTAGTAGTTATTGTATCACAGGCATCGATAATATAATCATAGTTAATTTTAAATAATTCCTCTATATTCTCTTCATTTAAAAAAATTTGAATACTTTTAATATTTGCTTTGGGATTAATACTTAATGCTCTTTTTTTGGCTTCTTCAACTTTGGATTTACCAATAGTTTCTTGAGTACAAAGGATTTGACGATTTAAATTACTTTCTTCAAAGTCATCGGCATCTACGATTGTTATATTTGAAAATCCTAGGCGTATTAAAGCTTCCAAAGCAAATCCTCCGACTCCCCCTACTCCAACCAATAAAATATTTTGTTCTTTTATTTTATCTAAAAGTTCTTTTTTTATTATTTTTAATGTTCGATCAAACATATTTTCACCTCAAATAAAAACCCAAAGGATAGTCTGTTTGGATAAAAAGCCCGCTCACGCGAGGTGGGCATCACATGATATGCTTTAGGATCCTAGCATCACTTAATGGGCTAGTCTTCTACACCACACTCAATTAGATTCCCAATAATATCCAATAGTCGGTTTTTATGTAAAACAAACTATTCCTTCAGGTACTTACATTGTATCATAGAATTATCTATTTAGCAATTCAATTCTAATCATCAATTATTATATTTTATTTTTCATTTTTCATATTTGGCTTTATTTTTTGTAACTTTCTTACATATTTTTCTTTTTTTATCATATATTCCTTTTCTTTTTCGTTTACTTTTTGACTAAAATTATTTTTATATTTTTTTAATTCAGAAGAATTTAGTGATAAAAATATTATAGATGCCCAAATAAATATAACTCCATCTATTGCTGTTAAAAAAAAGTTTGCTTTAGATGGTTCGTATTCATATATAAAATCTTGCTTATCTAATTCATGAAATACGGCTTTATAGTTAGATAATTCCATTAATTCATCTTCTGTATAGGTAGTTTGCATACTGATAATTTCTGGTTCTTCTTCTAGACTATCAAAATCCATTTTACCTTCTTGTAAGATAGCAAGCATTTCTTCAATATTTATATCTTCTAAATTATATTTTTCTATATAACGGATGTGTTCATTTGATAATGTTGAGGTCCAATTAGAATAATTATATAAATAATTAGAATCTAAATCTTTTTCATAAATATATCCATTTTTCTCTTCTGTTAAGCTTCCATCTTGCTCTATCGTTGTTTGTATGTCTTGATATTTTTTTACTTGGTCTCTAACAAAAGGAAACCCGAGACCCACAAATTTTGATGCTAAAGCAATAAAGCTAGCAATTGCTATATTAGAAATAATTATTTTAATTTTCAAATTTTTATAATCTTTATTCGTTTCTTTTTCTAATAAATTTTTATTTGCTAAAATAGTGTTATATTCTTTTATCTTTTCTTGTAATTTTTTTAACTTTTTTTCCTTTAGAGTATCCATAAAATTTTCCCTCCCTAAACAATTTTATTATATAAATAATCCTATTTTAAGTCAATGAAAAAGCAACTTATCCGTTGCTTATTTCCCCATTAATAGTAGTAGGTGTACTTTGGATACTTGGTGCTGTAGAAGCCTTTACATTCCATCTACTTGCTACATCACAGTTTGAACTGTATGGAAGCGGATTAGGAAGATCAAGACGCATAATCATTGGTATTTTAAAGGCCGATCCAAATCCAACACAGCTTCCTGGTTGAAGCGTTTTTTGTTTTTCTATAACATCAGCAGAAATATTTGGAAGCATTTCTTCAATATATTTAATATCTTTAGGGTGAGTCATTTTAAATATTAAAAAGTTTGATACTTGGGAAATAACGGTGTCAGAAATTTCAACAGGTCTTTGACTAATAATTCCTAATAGCACACCATATTTTCTTCCCTCTTTAGCAATACGTTCAAAAATATTATAACCAAGCAAATAGGTATCATTATCTCTTTGAATATAACGGTGTGCTTCTTCTAAAAAGATATGAAAAGGAATAGTAGCTCTTTGTTTTAAATTTTTAGAAAATTCAAAGAATAAACGAGACATAATTTTAACAATTACCTTTGCATAGGTATCGTCAACATCTTCTAGATTAATATTGATAATTTGAGCTTTTCGATTATTTTTAACAACTAAACTACTTACAAATTTATCTAAAGATATGTAACCATTATTACAGAAATATTTTCCTACTTTTGTATTTAATATTGTACTTAAACGTACTTTTAATATAATAGCATCATTGTATAAATTGGAATTGTTTTGGAACCCTTCACTAATCATTGTAAACTCTAAAGCTTTAGCAAAATCAGCTAAAGAATAACTATATTCTTTTGGTTCTTCCATTTCTTCATAGGAATCTTCAATATGTTTTAAAATATATTCTGTGATTAGTACACTTTCTCCAAAATATCCATTGGAATCGATTTCAAAGCATTCACTGAATGTTCTTGTATAACCAAGACCATTAATAGTACTATCAAAATTAAATTCATTGGTATGGCAAACCTCTATAATTTGGAATACCTCATTTTTTTTGCGTGCTGTTGTTTGGTTACTAAATAGAATGGCAAGCAAAGCTTTAGCAATTAAGTGATTCTTATATTTATTTGATTCTTCATTATCTTGACTAAATATTTTAGCAAGTCTAATTGTCCTTTCAAGAATTGGCAATTGACTATGATTGGTAGCTTGTAAAAGAAGCGCAAAGTCATCTAAATTTAATAAACTAACAGGTATTTGTAGTAAAAAATCATCGGCATCGGTTGGATTTGTGGTAATAAATTTATAACTATAATTTGGATTGATTTTATTAATGCTTCCGAAAGCATTTTTATATTCGCCGTAAGCATCAAAAACAAAAATATTTGCATTATAGGAAAGCATATTGGGATTTGAAAATAAATTTTGGACAATTCTTGCTACTCCACAAGATTTACCACTACCCGTATTTCCAAAAATACCTAAATGATTGGATAATAAATCATTAATATTTGGACAAACTTTATAGTTTTTATAAATAGCACTATTTCCTAAAACAAAGGATTTATCACTTTCTCGTCCAACAAGCTCAAGTAATTCTTCGTTATTAATTACACGAATTTTACTAGATAGTAATGGTTTTCGAATAACACCATTGACATAGCGATTGTTTAGGTATTCCCCTAAAAAACGAATTTTAATTTCATCTTTATTAAATTCAGTAACCTCACCTAAAATTCTTTGATCGGGTGCTTCAAAAATGACATTAATATTCATTAAATCCGTAGTTCCGGCATCTCCACCTTCATTTTCTACAGTAGCTATACTTTCACCGATATATTTAATTTTTCCAAACATAAGATGACCTCTTTCTATTCTCTTTAACTATAACATAAATTAATTTGTTTTTCCACTAAAAATCTCATACCAATCTTTTAAATTGGCAATTCCACTACTTGCTAAATCTTTTATTAGCTCCCAAGTAATTGAAAATGCTTTTTTCATATCTTGAAAATCCTGTTTTGCTTGATTACAAGTATCTGGATCATAATTACAAATTTTCGTGGTAACTTTCAAATAACTTTCAACAATTTTTGTTTTTAAACCTGTATAAATTTTACCAGTTGTGCTTGTAATTGTTTCTTTATATCCAGGGAAATACTTTTCAATCTTACTATCAATCGATAAAGCAATTTTCAAAATTTGCAATTTGGCTTTACTTGATAAATCATCTAATTTATACCCCTTAATCGTTCCATCATAAAACAAAAAATCTACAACACTGATAAAACGAGTTTTTATTTCCTCTTTTAAGCTTGTATTTTCAATTTCTTTATCAGTTTCTTGAAAGTAAGAAATAACCTCGGCATCGGCATTTTTGTTTTCGGTTTTTTCATTTGTAACGGTTACATTGCTACTTGTAATTGTTTTAGGAGGTTGTGGTTGTTCTTCTGTTTCTTCAGTTGTTTTTTCATTTTCTTCTTTTTGATTTGTGTTAGGCTCTTCTATTTTTTCTTCAACTACAGCGTTTACATCGCTTCCAATTGGAATATCTTCAGTGTTTGTATTCGGAATATAATATTCGTTTTTATCCTCATCCTCTACAATAATATAATCTTCCCCTTTATTCGTTACTTTTCCGTTAATGTAAGTATCTGCTTGGGTTTTTTTAGAAAACTCTTGATTACTTTTCCATGTTGTATAAACCCAAAAAAGAATAGCAAATAAAAGGGCTATTCCAACCAATTTATAAATTGTACTTACTCGTATTCCTTTAAAAAAATCAATTATTTGTTTTAATATTCTTTTTATTTTATTCATAACTCATCACTATTATAGTATATCATAAAAGAAAAAGATAAACCATTATTTTGATTTATCCTTTAAAGTTTTCGTATAGTCACTGTATTCAGTTTCAATATATTCTATTAATGCAGGTTCTACATTTGTATCATAATAATCAATAAGTTCTGTTACAGCATACTTTGGTTTTAAATCATCTGTTTCTACAAAATATTCCATAAAATCATGTTCTTCTAAAATAGTAAAATATTCTCCTTCTATAACATCGCCCTTTTTGTTTGTAGATATTAATAGAGTACCACTTTTTAAATCATAGTAGTCTACCAAACTATAATAGAATCCCATATCTCTTTTAGCAATTAAATAAGGTTTAATAACTCCATTATACTCCAATATAAAGACTTTTATATTATCATAAATATACTCATAACGAATATCCGTTTCTTTTATTTTCCCATCTTCATATTTAATTGTTGTATTCATATAAGGACAATAAATACTTTGGTCTGCACATCCTGTTAAGGATAATGTTGTTAAATTGGTTAGCATCCCAAGTAAAAGAACTTTCTTTTTAAATGTATTCATACAAATTCTCCTTTTTTCTATTGAAAGTTATTATATAAGAGTTTCATTTAAAAAGCAAGTTTTGGTTCTAGATAATCTACTGGGGAGCAAAAATTAATTAAAGCATTATAAAATAAGGGTTTGTCCCTTATTTTTT
>CANRPZ010000004.1 GCA_947632625.1 uncultured Bacilli bacterium | reverse complement strand
AATAGAATATTATTAGACATGTAAACTAAAAATCATCATAATATATCTAAATTTTTTTAAAATACGGAAACTCAAATGAAAATATACATAGATTTTGCTTTAGCATTTTGATATAATATAGACAAAGAAATATAGAAACTTATAAGTTACTAAAAGAGAAGAAAACAATAAATGAGCATCTAGATTTCTACAAAGGGGATGAAGAATATATGTCTGTAGTAAGAACAGTAAAAGAATTAAGCACAGACCCAGAATTTGCAGGATATTATGATTTGGAAGAGAAGCATCGTCAACAAATAGCGGATGCCAAAGAGACCGGTATGGATGAAGCTACACATTCTATTGCTAAAAAATTATTGCAATTTGGAACTATTCCAATAGAACAAATTGCAGAAGCAACTGGCTTATCAATAGAAGAAATAGAAAAGCTAAAAGAAGAAAACTAAAAACATGGTTTTCTTCTTTATTGAATTTTTTTAGTGACGTTTATAATAAAAATACGAAATAAAGGAGAGTTTTAAATGAAAATAAAAAGTATTCGTGCTAGTAAAGAAAAAAAGGGATTTAAAAAACAAATAATAAGTTTTGCCTTCTTGGGACTTTCATTAATATTAACCTCTTGTAAATCAACATCTGAATTACAAACAAAATATGATCATTTACAAGAACAATATGAAGATTTGCAAGACCAATATGAAGATTTACAAAGACAATATGATGATTTAGCAGAAAATTTTAAAATAGATAGAGTAGAAGATCGTTATTATAAAAATGATTTAATGGCTGTGGTTACAAACGACAAAGAAGGAACACCAGAATATCATTTTGTTAAAGAAAATATTGTGGATATCGATTTAGGAGCTGGTACAAATTTATCTTTTAAAGAAAATGTTTATGTTTCTATTACCAATGATCAATTGGCTTATCCAAATAAATGCTATCGCCAAGATCTAGTAAATGGTCTTAGTTATAAGTATGATGAGATAAAAGAAAGCGTAAGAGTAAATTCTTGTCCTTTTAATGGTTGGATTCCTGATTATAATCTACAATATTATTTAGTTCATGATATAAATAATCTTCCTATACCAAAAGAATATAAAGAGAAGAGCTATTATAGTTTAGAAGAATTAAAAGCGATAGAAGAAGCGATGAACAATAATAGTTTAGATGTGATAGAACAAGTAAATCAAAAAATAGAACAAAATACTTTTCAAAAAGAGGGATTGTATTTTGCCTATTGTGAAGATTTAAACGATGGTTTTCTTATTGATTCAAAGAAATATTTGGAAATAATCGAAGCTAGTGACCCATACGATATTTATACTTTTGAGTACCAAAATTATTATTATAGCATTACGGATCCAACAAGAGGTTTAAAAATTGATACAAATGATCCTGTTTTTGAAAGTGAAGACAAAATTGCGGATCAAAAAGAATTTATTTCTTTAAATGAAAATGATTTATTTGTAGGTAAAACATGCGCTATAGCGAATATAGAAGACTATAAAGAATCTTATTCGGCCGATGAACTTACTTATGAAGAGATAGTAGAACTTGAAAATAGAATTCGTACTAGTCTTAAGGAACAAAATGTATTAATTAAAACTAAACGTTAAATAAACATCCTTTACAATTTCTTCTCTGAATTTATTAATAAGTCTTCAAAAATATAGTATAATGATATAAAGGTGATTCTATGAATATAATTGTATCAGCTGGAGGTAGTGGTGGACACATTTATCCAGCCCTTGCTATCATTGATGAATTTAAACGTCACGAAAAAAATTTAAAGGTTTTATATATAGGAACCCATAATCGAATGGAAAAAGATATTATTCCTAAAAAAGGGATTCCATATGAATCGATAGAAATTTATGGATTTACTAAAAATATCAAACGCGATATAAAAAATGTTTTTTTAATTCGTAAAGCTATCAAAAAATGTATTCAAATTATGAAGGAATTTCAACCTGATGTTGTAATTGGTGTCGGAGGCTACGTTACATATCCGGTTTTAAAAGCCGCAGGAAAATTAAAAATTAAAACCTTCATTCATGAACAAAATAGTCGCCCAGGGAAAGTCAATTTTTTAGTAAGTCGCTATGCCGATTTAGTGGGGGTAACCTTTAAAAGTTCCATGACTTATTTTAAAAAAGCCAAAAAAGTTCTTTATACGGGACATCCATCTTTAGATAATGCCGTAAATGTAAAGGCCTTCGATAAAACCCAACTAGGCTTTAGTCCAACTAAAAAACTAGTTCTTTATGTTGCAGGGAGTTTAGGCAGCTCTTCATTAAATCAAAAAATGATTGATTTTTTAAATAGTGATTTACATGATGCCTATGAAATTTTATATATTGCGGGTAGTAATGTAAATATGGATACATTTAAAAAACAAATTTTCTTGAAAAAAAATATTAAAATTCTGCCTTATTTTGAAAATTTACCTAGTATTATAGCTTCCAGTGATGTTGTTATCTCTAGAGCTGGAGCAGGTACTTTATTTGAAATTATGGGACTTTTAAAACCAAGTATTATTATTCCAAGTCCGAATGTAAGTAATAACCATCAATATTTTAATGCTAAAGAGTTATATGATAAAAAAGCAATTGAAATGATGGAAGAAAAAGATTTATCGAAAGAAAATCTTGCCAATAAAATTAATGATTTATTACATAATCAAGAAAAAATAGAAGAACTAAAGAAAAATATGTTAGAATATAAAAAAGGAAATCCTAGTTTTAAAATTTATGAAGCAATTAAAGAACTAATAAAATAGTAAGGGTGAAAGTATGAAAAAAGTACCAAAAAGAAGCCATAAACGTCGTATTCGATGGAAGGTATTTATACCTTTTGTCTTTTTATTATTTTTAATAGGGTACTTTTTCTACTCTTTACTAAACTTACCGATAAAACATGTTTTGATTACAGGGAATAATTTAATAAAAGATTATGAAATTATGGAAGAAACGGGTCTAAAAGAATATCCAAAACTTTTTAAATATAGTAGTGCAACAATAAAGAAAAAAATTGAAAACTTTGATTTGGTAAACTCTGTTAAAGTTAAAAAAAATTTATTTGGCAAAGTAACCATTACCATTGAGGAAGCAAAAGTTTTATTTTATAATCGAAATAATAGTGCTTATGTTCTTTCCAATGGTAAAGAAATGGTAGAGGGGAATTTTAGTGGTATTCCTTTTCTAATCAACTATGTACCAAGTGCTATTTATGAAAGATTAGTTAAAGAACTTGCAAATGTTTCTTTTGATGTTTTATCTTTAATTAGTGAAATCGAATATGCTCCTAGTATGAGTAAAGATATAGTTTTAGATGATACAAGATTTTTATTACGAATGAATGATGGAAATCGAGTTTATATCAATCTTATTCATATGGATCGAATTAATATGTATACGAAAGTTTATACCTTATTAAGTGCGAATGGAATCTTGTATTTAGATTCTGATAATGAAAACGCTTATTTTGGTTCGTAAGAAATCGAGGCTGTTATGGAAAAAATAAATTATAATCTTTGGATGGAAAAGGAATTAGAAAGTTTTAAAGAGAAAAAAACAATACTTTTACATAGTTGTTGTGGACCTTGCTCTACAGCGGTAATTGAACGTTTGAAAGATTATTTTAAAATTACTATTCTTTATTATAATCCTAATATTGAACCTAAAGAAGAATATATAAAAAGAAAAGAAGAACAAGTACGCTATATTAAGGAGAGCGGTTCTTCCATTTCCTTTATGGATTGTGATTATGATCATGCCTCTTTTTTAGAAGCAAGTAAAGGATTAGAACAGGAAAGAGAAGGAGGAGCAAGATGTAGTAAATGCTACTATCTTCGTCTTAAAAAAACGAGAGATTTAGCTCTTTTAAATCATTTTGATTATTTTGGAACGACTTTAACCGTTAGTCCTTATAAAAATGCTCAAACGATTAATGAAATTGGGAAATCTTTAGAAAACGAAAAAATCCATTTTTTATATTCTGATTTTAAGAAAAAAGATGGGTATAAAAATAGTATTTTATTAAGTAAACAATACAATCTATATCGTCAAGAATACTGTGGGTGTCTTTTTGGCAAAAATGCCAATCAAAAATAAACTTTTTTTGCTATCTTTTGTCGATTAAAAAGTATTTCCTTAACTTTTTTGCTAAAATAATTTTGGTGAAAGAAATGGAAATTTATTACAAAAGTGAAGCCTTGTATGTCCATATTGATTACGATATTACTTTTGATACGATTGCTATTATGGAAAGAAGAATCTTTCGGCTTATTCTAGATTATGGAATTGATAAAATTTATATTCATATTAATGGGAATAGAGATGAAGAACTTTTAAGGCAATTTAAGAAAAATTATTACCATCAATTTAAAGGATTTTTAATGATTCAATAAAAATCCTTTTCTTTTTCTTTTAGTAAGAAATAGAGAAATTTAACTTTTTTCTAAACTTTTTTCATATATTATAATAAAAAAGCTTGTAAGTAGGAAAAGTTTTTGTTAAAATACAAATGGCTAAAAAAGTTAGCAAATAAACATGCTTAAGGGATTACTTTTATCGAGTGCCGAAGAGGTGATAAGAGTAAGTTGATCTTGGCAGATGTTATAACGAAGGAGGAATTTTTATGGCCGTTGTTTCTATGAGTTATTTATTAGAAGCAGGTGTTCATTTTGGACATCAAACAAAAAGATGGAATCCAAAAATGAAACCATATATTTTTGCAGCAAGAGATGAAATTCACATCATTGATTTACAAAAAACAGTTGAAAAACTAGAGGAAGCTTATGAAGCAATTAAAGCAATTGCAGATAATGGAGGTACTTTCTTGTTTGTTGGAACTAAAAAACAAGCAAGTGAGGTATGCAAAGAAGAAGCGATACGTAGTAATAGTTACTATGTAACCGAAAGATGGTTAGGGGGAACTCTTACTAATTTTAGAACCATTCGCAAAAGAGTAAAACGTCTTGAAGAAATTGAAGAAATGGAAAAGAATGGAATATTTGATGTTTTACCTAAAAAAGAGGTTATTGGATTAAAGAAAGAATACGAAAAATTAAATCGTGTATTATCAGGTATTCGTGAAATGAATAAATTACCTCAAGCAATTATTATTGTTGATCCTAAAAAGGAAACCAATGCTATTCGTGAAGCAAGAAAATTAAATATACCTGTATTTGGTATTGTTGATACGAATTGTGATCCAGATGAGGTTGATTATTGCATTCCAGCTAATGATGATGCCGTTCGTTCTGTAAAAGTTGTGATTGGAGTACTTAATAATGCCATTTGTGAATCTCGTAATTTAGAAATGGTTGATTATGTTACGGAAGAAGATAAAAACAAAAAAGAAACAAAAGAGGTTTCTATGGCTGCAGCTATAGAAAATATTGAACCTAAAAAAGAGGAAGAAGAACTTGCAAAAGAAGAAATTGTTGTAGAAGAAAAAGAAGAGAAAAAAGACTATAGTGCCATGACTTTAGCTGAATTAAAAGGTATTGCTAAAGAACAAGGAATTAAAGGTTATTCTACAATGAAAAAAGATGAATTAATTAGCAATTTAAAATAAAGAAAGGGAGAAAAGTTTATGGAAATTACGGCAAGTTTAGTAAAAGATTTGCGTGAAAAAAGCGGTGCAGGTATGATGGATTGCAAAAAAGCTTTGACTGAATGCAATGGCGATATTGATGCTGCTATGGATTATTTAAGAGAAAAAGGAATTTCTAAAGCAATTAAAAAAGAGAGCCGTATTGCTGCTGAAGGATTAGCGAATATCTATGTAAGTGGTAATAAAGCTGTTATTTTAGAGGTTAATAGTGAAACCGATTTCGTTAGTAAAAATGAAGAATTTACAAACATGATTGATGAAATTGGTCATGCTATATTAAATAGTGATGCAACGACTTTAGAATCGGCTTTACAAGTGAATGCAAGTGAAGGAACTATCAATGATTTAATTGTTGCTAAAACGGCTAAAATTGGTGAAAAATTATCTTTAAGAAGAATGGAGGTTGTCACCAAAGGTGAAGATGAGGTTTTTGGCTCTTACTTACATATGGGTGGCAAAATCGCCGTATTAACGGTTCTTAAAAATACAAGTGCAGAAATTGCTAAAGATGTTGCGATGCAAGCGGCTGCAATGAAACCAAGTTATGTCTTTATTGAAGATGTACCACAAGATGTATTGAATCGTGAACGTGAAATATTAAAAGAACAATCTATTAATGAAGGAAAAAATGCTGATATTGCTGAAAAAATGGTAGAGGGTAGAATCAAAAAGTTCTATAAAGAGGTATGTCTAGCAGAACAAGCTTTTATTAAAGATAATGATATAAGTGTTAATACTTACGTAACTAATAATGGTGGAGAGATTGTTAAAATGGTTCGTTATGAGGTTGGAGAAGGAATGGAAAAAAGAAACGAAAACTTTGCCGAAGAGGTAATGAACCAAGTAAAAGGAAATTAAAACTGTCAAGAATAAAGAAAAAAGCATCTTTTTTCTTTATTTTTTGTTATACTAAAGATAGTGATAGTATGAAGAAATTAAAAAAAAGTAAAAATATTATAAAATTGATTTTATTTGTGGGAATGCTTTACTTATTTATATATCTAGGAACAAAAGATTACCACTTGGATGTAGCAGACAATATTCGATTTGCAAGTGAATACAAAGATATCTCTAAAAATAATCTTTATAAATATATTAATGAAAATGAAGCTTTGGAATTGTTAAATGGAAAAACTGGTATTTTATTTTTAGGGTTTTCTAGTAATATATGGAGTCACTATTATGCAGATTATTTAAACGAAATGGCAAGTTTTCATAATCTAAAAGAAATTTATTACTATGATTTTTATAAAGACCGTCAGTTAAATAATAAAACGTATCAAAAGATTGTCCAAAAATTAGATTCCTATTTAATCAGTAGTGATACGAATAAAAAAGAGTTAAGTGCTCCTACTGTCGTTATGATAAAAAATGGTGAAATTGTTTACTTTGATAATGAAATTCTTTATTTAACAGGAGATATAAAACCAGAAGAGTATTTCACAGATTATCGTAAAAATTTAATTCGAATGAATTTTGATAAGGCGATTCTAGCCATGTTAGGAGAAGAGGAATGAGAGAAGAAAGTAACAACGTTTTAGGGTTTGGTTTATTCTTTTTCTTTATTGTTTTAATCGTTGTTGTCGGTAGTGCGTTATTGTATTTTAATACGAAAGAAAAAAGAGAACAAAAAATTAAAAGTCCAGAAGAAGAACTTGTAATTAGCGATAAAATGAAAATAGATAAAACAAAAGATTTTATTTACTATACAGAGGAAGAGACTATTAGTTCTTCTTTAGCTATTACAAGTAAGAGACCCGTTTTTAATTTAAATAGTAAAGATGCAACAGAGGTTAATGAAGAAATTGCTTCTTATGTAAAACAGACTAAAGCTAGCTTAAAAAAAGAAAGTGATCCTACTTGTACTTTTCAAAATGAAGAGAATATTTATGAAACTAATTTTTTAGATTATGGAATTTATGAATACCAAGAATATATTTCTTTGGTTATTCGTGAATCGAATTATTCTTGTTTAAATGGTTTTTCGGCATCTAGTAAAGTAAAAGCTTATACATTTAATGTTCTTACAGGAGAAAAAATTGAAAGTAGCGACTTATTTTCTTTGTATCATACCACTCTTACAATAGCTTTGGAAAAAATACAAGAAAGTTTAAGTACCGTTCCAAATGTAAAATTAGAAGAAACCATAAACGGATTAAAAGAAAATGATACTTTTGTAATTTATATCGATGAATTTGGCACTTTAGTTATGAATTATGTTGTCAAAACGCTCGATGGCGATTATAATGATACTATAACAATAAATGAATAGGAGACTAAAATTATGAATATTGAAGAAAAAATGGAAAAAGCCATTCAATCATTAGAAAACAAGCTTTTAAATATTAGAGCAGGTCGAGCAAATCCGGCTATGCTAAATGGAATCATGGTTCCTTATTATGGAGTTGCAACTCCTATACAAAGTCTTGCCAATATTACCGTTCCTGAAGCAAGACAATTAATGATCAAACCTTTTGATCGTAATGTTTTAAAAGATATAGAAAGAGCTATTAATGAAGCAAATATTGGTATTACACCAACGAATAATGGGGAAATTATTCTTTTAACGGTTCCAGAACTTACAGAGGATAGAAGAAGAGATTATGTTCGTCAAGCAAAAGAGGTAGCAGAAGAAGCTAAAGTGGCTTTAAGAAATATTCGTCAAGAAGAAAACAATCAGATTAAAAAAGAAGAATATCCTTTAGATGAAGAAAAACGAAGATTAGAAAGCGTCCAAGAAGCAATTAATAAATATAATAAAATTGTAGATGAAAAACTAAAAAGCAAAGAAGAAGAATTAATGACCGTTTAATTCTTTTTTTTTGGCATTAAATATTTTTTAGTAACATACATTTGATAGAGATAAAAGACTTTTTTAATTGTTTCTTAAATCCCCAAAAATTGATTGACAAAGCTTCGGGGGGGGGGTTATAATGAAACCAAGTATTAAGAAAGGTTTTATCTAATCTTTTCGATACGAAAATTTGTTTGGGGAAATTGAGGTGAAGGAGTAGTAGAAATAAGTTAGTTTATCCTAATAATTAGGATACCAAAAGTATTTTAAAAGAAAGGACATTTATACATGAATAAGAAAAAAACTGATGAAAAAAAAGAGCAACTTAGAACGTTTATCATTATTGGAGCTGTTGTTCTAATCGTTATTTTCTTTTTCTTATTAAGAGGATGTAATAGAAAGTATACTGTCGATTTTGATACGAATGGTGGTAGTGCTGTTTCATCCGTAGAAATTGAAAAAAATGGAACAATCGAAAAACCAAGTGATCCAACAAGAGAAGGATATGTTTTTGCTGGATGGTATTTAAATGATGAATTATTCGATTTTACTACACCAATTACTGGAAATATAACACTAGAAGCAAGATGGGCCGATGGTGTAAAAGAAGGATTAACTTTAAATACAACAGAAGAAACATTACTTGTAAATGATACTCTTACTTTAAGTGCTTTATTAAATGGAGAAGCTACTAAAGAAGAATTAGTATGGAGTAGTAGTGATCCAAAAATTGCAAGTGTTGATGAAAACGGAAAAGTAAAAGCATTAAAAGTTGGTGAGGTAACAATTACGGTACAAACGAAAGATGGACGTTATAAAGCAAGTTGCACAATTACAGTTACTAATGACAAAAATGGTTTTGTTACTAGTGTTGTTGTTAGTGGGGATAAAAAAATGATGGTTGGAGAAAGTCAAAAATTAACGGTAACCATTAAACCAACAGATGCTACAAATAAAAATGTTACATGGAAAAGTAGCAATCCAAAAATTGCAACTGTTGATGAAAATGGAAAAGTAAAAGCTCTAAAACCAGGAAAAGTAACTATTACAGCCACTGCTAAAGATGGTAGTAAAAAATATGGTAGCATTACAATTACAATTGAAGAGGAAGAAGAGGAAGAACCAACTGAAACTAATGTTGCAGTAACTGGTGTTAAAATACAAGGAGATAATGAGGTAAAAGTTGGATCAAATCTTAAACTTAAAGCTGTAGTAAGTCCAAGTAAAGCAACAAATAAAAAGGTTACTTGGAAAAGTAGTGATCCAAGTATTGCAACAGTTGATCAAAATGGTACAGTTCATGGTGTTAATGATGGTGAGGTAGTTATTACTGTAACAACAGAAGATGGTAACTATGAAGATACTATTACTGTTAAAGTAAGTTCTACTTATGCGATTGTATTTACTGCAATACCAGAAGAATTTGGGGATTCTTTGGAATATACAATTCTAGTAACAAGAAATGGTAGTGCTTGGAGTGATTATAGTGTAATTAAATATAATGGCCAAACTAAACCATTTAAAGATGCAACTGTAAAAGCTACAAATGTTGATGAGAATGTAAAAAGTGCTACAATTATATTAAAGAATGGTACAGAAATTAATAATGTTTCGGTATCTTATAAATAAAGAAAGGATGTAAAATTATGAAAAAGAACATAAAATTATTAGCTATTGGATTAATTGGTTTTGTTCTTTCACTAAATGCTGTTTCTGCTAAAGAAATTAAAGATTTAAATACTTTAGGAAATGATGTATTAGCTGTAAATAAAAATGCAGAAGGTTTCTATTTAGTTGGTGAATATGCTTTTACAACTGGTTATAAAACAACGGTTCAAGATGTTATGCTTGCTGCAAGAAGCATTCAAGCAAAAGATCAAAATGGTAAAATTAATACCGATGGTATTTTTAAAGAAATGACAATTTATACTATCGATGCTCAATATAATAATAGTGGAGAAATTGATAGTTGGACAATTGGTAAATCTTTATATGGAGATAATACTCTAGAAGAAGATTTAAAAAGTGGTATTCAAGTTAAATATATTGATTATCAATATTTAAAAGAAGATGTAAAAATTGATACGGATACTTTATTAAATACTGCATTTACATCTTATAATAAACCTGATTTATTTACATTTAATGTAAATAGTTTAGCTGATGGTTCTGTTACAGCTACAGTTCAAAATTTAAAAGAAAATATTGCTTTAGGAATGAAATCTGGAGTTATAGATGTTTTAACTAAATTTTTAGAAGACAATTCATCAGTAACATCTATAGATTTTGCAACTGATATAGCAGGAGTAGAACCATTTACCTTTACTAGAGAAACTACTGATACTGATATTGCAGCATGGGTAAGTAACAATTTATTAAAAGTATTAGGTGAAAACGCTGATGGTATTACTGCAGATTTAATTGGTAAATCATTTACTGCAACATTAAATCTTGGTTCAAGTGATACAGAAAATTATTTTGCTCAAAAGAATGATGGCAAGTCAGTAACTTATACTATTACATTTGATGGTACAAGATCTCAAGTTGATGTTAATGGTTTAGTTAGTACTGCTTCAAAAAATAGTAAATTAAATGGTGATTTATTTGAGGTTTCTTATGATAATAACGAAACTATAAGTGTAACTGTTAAACAACCAGAAAAACAAATTGAACTTGGTATGGGTTCAGGTGTTATAGATACATTAAAAGAATTACTTGCTAATGAAAATGTAAGATCTATTACCTTTACATCTGATACTGCTGGAGTAGAACCATTTACACTTACAAGTGAAACTGGTGATGCAGAAATTAATGCATGGTTAGCATCTAACTTGTTAACAGCATTAGGTGATAATGCTACAGGAATTACTTACGATTTAATTGGTAAATCTTTTAAAGCAAAAGTAAATTTAAAAAGTTTTGCTGAAAAAGAAGCAGATGATGCTGAAGAATATATAGTAACATTTGCAGGTGAACCTAAAAAAGTTAATGTAGATAAATTAGTTGAAGATGTCGCAACTAAAACAAGTGGTTCTATTAATAATGACATGTTTACAGCAACTTATAATGATGGAACTGTTACAGTTACCGTTGTTGATTTAGATGCTACAATTATTAAAGGAATGGGTTCTGGAGTATTAGCTACATTAAAAGAATTATTAGATACAAATGCTGATATTGAATCTATAGATTTTGCAACTGATATAGCAGGAGTAGAACCATTTACTTATACTAGAGAAACTACTGAAATGGATATTGCAGGATGGGTAAGTAATAATTTATTAAAAGTATTAGGTGAAGATGCTGATGGAATTACTGCTGATTTAATTGGTAAATCATTCACAGCAACAGTTAATTTAAAATATTATGCTGAAAAAGAAACTACTAATAAAGACAAATATACTTTCAATTTTACTGGAACTCCTAAAGTAGTTTCAGGAGAAGAATTATTAAAAGGTGGATTTATTCCAGATGATTCTGGAACCTCTGTAATTTCTGACAACTTATATAGTGTAAAATTAGAAGGAAAAACACTTACAGTTACTGCTCAAGATGCTACAACTGAAATTGCTATGGGTATGAATTCTGGCGTTTTAGTTGCTATGGGTGAACTATTTAAAAGTCCAGAGGTTAAATCTGTAGAATTTAGTTATGAAGGATTAACTTTTACTTATGATGCTAATACAACTGTAGAAACTATTGGACAATGGATGTCAGATAATGCAGAAAAAATAGCACAATTATTTGGAGAAGGACCTCTAACAAATGAAATTCTTAAAGGTAAGAGCGTTAAAGCAATTTTAAATCTAAAAAGTAGTGCTACATTTGGTTCATCTCGCGAAGAAGAATATACAATTACTTTTGATGTTGCAACACGTAAATTAACTTTTACTGAAGCTAAAAATGCAGTTGTAACTGTTGATAGTGGAAAAACTATAAGTACGGAATCTATTCCAAAGGCTGATGACAAAGATGGTTACAAATTTGCTTATTGGTATGATTCAACTACTAATGGAAAAACAGAATTTGATTTTAATGCTCCTGTAACAAAAGATGTTACATTAACAGCTAAATATCTACAATTAGTAAGTAATACAGAAATTGCAAATCAAACTACTGTTGAGAATAAAATTAATAATAGTAGAAATAAGTGGTTTCAAATATCTTCTGACAAAAATGTTGTAACAGTAAATTATAATAAAAAATCTTTTGAAGGCAAAACATTACAAGAATTGGCTAGTATGCAAGGTACTGGTATCAATGATGCTTTGGCAGAATTATTTAAAAATAAAAAATTAGCTTCTATTGAATTAGTAGGATATGAAGGTGCGGTAGTTACATCTAGCACTAATACTATGACGTTAGCATTCCAAATGATGAGATTTTTGCCAAAAGTTGCGCAAGCAATTGCTGGTGATGATGATTATATGTCTATGACTTTTGAAGATTTTTGGGAAAAGTATAAAGATGTAACAGTTACTGTACGTTTAAATCCTGCAGATGATGTAGCATTTAAAGATGATGTAATGGATGAGATTGTTATTAAATTAGGTCAAACTCCATTTAATGCAGATTAAATTAAATTAAAATAATAAAAAGGGTGTTCAATTTGTGACACCCTTTTTATGCCCATTTTTATGAAAAAAATGGAGGTTTTTGTCAATTACAAAATAGTAAATATTTTAGGAGGGATATTGGTAAATGAAAAAAGAAGAGAATAAAAAAAGAAATATTTATTATATTATTGGTGGCATTATAATCATTATTATTCTATTGTTTTTAGTTTCTTGTAATCGAAGATTTAAAGTAGAATTTACAGTAGATAATCAATCTTATTATAATGCAACGATTCAAAAAGGTGATACATTAGAAAATATTGTAGAACCTAAAAAAGACGGTTATATATTTGCTGGATGGTATGTAGATAATGAAAAATTTGATATGAGTACACCTATTACCAAAAATGTTAAATTGGAGGCAAGATGGGTTGAAGGTACTTTTACAGTAGAATTTGATTTAGATAATGGAAAAGAATATGTTGTAAAACAAGTAAAACCAAATGATACTGTAGAAAAAATTGAAACACCAACTAAAAAAGGATATACTTTTTTAGGATGGTATGTTGGCAATGAAAAGTATGATTTTAATTCTAAAGTAACAAGTAGTTTAAAAATAGTTGCAAAATGGGAAGAAATTACTAAAGCTTCTTATAAAGTAGAACATTACTTAATGAATTTAGATGGTAAAAATTATACTTTAGAAGAAAGTGAAACGTTTACTGGTTTAATTGGTAGTCAAGTTTCACCAAAAACAAAAGAATATGTTGGATTTACATCACCTGATGTAAAAACAACAACTATTAAAAAAGATGGTAAAACAGTTGTACAATACCACTATGAAAGAGAAAAATATACTTTAGACTTAAGTGGAGACTATGGTATAGAAAATATAGTTGGTGCAGGTACTTATTATTATGGAGAAAAAGTTAAAATTTCTTATAATTTAAAACCTGGTTATTCTTTTAGTAAATATAGTGAATCTTTAAAAGATGATGTATATACTATGAAAAATCATGATGAAACTATAGAAATTTCAACAAAAGCTAATACAGATACGAATTATACTGTAGAACATTATTTAATGGACATTGATGGTGAAAATTATACATTAATAGCTCGTGATACTTATAAAGGAACTACAGATACAGAGATTACACCAAGTGTAAAAGATTATGTTGGTTTTAAATCTCCAGAACAAGTTCGTGCTGTAATAAATGGTGATGGAACAACTGTTGTAAAATATTATTATGAAAGAAATAAATATGAACTTAAGATTTCAAAAGATGAAGGAATTTCTTCTGTAACTGGAGAAGGAAAGTATTATTTTGAAGAAGAAATTCATGTAAAAGCAGATGTAATGGAAGGTTATTCATTTGCTAATTGGACTGTAGATACTGGTTCTTTAGAAGAGAATACAGAAAATGAATTAACATTTAAGATGGGTGCAAGTGACGCAACTTTACAAGCAAATAGTAAAGTAAATACGTATACTGTTACTTATGAATTAGGTTCTGTAGATGCAGTATTTAATGGTGAAAAGAGTGTATCTGTTTCTTATTTAGATACTATCGAAAAACCAACAGATCCAACTCGTATTGGTTATAAATTTTTAGGATGGTTTAAAGAATCTGAAGGAACAAACGAATGGAATTTTGAAGATGAAACCATGCCACATAAAGATATAACTTTATATGCAAAATGGGAAGCTGTAGATGTAAATTACACTGTATGGCATATAAAGATGGATACGACTGGTCACTATCCAAATATTACATCTAATGAAGAATGTAGAACAAATGCACTTTGTGAACCTGAAACTTTACAAGGAAAAGCAGATAGTACAATAAATGTAGCTGTAAAAGATTATGGTAATGGATTTACAAAACCAGCAGAAACTACTGCTACAATTAAACCGGATGGAACGACAGTTGTAAAATATGAATACGAAAGAAAACAATTTAATTTAACTGTTCATGGTGAAGGTAATGGATTAAATTGGATTGGTAATAGTGAGAATGGAAATAAAGATTATGCTGCTGGTATGCATTACTATGAAGAAGAGGTAACGATTGAAATTAGTGCCAAATCAAAAGGATATCATATTAATTCCAATGGTAAAATCGTAACAACAGGAACTGCAACTGTTATTATGCCAGATCATGATTATACATTTAATGTTAAAGCAGAAGGACATCTAGTAAATGTGTATTATCATAATTATGATAATAGCACTAGTGCAGATATGCCCAAAGATACATTTACTTATAATGATCAAACACCTCATAAATTAATAGAAAATAAATTTACAAAAGCAGACTCTCAAATTACTATCAAAAATTACGATGGTAAAGATGGAGAGACTACTGTAACATTAGAAAACAAATTCCTTGGTTGGTCAACAAATCCAAAAAGTGATGCCAACTATAAAGTATCTTATAAGGATGATTTAACAGGTTATGTACCAAATAGTTGTACAGATTTAAATTTATATGCCGTTTATGGAATAGAAGGAACTAATTTAGAAAGTAAAATTAATAATGCTTCTTCAAAACTTACTTTTGTTGGATTTAGTTTAGATGCTGCTGGTAATAAAATGCTTACCAAAACAGAAGATGGTTATTATATTGATAACGCTACAACAATCTATGCAATTTTTGATGAAACTTATTCTGTAAGACATATCATGATGAATACAACAGGTGGTTATCCAACAATCGATTCTGATGCTACATGTGAAAGTAATCCATTATGTGAATTAGAAACTTTAAAATCTAGACAAGGTAGTACCGTTACTCCAGGATTTAAAAAAGAGTTAGAAGGTACCTCTGTAGGTGTTGGTTTTACTGCTCCAGAAACTCAACAAACTGTTACTTTAAAAGGGGATGGAACAACATCTGTAGAGTATAAATATGTAAGAAATCAATTCCATTTGACTGTTCATGGTGAAGGTAATGGTTTAAATTGGATTGGTAAAGCAGAGAATAAACTTGCAGATTATGATGCAGGAGATCATTACTATAACGAAGAGGTAAAAGTACAAATTAGTGCTAAATCTAATGGCTATCATATTAATTCTAATGGTAAAATTGTAACAACTGGAGATGCAACAGTTACTATGCCAGATCATGATCATACATTTAATGTTAAAGCTGAAGGACATCTAGTAAAGGTTGTGTATCATAATTATAATGGTAGTACTATGTCTAACGAATCATTCAATTATGATGATAACACGCCTCATAAATTAATAGAAAATCAATTTACAAAAAATCTTACTACTTTAACAATTAAAAATTATGATGGAAATGGTGAAAGTAATGGAAAAGAAATTTCTATTACAAGTTCAAGTAAATTCCTTGGTTGGTCAACAAATCCAAAAGATAATATTAATTATAAAGTAACTTATATAAATGATTTAAAAGATTATGTACCAGGTAGTTGTCTTACTTTAAATTTATATGCTGTTTATGGTATAGAGAAAACTACTTTAGAAAGCGCATTATCTAAAGGTAGCAAAACATTTGAAGGATTTAGTACAGATAATACTAAAAATAATATGCTAAAAGGAAATGAGACTTATTATTATGATGTTTTAGAAGATAAGTCTACTATCTATGCCATTTGGGGTGAATAAGTAAACGTTTCCTACTTGCTTTAAAAGTACAATGGATTTTCTTGCCAAATAGGAAAGTGTAGTGCTATAATAGGTGTAGTTAAACTGAAAGGAGGGATTGTATGACAAAAGTTGTGGTAAATGGTAACTTGGAAAAAGCTATGAAAACTTGGAAAATGAAAGTTGCTAAAAGTGGTGTCCCTTCTGAACTTAAGAAAAAGAAGCACTATACAAAACCAGGAGTTAAGAAAAGAGAAGCAAAAAAAGAAATGATTCGTAATGCTCGTAAGCATAAAAATAATTAGTGGGTGATGCATATGTTAGAACAAATTCATGCTGATTTAGTTAAAAGTATGAAAGAACAAGATAAGTTTACATTAAGTGTCTTAAGAATGCTTAAAAGTGCTTTACAACTTGAAAGTATTAATAAGAAAAGCGATTTAACGGATGATGAAATTATTGCGGTTGTGAAAAAGCAAGTAAAAATGCGTAATGATTCAATAGAAGAATTTAAAAAATATAATAAAGTAGACGCTATTGATACTTTAAAACAAGAAATAGCTGTTTTAGAAACATATTTACCAGAAAGTATGAGCGAAGAAGAAATTTCTTCTTCAATTGAAGAAGCTTTTGAAAAGATTAAACCAACAAGTATGAAAGATATGGGACTTATTATGAAAGAGTTACAAAAAATTTCAGCTCGTTGTGATATGGCGAAAGTTTCTAGTATGGTAAAGGAAAAATTAATGAACCTCTAAAAAGAGGTTTTTTTCTTGCCTTAATAGGGATAGTACATTTTCATTTAAAAAATAACATATATTTTTATAGGTGATTTTATGCATTTGTATGAAACGATGAAAAATTTTTTAATGGATTGTTCTTATTCGATTGATTTTTTTGAAAATTGTATTCATGTATTTAATTATATTGATATTTTAAAATTAAATGAGAAGGAAATAGCCTTGCAAATGTCTAAATTTCAATTGGTATTAACCGGAAATCATTTTGTTGTCAAGCAATTAGAAAAAAGGGAAATATTGATTGAGGGAGAAATAGATGAGGTGAGGTTTTTAAGATGAATTTAAAGCATTATGTATATATTAAAGGAAAAGTAAAGAATCAAAATCGCCTTCTCGTAAAATTATATAAAAATCATATAAATGTTTATGATATTGTAAAAAAAAATGAGGAAATTTATTTAAAAGTAACGTATGAAGATTATGAAAAAATAAAAAAGAATATTGTTACGGATTCTTTTTATTATGTAGGGGATAGTGGTATTTTTAAATTAAAAAGGGCAATTACACCTTTAAAAGTAATCGCCGTTCTTTGTTTTTTGTTTTTTACAAATTTTTTTAGTCAAATTATTGTAAAAGTAGAGGTGATCCATTCCAATAAAGAAATACGCGAGTTGGTAAGTAAAGCATTAGATCAAGAAGGAATTCGCATTTGGAGTTTAAAAAAAGATTATCATACTTTAAAGGAAAGTAAAGAAAAAATTTTAGCTATGTATAAAGACCGATTGGAGTGGATAGAAATTGAATCGATTGGTATGAAATATGTGGTACGAATTGAAGAGCGTATTATTAAGAATGTAAACGATGAAGAAAAGTATTGTCATATCGTTGCTAAAAAAAGTGGAATTATTAATAATGTTACAAGTACTAAAGGGGATATTTTAGTGCATACGGATCAGTATGTAAAAGAAGGGGACATATTGATTAGCGGAGAAATTAAAATGAATGAAGAGATAAAAGGGAATGTTTGTGCTAGTGGTAATGTGTACGCCGAGGTTTGGTACGAAAGTCATGTAAGTTTACCTATACATTATAAAACGACGGAAAAAACCGGTAAGAAAAGATGGAATTTTAGTATCGAGACGGATAGTGGAAAGTATAAGTTGTTAAGGGGGCGTCTTTCAAATTACGAAACGGAAAGTAAGCCATTGTTTCACTTTTTTAATTTTACTTTTTATTTGGATATTGAAAGTGAGATTAGGGAAGAAGAAAATCAGTATACTTTGGAAAGTGGCACGAAAAGGGCAATTGAACTGGCCGATCAAAAAATAGAAACCAATTTTTTAGAAAAAGAACGAATAAAATTACGAAAAGTTTTGAAAAATACTTTAAATGATAGTACAATAGAGGTAGATTTATTTTATGCTGTTATAGAAAATATTAGTGCGGTGGAACAATATTCTATAACGATGGAAAAAGAGGGACTATAGATGATCGAGGATACTTTATCAAATGCTTTAGTAGGAATTTGGCCGATGTTAATTATTTTTTTGGTGGTTATTGTTGCTATACGTTTATCGTATATTCGTATTAATCATGAGAAATTTGTTTTTTATAAAGAATTTTTAAATCTAATTTTTATCATTTATGTACTTTTACTCTTTGAACTTTTAACCAGTACAGAAATAAATACGAATAGCGGCTATAACTTGGTTCCTTTTACGGAAATATTTCGTTATCCAATTGGTAGTAAGTTGTTTATTTATAACGTAATTGGAAATATTTTAATCTTTGTACC
This sequence comes from uncultured Bacilli bacterium, assembly GCA_947632625.1. Taxonomy (GTDB): domain Bacteria; phylum Bacillota_I; class Bacilli_A; order RF39; family UBA660; genus MGBC108787. The sequence continues at coordinate 14,905 of CANRPZ010000004.1, read as the reverse complement.
CTTTGGTTATTTTGTTTCCGGTTATATAAAAGCAAATAAAGTATCTCATATTTTATTTATTAGTATATTAACGAGTTTAACTGTTGAACTCGTCCAATTAAGAATAGGTAGATCATTAGATATTGATGATATTTTATTAAATGTTGTTGGGAGTATCATTGGCTTTTTACTTTATATCGGACTTACCGCGATTAAAAAGCATCTTCCCCGTTTTTTCCAAAGTGATTTGTTTTATAACGTTTTATGTATCTTCATCTTCATAATTGTGGTATACTATTTTTCAAATGTAATTGGGCTTGGGTGGTTTTAAATGGAATACACAATTAATAATCTTTATGGATATCAAGAAGATTTTTCTTATTTAAATAAAGTCATTAAAAAAACTTTGAAATTAGAAAAAGTTCGACATGCGGTTTTTTCAATTACTTTTGTAGGAGAAGAAGAGATAAAAAAGTTAAATAAAGAGTATCGAAATCGAGATTGTGTAACGGATGTGATAAGTTTTGCTTTTGAAGATGCTTCTTTTCTTCATTCAAAATTAAGAGTACTCGGAGATATTTATATTTGTATTCCAAGAATGCTTGAACAAGCGAAAAGTTATGGACATTCGAGTAAAAGGGAACTTGCCTTTTTAACGGTTCATGGACTCTTGCATTTACTTGGATACGATCATATAAAAAAAGAAGAGGAAGCAATTATGTTTGCAAAACAGGAGTTGATTTTAAATGGCGCAAATATCAAGAGATGATATAAAGAAAAAGGGAATAAAACGTTTTTTTAATAGTATAAAGTTTTCTTTAGAAGGTTTAATTTATGCCTATCGTTATGAACAAAGTCTATGGGTTCATGCCATTGCAACGATTTTTGCGATTTCTTTAGGAATTATTTTTCGAATTAAGTTATCCGAGTGGGCCATTGTTTTTATTGCTTTAGGTGTAATTTTAGGGATGGAACTTATTAATACAGCGATTGAAGCTGCGGTTGATTTAGTTACTTTAGAGGTGCATCCCCTAGCTAAAATTGCCAAAGACTGTGGGAGTGCTGCTAGTTTTATTATGACTTTAGTGGCCATTGTTATCTGTCTATTTGTTTTTGGACCTTATTTTATGAAAGTATTTGGAATATAGGAGTGTTGTTGTATGAAAAGTGGTTTTGTAAGTATTATTGGACGCCCGAATGTTGGGAAGAGTACTTTATTAAATTCTTTAGTAAGTCATAAAATTGCGATTACGAGTGATAAAGCTCAAACAACTCGCAATATTATACAAGGTATTTATAATGAAGAGGATACCCAAATTGTTTTTGTGGATACTCCCGGTATTCATAAACCCAAAAGTCGTTTAGGAAAAATTTTAAATAAACAAGCCCTATCTTTAATACACGATGTCGATACAATTTTGTTTTTAACGGATGCTTCAGAAGAACTTGGAAAAGGGGATTTGTTTATTTTAGAAACTTTAAAAAATTCTAAAGTACCGGTAATTTTAGTATTAAATAAGATTGATAAAATTAAAAATGAACAAATTCTTAAAGTTATTGATTCTTATAAAGATTTGTATCCTTTTGCTGATATTATTCCAGTTAGTGCTCTTAAAAAAGAGAATATTGAACTTTTAATTAAATTAATTAAAAAATATTTAACGGATAATGTAAAATATTTTGATGATGCGGTTGTAACGAGTAATACCCCTTATTTTATGATTAGTGAAATTGTTCGAGAAAAATTATTGGAAAACACAATAGAAGAGGTGCCTCATTGTTTAACTTGTGTAACCTCTAATTATCAAGAAAAAGAAAATATGATTTTTATTAATGTTGATATTATCGTGGAAAGAGATAGCATTAAAAAAATTGTGATTGGCAAAAACGGGGAAAGATTAAAATTAGTTGGAACCCTTGCTCGACAAGAGATAGAAGAAATGCTTGGTAAAAAGGTTTATTTGGAGCTTTATGTTAAAACGATAAAAAGATGGAGAGATAAAGAAAAAGTACTACATGAACTTGGTTTCAATGAAAATGAATAAAATTTAAAAAGAATCCTCATTATATAAATAGAAAAGAGGATTTAAAAATGAATAAAAAAGATGCATGGGATAAATTTAAAAAAAGTGGCAAAGTTGTCGATTATTTAGAATATGCCCAAAAAAAAGGTGAAGAAAATGATAACGAAAGTAGAAGGGATAATCGTAAGTGAAACTCCTTTTAAAGATACCTCAAAAATAATTCAAATTTTAACAAAGGAATATGGACTTATTGGTGTATTATGTAAAGGAGTTAAATCCATGAAAAGTCCATTAAGAGCTTTAACCATAAAATTTACTTATGGGTTTTTTTATTTGTATTATAAAGAAGATAAATTATCTATTTTAAAGGATGTGGATGTAATAGAGGATTTTAAAACGATTAAAAGTGATATTCTATTAATTAGTTATTTAAACTATTTAACGGAATTAACAACGCAAGTGTATAAACAAAGTGAAGAAAAAATTTTATATACATTATTTATAGAGGGAATTAAAAAGATTAATGAAGGATTAAATCCTCTTGTCATTACCAATATTTTAGAATTAAAATACTTGCCTTTTTTAGGTGTCGGTTTAGAATTGGATTCTTGTATTTTGTGTGGAAATAAAACGGATATTGTCACTTTAGATGCTGATATTGGAGGGTATGTGTGTAAGAGATGTTTTACAAATCAAATACTTGTAAGTAAAAAAACCGTGCAGTTAATTCGAATGTACTACTATATCGAAATTTCTTCTATTCGGGATTTAAAAATTAGTGATACAATCGTAAGAGAGATAAACTTTTTTATAAATCGCTATTATGAAAGATACACGGGTTTATTTTTGAATAGTAAAAAGTTTTTAAATAAAATGCTTTCTTTATAATTAAGAAAAGTAGAAAAAAACTTGCAATTCAACTTGTTATTGCATATAATTTAATTATACAAACGTTGATGAGTGATGGGAAAACTCGGAGTTATATAAAAAAAGAGATTCTACTAAAGAATAAGTAGGGTGGAACCGCGGATTTTTATTCGTCCCTATGTTTGTTCTTTAGTATTTTTATTTTTAGGAGGAGAAAAGATGGAAAAAATAAAAATGGAAGATTTAATGAACTATTGTAAGCAATATGGTTTTATCTTTCAAGGTAGTGAAATTTATGGAGGTTTATCGAATACTTGGGATTATGGGCCACTTGGTAGAGAAATAAAAAATAACATAAAAAATGCTTGGTGGAAACGTTTTATCCAAGAAAATTTATATAATTATGGACTTGATTCAGCTATTTTAATGAATCCCGAGGTATGGGTAGCAAGTGGACATGTTGCCTCTTTTGCTGATCCTTTAATTGATTGTAAAAAATGTAAGAGTCGTGAAAGAGCGGATAAGTTAATCGAAGATTTTACCAAGGGTAGTGTTACAGCTGATGGTTGGGAACAAGAAAAAATGGAGAATTATATAAAAGAAAATCATATTCCTTGTCCAAAATGTGGAGCGTGTGATTTTACGCCGATTCGTAAATTTAATCTTTTATTTGAAACGCACCAAGGTGTTACAGAAGAAGCGAAAAGCAAAGTTTATTTACGTGGAGAAACCGCTCAAGGGATATTCGTTAATTTTTTGAATGTCCAAAGGAGTATGAGAGCAAAAGTTCCTTTTGGAATTGGTCAAATAGGAAAAAGTTTTCGTAATGAGATTACACCTGGTAACTTTATTTTTAGAACACGTGAATTTGAACAAATGGAATTGGAGTTCTTTTGCAAACCAAATACGGATTTAGAATGGTTTGGTTATTGGAAAAATTACTGTATGGACTTTTTGAAAGATTTAGGGTTACAAAAAGAAAATTTAAGATTTCGTGATCATGCGAAAGAAGAGTTATCTTTCTATAGTAAAGCCACTACCGATATCGAATATTTATTTTCTATGGGTTGGGGCGAACTTTGGGGAATCGCCGATCGAACCGATTATGATTTAGGGGTTCATATGGAACACGCTAAAACGGATTTAAGATATTTAGATCCTGAAACAAATGAAAAGTATCTTCCTTTTGTTATTGAACCATCTGTAGGTGTTGATCGTTTGGTTTTGGCTATTTTAACGGATGCCTATCATAAAGAAATTTTAGAAAATGGCGAAGAGCGCGAGGTTTTAAAAATTCACCCTTATCTTGCTCCTAATAAAGTGGCTATTCTACCTTTAATTAAAAAGGTTCATGGAAAAAAAGCAGAAAGTTTGTATGCTAGTTTATGTCATGATTTTTCATGTAGTTATGATGAAGCGGGCAGTATTGGAAAGCGTTATCGCCGATGTGATGCAGTGGGTACACCTTTTTGCATAACCGTTGATGATGATACTTTAGAAAACAATATTGTAACCATTCGTAATCGTGATACAATGGAACAAATTAAATTAAATGTTAATGAAATAAAAGCCTATATTGAAACAAAAATTCAATTTTAAATGGAAAGTAATTGAAAAATACCGAATTCTTTGCTATCATTAATATAGTAAAATAGGAAAGAGGAAAAAACATGGTATTAAATAAACTTAAGAAAATGTTTTCAGATGATGAAGATAACTTAATGGGAACAGAGGATGAATACTATTCCGTAAGTGAAGATGAAGCTTTAAAAGAAGCAGATAAAACGGGCAATAAAATGATTTTGATGGAGCCACGTGCTTATTCTGAAAGCCAACAAATTGCCGATCATTTAAAAAATAGAAATAGTGTAGTTGTTAATTTAAAAAGAGTAACATCTGCACAAGCTAAAAGAATTATTGATTTCTTAAGTGGTTGCATTTATTCTATTGGAGGCAAGATGCAAAAAATTGGGGTAGGCATTTATTTATGTACCCCTAAAAATGTTAATATTCAAGGTAAAATTTCAGATGATGCTGAAAAAACCAAAAACGAAGAAACTGAAATTGAATGGTAAAAAAGTTGTTTAGAATTGAGGAAAGGTATGAAAAAGTTTAGAACAAGTGTATTTGGGTATAGTAAAGAAGAGGTTAGAAACTTTGTTAGAGAGTATACCATTGAATATGAAAATTTAGTAAATAAATTAAAAAAGCAAGATTTGGAAATTGAAAATTTAAAGATGAATTTAACCAAATACCAAAATTTAGAAGATACCTTAAACAAAACAATATTAATTGCCGAGGATACCTCAAACCAAATTAAAAGAGTGGCTCGTGAAGAAGGAAAAAGTATTGTAGATGAAGCCAAAAAGAATGGCTCTCGTATTATTAATGATGCTTTAATTCGAGCTAATGAAATCGAAAAAGATGCGTTGGAATTACAACGTAGAGTAGTAGCTTTTAAAAGAAAGTTTAAACAAGCTATTGAATCCGAAATGGATGTTATTGATGAGATTGCCGAAAAGTATTAATTTTTAAACTTATAAATCCTTTTTGTTTTTAATAAATTCTTTGAGCATTTTAGTAAGTGCTCTTTTTTCTATTCGAGAAACATAACTCCTTGAAATATGAAGCTCTCCCGCAATTTCTTTTTGGGTTTTTTCTTTTTGATTTAAAAGTCCATAACGTTTTATAATGATTTCTTTTTCTCTTTTATTTAATAAATTCAAATATGTATTTAAATCCTTAATATTGTCTTTGGTATGAATAACATCTGCAAAATCATTGGTGTTGTCTTTTAAAACATCGATTAGACTAATTTCATTTCCATCTTTATCATAACCAATAGAATCATTTAAAGAAACGTCTCCTTCCCTTTTTTTATTGCTACGAAAATACATTAAGATTTCATTTTCGACACAACGAGCCGCGTAGGTGGTTATTTTAGTTTTTTTAGAGTCATTATACGAATCAATTCCTTTGATGAGTCCAATAGTACCAATACTAATTAAGTCATCTTGGCTAATATTTTTACTTTCAAATTTTTTAACAATATGAGCAACTAAACGTAAATTTCTTTCAATTAAAGTATTTCTGGCGTTTTTATCACCGTTTTGCATGGCCAAAATTGCTTGTTTTTCTTCTTCTTCGCTAAGGGGTTCAGGAAAAACGTTATTGGAATAACTCCCTGTAAAAAAAAGCATATCTTTAATTAAATTTAAAATACTTAAAAACATAGAACACATCCTTATTACATTGTATTATTTTTTTAGGTATTTTATACTTTCAATTAAAGAAGAAACTTTAAGTTTTTAGTGAAATTCTTTAAATAATTATCTAAAATGATTGTTCTTTTTTTATTTTATTTGATATACTTATAATGCGAGGTGAAAAGAATGGATAAATTTATTCCTGATATTTACCAAAAGAGCATTTACGCTATTGATTATGAAAATTTAAAAAATAGGGGAATTAAATGTATTTTATTTGATTTAGATAATACTATAGCTCCGGTGAATGTAAGTGGCCCTGATAAAGAAATGAAAGATTTAGTTGCTGATATAGAACTTTTAGGAATAAAAGTGATTATTTTATCCAATTCGAATAAAAATAGAGTAAGACCTTTTAAGGAAGGGTTAAATGTGGACTCTAGTTTTAGTAGTCATAAACCATTTAAGAAAAAATATAAAAAAGTAATGCATATTTATAACTTTTCAGATAATGAAATTGCCTGTATTGGCGACCAACTTTTAACGGATATTTATGGTGCAAATCGAATGGGATTTTTAAGTATCCTTGTGCATCCTATTAGTAATGTGGATTTAATTGGAACAAAAATTAATCGTATTTTTGAAAGAAGAATTTTTAAAAAGTTAGAACGTCAAGGGCTATTTAAAGTTGGTGAATATTATGAATAGGTGTTTAGGGTGTGGAGCCATCTTACAAAGCAAGAAAAAAGATGAAATTGGCTATATTCCTAAAGAAAAAAAGGAAGAAAAACTTTGTCTACGCTGTTTTCGTATTTTACATTATAACGATTTAAAAATGGTAGAATTACCAAAGGAAGATATTTTAAACACTGTCAATGAAAAAGGAGAATATGCTTTTTTCTTAATGGATTTTTTAAATATGAATAAAGAGGTAATCTCGGTTTATAAAAAAATATCGATTCCGAAAACTTTAATTATTAGTAAAGTCGATTATATTCCTAAATATATCAATAAAGAAAAAATAAAGAGTTGGCTTAAAGAAGAGTATGGCATAAAAGAAGAAATTTTGTTTGCTAGTGCGGTTAAGAATATAAATATGGGTTCTATTTTAAAAACATTAGAAAAGGAAAACAAAAAAAGTGCTTATTTATTAGGATTTACAAATTCTGGTAAGAGTACATTATTAAATCATATTCAAGAAAATAGTACAATTACGACAAGTTTAGTTCCGAATACTACCCTAGATTATATTAAAATACCAATTTCAGAGGATAAATATTTAATTGATAGTCCAGGATTTCAATATCAAAATCCGATTTATAAAGAGGATATAGTTCTTTTAAAAAAGATAAATCCTAAAACTTTTTTAAAACCAATTACGTATCAATTAAAAAAAGGAGCTTCTATTGTAATTGAAGGAATCATTCGAATAGAGAATAAAAATGAAAAATGTAATATGACTCTTTATATGAGTAATTTACTGGATATTAAAAAAGTTTATGAAAAAAATGAAATAGGAAAAGAGTATTCTTGTAAAGAAATTTCTATAAAGAAAAATCAAGATTTGGTTATTCTAGGGGTAGGATTTATTAATATAAAAAATGATGCGGTTTTAAATCTTTATATAGAAAATCAAAACGGGATAGAAATTCGAAATTCTTTTTTTGAAAGGTAGTAGTGACAATGAGTAAAATACAAGTAATGAGTGAGACACTTGCTAATAAAATAGCGGCAGGAGAGGTTGTGGAAAAGATTTCTTCTGTTGTAAAAGAGTTATGTGAAAATAGTATCGATGCGCATGCTCATACAATCGATGTTCTTTTAGAAGATGGAGGACTTAAAAGTATTCAAGTTATCGATGATGGAGAAGGAATGGATCGAAAAGATGCCGAGATGGCTTTTTTAAGACATGCGACTAGTAAGTTAATACGCGACGATGATTTGTTTTTTATCGATACTTTAGGGTTCCGTGGAGAAGCTTTACCTTCTATTGCTAGTGTGAGTAAAGTTGTTTTAAAAACGTGTAATAAAGAATTAGGTACGATGATTGAGATAAAGGGTGGCAAAATTGTAAAGGTAGAAAATGCCGATAGTAGAAAAGGAACAAGTATTACCGTAAGTGATTTATTTTATAATACGCCGGCGAGGTTAAAATATTTAAAAAACGAAGCGCAAGAACTAGCTGGCTGTGTTTCTTTAATAGAACATCTTGCCTTATCTCATGATGCCATTTCTTTTACTTTAAAAAATAATGGGCATGTTTTAGTTTCAACGACTGGGAGTAAAAATCTACATAAATGTATTCATGAAATATATGGTCTTAATGTTTCTTCTAAAATGATTGAGATAAAAGCAAGTAATGATGATTTTGATCTTTATGGGTATATTTGTAAACCGGAAATTTTAAAATCCAATCGTAATCACTTTATTACGATGATTAATGATCGCGTAATTAAAAATTATGAAATTAATCGAGCCATTAATGATGCTTATTATACCTACAAACCGGATACAAAATATCCAATTGTTGTTTTAAAAATTAATACAGATCCAACGCTAATTGATGTCAATATTCATCCTACTAAACAAGATATTAAAATTTCTAAAATTCAAGAATTAAATGAATTAATTTTAAAAACGATTAAAGATGCCTTATATAAAAATTTACTTATACCAGATGCTGTTAAAAAGCCGGAATATAATGAAATTAAAGATCATTATGTTGAGCATTTTGTAAGTGAGGCTACCAAAAGTGAAGATGCGTATCAGTCTTCAACGAATACGCAAGTTGCTTTAGATTTAAGTTATGAAGAAGAAAAAGAAAGTCCTACAATTATCAATGAAGAATTAAAATCTTTAGTTTTATATCCGGTTGGTGTTGCTCTAGGGACCTATATTATTGCTCAAAATGAAGAAGGAGTCTATTTAATCGACCAACATGCTGCACAAGAAAGAGTAAATTATGAACGTTATTTAAAGGCTTTAAAAGAAAGTAAAACCTCAAGTATTGGTTTGTTATTTCCTATTACGGTTGAATTATCAAGTAGTGAATTTTTAATTGTTAAAAATAATATTCAAGTTTTAGAAGATTTAGGGTTTAAAGTTGAAGAGTTTGGGATGAATACTTTTGTGTTTAAAGAACATCCAACTTGGTTAAAGACCGGGTATGAAGAGGAATCTATTCGTAAAATACTAGATATTTTAATATCCAACCATGGAGCTTTTGACCGTGTAAAATTTAATGAACATATTGCGATTACTTTGGCTTGTAAAATGAGTATTAAAGCCAATATGCGTATTAGTAATGAGGCAGTAGAGGAGCTATTAAACGAACTTGTTTTGTGTGATAATCCTTATAATTGCCCACATGGAAGACCAACGATTATTAAGTTTTCTATCTATGATTTGGAACGTATGTTTAAAAGAGTAATGAATTAAATTTACATCATTATCTAAAAGTTGCTTTTAAAGATTGGAGAATCTTTTATGAAAAAAAAGTGGAATTTACTCATAGCATTATTGTTAATAGGAATTTATGGAATTTTTTTTATAACAATTTTTATCAAAGAAAGTCATGTATATACAGGAAAAGATAAATGGGGTAGTGCTTGCGAAAGTTATTTAGCTGGAGATCCTGTGGATATTTCGGACACTATAAAAAAATATTGTCAAGAAGAATATCATTTACATGATAGTTTTTTAGAAATGCATTCATCATTGATTATTCAATATTTAAATGGTTTTACTCTTCCAGTTGTTTTCTTTACAGTTTTAACGTGTGCAATTTGGGTATCTATTTTTTTAAAAAATAAAGTTTTTGCTTATTATGCAATGCGAATTCCATATAAAAATATTATTAAAAAAATATTGAAAGAAGCCTACCGCTTCATTTGGGTATTACCAGTTTGTATGATAGGACTGTTTCTATTGGAAATATTTAAAAAAGGATTAGTTTGTAATTTAGGAGCATGCAGTACTGAAATATGGGGAAACTTTTTTCAAAACCATTCTTTCATTTTTATTAGTATTTATCTATTTAATATCATTTTATATTTAAGTATTTATATTAATATTACTTTAGTTTGGTTAAAAAAATATAAAAATTATATTGTGGCAGTTATCAGTTCATTTTTAACAATATTAGCAATAGAAATCTTTTTTGAAAATGTCATAAATGTTCCATCTTTAATTAATTTAATTAATTTTTTCCGATTTAATACCCGTTTAGGTTTGGATAAACTTTTAATATTTGGAATATCGTGTTGTCTTCTTTCATGGGGAGCTGTCTATATGGCTTATCGGAATAAAGAAAAATTATATTTGGATATAAAAAAATAAGGAGAGAGTATGAAAATAGAATTAAAAAATGTAAATAAAAAATTTAAAAATGTGGATGTAATTAAGCAAGCAAATATGACATTAGAAAGCGGTAAAATTTATGGGTTTCGTGGTCGCAATGGTAGCGGTAAATCTGTTCTTTTAAAAATGATTTGTGATTTGATAAAGCCAACAAGTGGTGATATCCTTTATGATGGTAATAAAATACAAGGGGATATTTATAAATATCGTGTTGGTGCTTTAATCGAGAATCCTCATTTTTTTAATCAAATGAGTGGGTTTGAAAATTTAAAGCTTCTTGCTGATTTACAAGGAAAAATTGGCGATAAAGAAATTCTTAAAAGTTTAGAAGATGTTAATTTATTAGAAGAAAAGAATAAAAAGTTTGGCAAATATTCTTTGGGAATGAAACAAAAATTAGGAATTGCTCAAGCAATTATGGAAGATCAAGAAATTATCATTTTGGATGAGGCTTTTAATGGATTAGAAGAAATAACTGTAAAAAAAATAAAAGAATTATTAAAAAATTTACGAAAAAAAGGAAAATTAATTATAATAAGTAGTCACATAAAAGAAGATTTAGAAGAATTAGCAGACGAAATTTATTTTTTTGATAATGGGAATATTACAAAGGAATAACTCTTATGAAAACAAAGTTTCTTTTTATTGATGAATCTTTAAATAGTAAAAATAATTTTTTGTGTTTTTTAATTCTTTTGTTAGGAATATTTTTATGTAGCTATAGTTATGATATAGAAAAAAATAATTTTTTCTTAAATGTATACCATATTATGACAAATTATATATTTTTGATATCTTTAATTTTAGCTTTTTTGATTAATAATATAAATATTGTAAATGAGTTAATTGCTAGAGATACATTTAATTTAAGAGTTTCTAAAGCTAAACAAAATAGTTTTTATAAAAAGGAATTAATACTATCTAATCTATATTTATTTTTAATTTCTTTAATTTTAATTATTGCATTTTCCGTTTTTTTTAGTAAAAATAATTATAGTTTTTTAATTTCATTAAATGGAATAAAGTTATGGGTTTTAGATTTTTGTATGTTGTTAATTTTTTTAATGTTAAGTATAATTTCTGGATTAATGTTTCAATATTTATTAAATTTTTTTAATAAAGATGTTGCGTGTATTGTCTATTTAATTTTTAATTGCATATTTATTTTCTTCTATTTTTCGTTATCATTTAATATTTATAATCTTTTAATGGAATTTATATTTCTATTATTGATATGGCTAATAAGTACAATTATAGAAAGGACCGTAAAATGAATTATCAAATACAATCAATTTTAAAGTGTGTGAGCAAAAGTATTTTTTGGATTTTAATTTATATTGTTTTACTTTATTTTCTTTATTCTAATTTAGATTTAAGTCTTTCTGTTAGTAGGCAAGATATGACGTCTTTACTTGCTGTTCCAAATTCAAAAAGTTTTTGGACATCAATTAATTTATTATTTTTTCTTTATCAAATCTTTATAATTTTATTTTCAGTACATATCTATTTTACCTTTGAGGAAAATAATTCGTTAGAATATACATTATGTCGTATTTCTAAAAAAAAATTATTTCAGTATAAAATTGTTTTTTCTTTCTTGCTAGTTCTTTTGTATCGTTTATTCCATTTTATAATTATTTATCAGCTATTTTCTAACTATGTTTCTTTTATGATAAGTGATTTTATTTTTAATATAGTCGAATTTTTAATTATATGGTTTATTTATTTGCTATTTTATTTATTATTTATGCATATAAAAAATAAATAATTTATATTTAAATGATAATGGATTAAGTTTACATTTCGTTTTATTATGTTGTATAATAATTTTATAATTTTAGGAGGTTTTTAAAAGTGGTAAAAGAAAGTATTTATATAAAAGATTATGGAAAAATTCCAGTTGAATATGATGAGACAAAATATAGGATAGATTGTATTGATAAGTTAAATGTATTAACGATACATCGATTAAGTGATAACAAAATTATTTATATTTCTAATCCATATCCAACATATGCTGTGCAAATTGATCTAGATAAACAAACCCATTTTGTAATTGGAAATCATAAAGAACATTGCAATAAATTATGTGATTATATACTTGATGATGGGGAAGATTATGTTCGGTTAAAAGATGAATTTGAAACAGAATATTGGTGTCTTGATGATATACGAATTGGAAATCATACTTTTAAGGTAGAAGATGATCATTATTCTGCTCGTTTATATAATTTAAAAGATTTATCAGAATTATTTGATCGAATTTATATGGATAACAAAATGCTTTGTAAAAATAATATTATTTTAGTAGAAAAAAGATGGTTTACATTTACTAGCGAAACTATTGAAGAAAAAATAAGATATTTTATTGATGTAGATACTTTAGAATGTGTATCTCCAATCCATAGTACACTACAAAATCGTTTTATTCCTATTTATACAAAGCAAGAGATAAAGGAAAAAGCAAAGCAACTAGAAAAATTAGGAAAATATTTGGATATAGATAGGAGTCCTTTTTCAATAACCGAAGATTTGGAAATAATAAAATATTATCAATTATTAATAAGCTATGTATCTGGTTCAAAAATATATAATGATATTGACAATGATACTTTAGAAATAAAAGAGGATTATGTAAGAAAATTTGGATTAAAAAAATAATGTGTAAAAACATTATTTTTTGTTATACTAATTAACGTGATAGAATATGAAAAATATAAATTCTAAATTTGTTTTGATGCTTTTTTTAGTATTTGCTATTCCTTTTTGTTTATATATTGGTAAGACAAAACCGCATATGCAGTCGGTATTTATGGAGGAAAATATAAAAAACAAAGTTCAAACCATTTTAGATTCGAACAAAGATAAAGAATTAATTTCTAATCGTTCCTATGATAAATTTATATATTTAGTATTTAACAAAGATAATGTTAAAACGCATTATGTCATCGATACAAAAACAGGAGAAGAAACCTCTTTGTTTTATTATATTAAAGAAGAAAGAAAAGAAGATTTCTTTAATAAAATAAATGAACTTTTATATTTAAAATATCCTAAATTTATAGCGGATTCTTTAGTAGGAGAAGAGAAAATAAAAGATGTTTTGCTTTTCGATAATGAATTGGTTCTTTATTATGATAAGGAAGGTATTGAACCTAAAATCGAAGAGGATCTTTTATTACATGTTAATTATAATGAGGTGAAAGATTATTTAGATTTTACGTTACTTTTGGATTCGAAATATGAAAATGAAAATGGCTATCATTATGATAAAACGAAAAAAACGGTAGCTTTAACTTTTGATGATGGACCAAATGGTGAAAAAACTAATCGAATTTTAGATATACTAGAAGAAAATAAAGCACATGCAACTTTCTTTATGGTAGGAAATCGAATGGAATATGATAAAAGTACAATTTATAATGTTTTAAATAAAGGCTCTGAAATTGGAAGCCACTCTTATAATCACAAAAATTTAAAGAGAATGAAATTGGAAGATGTACTTGAAGGAGAAGAAAAAACTCAAGAAATTTTTAAAAATATAACGGGAAAAGAGATAATTTATACTCGTGTTCCTTATGGTTCTATAAATGATAATATTAAAGAAAATTTAAATACAATTTTTATTAATTGGAGTATTGATACAGAAGATTGGTTGCATCGTAATAAAGATCGAGTTGTACAAACGGTTTTAAATGAAATAGAGGATGGTGCTATTATTTTAATGCATGATTTATATGATTCTACGGTAGAAGCTGTAGATACTTTACTACCGATACTTTATGCCCAAGGATATCAAGTTGTAAGTGTCTCTGAACTTGCTGCGTTAAAAAGTGTTCAATTAGAGCAACATAAAGTATATCACTCTTTAAAAGAAATCTAAAGACACGGCATCTTCATCGGCACCATACAAACTAATATATAATGAAATCGCCCCACCAATTAAGAAAAATATAGAAGCTATTAAACCGAGATTACCAAATAGGTAATCTTTTTTACTGGCATTAAAGGATAGTTCTTTTAAATGTTTGTAATTGATATAAACAAAATAAAGATAAATAAAAAAAGAAATAATAAAAATTTCAGAATTAATTGTTCGAAATAAGCTTTCATCTTGTTTATTATGCTTTTTTAAATAGTTTCGTTCATAATGATTGGAAACAATAGCAAAAATAGCCAAAAAAATGTATATAAGCCATATATAATCTTCTATGCGTAGTTCTTCTAACGTTTCACTATCTTTACTATTATTTCCCATACTAATTTTTATGCCAAAGAAAAAATACTTATTCAAAGTATTTTCTAACAATTTTGGTGACAAGTACGGGATTCGGACCCGTGAATGCTGCCGTGAAAGGGCAGTGTGTTAAGCCGCTTCACCAACTTGCCAAAATAAAATGGTGGGCCTGGGGGGACTTGAACCTCCGACCTCACGCTTATCAGGCGTGCGCTCTAACCAGCTGAGCTACA
>CANRPZ010000003.1 GCA_947632625.1 uncultured Bacilli bacterium | reverse complement strand
GTAAAATCACATACCTCCATATAATCAGGAATAACAACAATTCCTCCTGGGTGTTGACCAGTCGTTCTTTTACAACCAGTACAACCAATAGCTAAACGCTCAACCTCAATATTACGCATGATAATACCTTTTTCTTCACAATACCCTTTTACATAACCAAAAGCCGTTTTATCTGCAACTGTACCTATGGTTCCGGCACGATACACATTATCAACACCAAACAAAACTTTCGTATATTCATGCGCACTTGCTTGGTTTAAATCAGAGAAATTTAAATCGATATCAGGAACTTTATCGGCATTAAATCCAAGGAATGTTTCAAATGGAATATCATGGCCATCTTTATCCATTTTAGATCCGCAATTAGGACACTTTTTATCCGGCAAATCAAAACCACAAGAATATTTAACCCCAAGAGATGTCCCATCTTCATCATTAAAAATACTTAATTTACATTTAGGACAACGATAATGAGCTGGGAGACTATTCACCTCTGTAATTCCCATCATATTGGCAACGAAACTAGAACCGACGGATCCTCGAGAACCGACTAAAAAGCCTTCATCATTTGAGTGTTTCACCAATTTTTGAGCAATCAAATAAATAACGTCATAATTTGCTCCAATAATACCACCTAGCTTTTTATATGCCATTTTATCTAATTCTTCCTCTGTACCCTCTTCTTCTAAATGTTTTTTTACCATATCTTTAACGGCTTCTTTTCCTTTTAAAATAGTTTCATGAACAAGGGCATAGGCTTCTTTTTCCTCTTCTTTTTCTGTTTTACAAGCTTTGATTAAAGCATCCCCATAAAGTTCTTTTGCAAGTCGCTCTTCTATATTAATAGGTAAAGGATTACCATACAACAAATCGGCCTTTTCATATACAAGCTCGATCATCGTTTCCACTGAATGTTCAATTCTAGGAGCGAATGGATTTGGTGTATCGATAATTACCTCAATTTCTTCCACTTGACTAGCAATTTTGTTGGGATTTTCAACTACGATTTCATAAGCTTCTTCATCACTTAAAAATTTAAAATCTTCAAGCATTTCTTCCGTTGTTTTCAAATATTGATTAGGGATTTCCAATCCTTTTCTTTTTAAAGGATGGAGTTTTCCGTTAAATTTTTGATTAATAATAATTTCTCGATAGATTTTATCTTCTTTTGTTAAGTTGTGTACATCACCCGTTGCAACAACTGGTTTTCCTGCTTCTTTAGCAACCCTAATAATACGTTTTAAATATTCTTCGGCTTGCGTGGTTGTTTGAAATTTAGCTCCTGCACCAATTAAATGCGAAAAAGCACTAATCGGTTGAACCTCAATATAATCATAAAAACTCATCATGTTTACAAGTTCTTCATCTTCTTTGCTTCCAGCTTTTTCAAAAATCTCTCCATTAATACAACCGGAACCAATAAACAAGCCTTTACGTAATTTTTCGATTTCCTTTCTTGGAATCTTTGGTTGTTCATTTTTATATAAATATTTGGTATTGGCAATAGAAATAATTTTAAATAAATTTTTTAAACCTTCTCTATCTTGCGCAATCATTGTCGCATGAAAAGGATAAGCAAAACGTACTAAAGATTCCATATCAATATTAGCTAAAATATCATCTGTTGTACTTATATTTTGATCATAGAAAGTTTTAGCCATTTTATAAAAAGCTAAAGCCGTTCCTTCGGCATCATAATCAGCTCGATGGTGTTTTTCCTCATCCCATGGAATATCTAGCCTTTTTGTTAGCGTTTGGAGTTTATGATTTGGCCATTCGGGATGTAACATACGAGCCATACTCATCGTATCTAAAACGGTTTTATCAAATTCACCTAAATTATACTTATTACAAGCCGCGCGCATAAAAGAAATATCAAATTTTGCATTGTGTGCAACCATAGGAAAATCTTGGGCCCACTCTAAAAATCTTTTTGTAACATTTTCTTCGGTATCTTTACCACTTACCATTTCATCCGTTATAAAGGTAAGTTCCGTAATTTTTTTAGGAATCGGTCTTTTTGGATCAATAAGTTCATCAAATCGATCAATAATTTTACCATTTTTAATTTTGACTGCACCAATTTCAATCATTTGGTCGCTTCCAGCATAAAAACCAGTCGTTTCGGTATCAAATACGACATAAGTATCTTCTAATAGATTATAGGTACGATTATTAAAAATAATGTCCACATCATCATTTACAACATTCATTTCAGCTCCATATAGAACTTTAAAATGCTCACTTTCCTCTTTACCTTTATTCGCATCACAAACAGCATGATAAAGATCTGGAAAAGCTTGAACACAGTTATGGTCCGTTACAGCAACGGCTTTTTGACCAATTTTAATAGCATGTTTTACAAGAGTCTTGGCATCGATTACCCCATCCATAGCACTCATCATCGTATGCGTATGTAATTCTACTCTAGGAGTATCTGTTTGTTCCCTTATTACATTATCTTTAGATTCTATTTGTTCATAACGGCGAATGGATAAAACTAAATCTTTACTAAACGTATCAAATTCTACTTTTCCTTGAATACGATACCAATTTCCAATTTTAAAATCTTTTAAAGCATTTTTATATTCATTTTTATCTTTTTTAAATAGTTTGGCAAGTAAACTATTGGTTTTATCACTTATTTTTAGAGTAATAATATTAATTTTTTCATGTTCCATAGAATCTATACCAAACACATAAGCTTCTACAATAACGTTTTTCATATCCCCTAAAATATTAGAAATAGAACTTATTTCCCCTTCAATTGATAGTGCTGTATTTATCTCTTTACTAATTGGTAATTCATTAGGAATTTCTTTTACTAAATCCTTTTTTATCTCATCATTTAATTCTTTATTTAACTCTTCATTTACCTTACTCGTTAATTCAAATTCTCCTAAACCATATAGAAAAAGTTTTGTAGTAATATTCTTACCCTCTTTTTTAACCTCTTGTTCTTCTAATTTAGTAGAGACATCAATGGTAATAATTTCATCTTCAATAGAAATCAAAGAATCACATAAATTAACCAAAGAAGGTCTTTTTTTAGTAAGATCTTTTAAAATATCTTTTAAGTATAACAAAACATCCTCATTACAAACTTTTTCATATTCTAAATAAATAACACAATCTTTTACTTGATTTATTTTATTTTTAGCAGCTTCAAATAAGGCTTTTGCTGTAGAAATTGGTAGGACTTTTTCTAAATGTAAATAAATTTCAAAAACATCTTTTTGTTTTAAATAGATAACTTTTTTTACATAGGCCTTTTGAAAATCCGTATCCTTTGCTTCAAAATGAATACTTTTAAAAAAACGTTCTAATTCTTCTTCCATTTTTTACGACTCCTTTATTTTTTTATCATATTGTTTACATTGATCTGATATTTATCATATCGTTTTGTTACTCTTCCATTAATTAAAACAATATCTTTAACTTTTATTTCATCTAATAATTTTATTTGTTTAGCAAAAACAACAAATAGGCCACTTTCTGTTTCATCACTTGCCTCAATAAAAGCCATATCCTCATTATTTTTAGTTTTTGTTTTCCTTATACTCTCTATTAATACCACGGTTTTAATATATTTGTCAAAATATTTTTGTATCGTATTTAATTTTGTTATATTCGCATCATTATAAATACTAGTTGGATGGTTCGTTATATAAAATCCATAGCTTTCCAATTCCAATTTATTTTTATTTTCATTTTCTTCGTATTCTTTTAATATTGGTTTTAAAAGTAAAGGCGAATCCACATCTTTGGCAAGTTCGGCGTAATTTAAGACGGTAGGCAGATTTTCTCTTAAAGTAGTAATATTGCCAAATTCCTTTAAGGCTTCGGCATGAATTAAAATTTCTAAAATACGTTCATTTACAAATTTATCAAGGGTACGAGTAACAAAATCAGTAAAGTCTTTATATACACCATTTTTTTGTCTTTCTTCAATTATACAATCGATTGTAGTTGTATTAAGCCCCTTTATAATGGATAAGGGTAAATATAAAGAATTGTTTTGAATAAAATAGGTACTTAAACTTAAATTTACAGAGGGATGAACAAGATTTAGTCCATGGCTTTTGGCTTCATTTAAGTATTCTTTCGTTTTTATTTCACTACCAATACTCATATTTAAAAGATTGGTTAAAAAATAATTTTTATATTTTACCTTTAAATAAGCCATTTGATATCCAATTAATGCATAAGAAACGGAATGCGATTTATTAAATCCATACCCCGCAAACTTTAATATTAAATCGTAAAGCTCGTTGACTTTTTTTTCTTCATAGCCATTTTTTAACGCTTGATTAACAAACTTTTCTCGTTCATTTTCAATGATCTCTTTTTTCTTCTTGCTCATGGCTCTTCTTATAATATCTGCTTCAGCATAACTATAATTCGCAACCGTCACTAAAATTTGCATTACTTGTTCTTGATAAACAATAATGCCATAAGTTTCTTCTAAAATAGGCTTTAATACAGGAAGCAAATAAGTAATGGCTTCCCTACCTTCTTTTCTTTTTACAAAAGTATTTAAATTATCCATTGGGCCTGGACGATACAAAGCAATAGTAGCAACTAAATCATTAAAACAAGAAGGTTTTAATTTTTGTAAAAAATTACGGATACCATTACTTTCAAATTGAAATATTCCTGTTGTATCTCCACTCGCAAAAACCGCTAAAACTTGTGAATCATTTAAATCAATTTTATTTAAATCCACCTCTTCTTTTTTATCCTTTTTTATCAAATTCAAAATATTGGAAATAATGGTTAAATTTTTAATCGCCAGCAAATCCATTTTTAATAATCCAAGTTCTTCTAAATATTCCATTGTAATTCCTGTTAAAATCGTATCATTTTGTTTTACAATAGGAATAACATCATCTAAATTTACTTTAGAAATGACCACCCCTGCGGCATGAGTGGAAATATTTTTTTTAAGTCCTTCTAGTCTTAAGGCAATTTTATATATTTTTTGCAATGTTTTATTTTTTTCAAGTCTATTTTTTATTTTGCCATTTTTTAAATTCTCATATAAATTTAAGTTAGAATTTATTTCATTCATAAAAGAAGAAAAATCTCGATCATTATAATCTAAAATGCGAGCAATCTCTCTTAAAACCAATTTACTTTTTAAAGTTGCAAAAGTAAGAATAGAAGCAACTTTTTCATTTCCATAACGATTTCGTATATAAGAAATAACCTCTATTCGTCTAGTATTATCAAAATCGATATCAATATCGGGCATGGTTATACGTTCAGGATTTAAAAATCTTTCAAACAACAAATTATATTGTAAAGGATCAATATCGGTAATTCCTAGTGTATAGCAAACCAAAGACCCTGCGGCGCTTCCTCTACCAGGTCCAACAAAAATATGCTCTTTTTTAGCAAAAAGTACATAATCGTAAACAATTAAAATGTAATCCGAAAAACCCATTTTATGAATTACGTCTAATTCATAATTAAGTCTTTCGAAATAGGTTTTAGGAATTGTACCATTTAAACGTTTTTGTAAACCTTTTAAAGCTAGATTCTTTAAATACAAAAAGGAATCTTCTATTTTAGAATTATACTTTGGAATATAATTTTCATGTTTTGGAATTTCAATTTGAATGCAATTTGCAAATTGGATAGTTGTTTCGCCATCTTTAGCAGCAATTTCTTCTCTATAATAGTTCTTTTCATAATTTTCTTTTTGGTATTCATTTACTTTACAATCGAAACGGATCATATTTAAATAATCCAAATAAAGGGTATCTTCCTTTTTTAAAGAACGAATATCATTTAAATACACAATATTTTTAGTTTTTAGTAAGGCATTTGTTTTTTCATACTCATTTTGGTAACTTACATAAGCATTCGAAAAAATTTTAGCCAATTCATTATAGAAAGATAATGAATCATATGGAATAACCAGAATTAAATTGGCTTTATAAATTTCTAAATCTAAAAAACTTAAATCTCTTTCGGTTTTAATCGTATGTATTTTTAATAAGTTTTGGTACCCTTGATAATTTGTCGGGTATAAATAAAAATGTTTCTCATTAATTAAAATATCTAGCCCAATAATAGGTTTTATATGATTCAAGATACATTTATTATAGAATTCCATAACCCCATATAGATTTTCATCCACAATTCCACAGGCAGGAATTTCTTTTTGCTTTAAAAAACTGATTAATTCATCTATTTGTATCGTACTTTTAAGTAAACTATAATCAGTCGTAATCTTTAATGGTATATACATATAATCCCTCCCCCATGATTCTAATTTTATTATAGCAAAAATTAGCATGGGTTGAAAGAAATTATTTCTTATTCTCTGTATCTTTTTGTTTTAATTTTTTTTTTCGTATACGCGGCATCATCAAAGTAGGATGAAATAGAAAGTCAATAGAATTTACTTTATCCACAAATGTTAATAACCAACTTTCTTTATATTTTGGTAAAGCTATATTTAACGGAAACATATGAGTTTTGATCATACTTTCTATTTTTTCATTCATTAAATCTGGAAAATATTTCAAGGCATTACATCTCGCATTCTCTGCATGGGTAAAACCATGTTTTTGAAAGAAAGGTTTCTTTAAAAAATCCTCTTGCCAAGGTTTCTCATAAAAATCATGTAACAAACCAGCAATGGCCAAGGCTTTATAATCCCATTTTAATTTTTTACCAATTTTATAACAATCGTATGAAACTCTTAAAACATGATCGTAAACACTTTCATTGTAATGGTGTGAAAAATGTTTTCTTTTTAAAAATTCTTCACTTTTTAATATTGGGCTTACGATTTCGATATATTCTTGATTTAAAAGTTTTTCACTATTCTTTTGTTTTTTTAATAAAACATAAGCATGTATATATTGTATTAAACTTACAATTTGAAATAAAACCGCAATAAAAACAAACAAAGAAATAGGAAGCTTATTATCGATTAATAAATTTAAAAAACCAATTAAAATCGTACTAAAAATAATCCAAGTTTTGATTTTTCCTACAATTAAAGATTGAACAACGTTGTACTTTAAAAAAACGTATATATTAAATAAGGCAATTAAACCTTCTAAAACCAGTACATAAAAAAAACTATGAGTATAATAGATTAGTATAGCAAGTAAAGAAAAAGCAAAGCATTTATCTCCAACAGCATCTAATTTGGCACCTAGTTTACTTGTTGCATGCCACTTTCTTGCTAATTTTCCATCTAAATAATCCGTTAAGGCAATCAAAGACCCCCAAATAATCAACCATACAAATTGCCCTTTTATTCCAAAATAAAGAATTAAAGGAATAGCTAATATTCGAGAAAGAGTCAAAAGATTTGGCAAATTTTTTTTCATAGCAGAATCCTTTCTTAAACATTATAGCAAAATATAAAATAAAAAACATTAAATATTTCATTTAATGTTCATTATAAGTATATTTTTAAATCACGAATATTATGCTTAAGCATATCTAATAGCTTTAAAGAAAGATCGTAGGCCTCTTCATCTTCCTCATTATAAGTACTAATACAACTTTCTAACTTTTTTATGCCTTTCATTGTTCCTTCTATCATCATTTTAGCAATTGTACTATCATCATCCTTTTTAAATAACTTGGCTTCACTCATCATTTTACTATTCATTTTTACCATCTTACCTAATTCACGTTCTTTGGCTCCATAAGCTAAAAAAATTTGTTCACTTTCTTTTAATATAGTGTTGTATTCATCTCTTTGGTGTTCTAATAACTCGCGAAATTTTTCTTTTTTAGCTTTATTAATCACATCGTTTATCCCGATAACACCCATTTCAACAATTTTATAAATATCATTTAAAAAGTTAATATTTTTATTTTCTTTCATCTAAAAAATCACCCATTTCTAATATGGGCAATTTTCTATATTTTATACCTCTTGAACAACAGCAATAATCATTGGTTTACATTCGGTTTCTTCATATAAATATTTACTTAACTCGGTGCGAATGTCAGTTTTAATTTTATTAAAATCTACAAAATTATCAACAATATTACGAGTAATGACATCTTCAGAAATTCTTTTTATTTCGTGAATAATTTCTTTAGAATCTTTAACATAAATAAAACCTCTAGTGGTTACTTCAGGTCCAACTAATAATTTTTTCGTTTTCTTACTTAAAGTAGCACTAATTAAAACAATTCCATTTTCACTTAACATTTCTCGGTCTTTAATAACAAGTTCCCCAACATCATCACTACTTTTTCCATCAATTAAACACTCATTTACTTTAATGTGATCATTTGATTCTTTTAATAAACCATCTTCAAAAAGAACAACATCCCCATTTTGTTTTAAAATAATGTTTTCTTTAGGAATTCCAAGAGAACTAGCTAAATCAGCATTTAAAACTAAATAACGATATTCCCCTTTAACAGGCATGTAATATTTTGGATTGGTAAGTTTTAACATTAACATTAAATCTTCACTAGATGCATGATGCAAAATATTTTTATCTTTGGGAATCGAAATAATACGACAGCCAAACATGGCAAGTTCATTTTCAATTTTAACAAGTAACTTTTCATTACTATCGTATCTTGGTTCTGCAAAGATTACAGTATCTGTTGGTTTTAAAGTAATATATCGATCATAACCGTTCATGACTTTACTAATAGAGGCATAAGGGTTTTCTTTATCATCGCATAGAAGCAAGATAGCATCTTTATCGGCAATATTTGATAAATCCCCTAACAAATCATCAGGAAAAGTTAAATAGCCTTCTCTTTTGGCAAAATTAACAACATTTTGTAAAGTTTTCCCCATTAAAACAACTTTACGATGTTTATTTAAAGCACTATTAAAGATATCTTGAATCGTATAAAGATGCGTTGGTAAAACCAAATATAAAAGACGTTCATTATATTTGTTAATAATATCTTTAAAGAAATCTTCTAATCGATGAGAAGGAGAGGTATGTCCTGGTCGATCAGAAAAAGTAGATTCTGAAAGTAAACACAAAACTCCTTGTTTTCCAACATACGCGATACGACCTAAATCCATATCATAATGTCCGGTCATTTTAGAATCAATAATAAAATCTCCCGTATAGCAAATAGCTCCATCTTTTGTATTAATAACATACATAACCGCATCTGGACAACTATGAGAAACGGTAATCGGGAAAATACTTACGCTGCCAAAGTTTAATTTCTTATGAGGGGTAATCTCAATAATATTTTTTTCAGGTACCCCCGAATTTATAAGTTCATATTTCGTAAACTTTGTTGCAAACAAGCGAATGGACGGAATATTTTTAACTAAATCGGCGGCTGAACCCATGTTTTCATAGTGACCATGCGTTAAAAATACTCCCTTTACTCTTTTTTGATTTTTAATTAGATAATCAAAATCCGGAATAATATAATCAATACCTAACATATTTCCCGTAGCATATTTAAGTCCACAGTCAAAAACATAAATGTTTTTATCAATTTCTATAACATAGGTATTTTTACCATTTTCATCTAAACCGCCCAAACTAAAAATTTTTATTTTACTCATAAATAAATCTCTTCTTTCTAATTTAAATTTTAAAAGTTTTAAAAAGCATGTTCATTATAGCAAAAAAAAAAAATCTTTTCAAGATTAGATATCTTGAATAATGATTTTTTATCGAAATAACATAATACATAAAAAAGCTAAATAGATCACAAGGACAATATAACCATTTATTTCATCTGTCTTACTTGATTTTCCGTTAATTCCCATGGCCATTGTCGATAAGTACCCTCCGACTAATCCCCCAATATGAGCAGCATTATCAATACCAGGAATTGTAAAACCAATAAATAAGTTTAATAAAATAATAGGAATAATTTGAGCTCTTAAAACATTTCCTAAATACAAGCGATAATGATATCCAAAATATAGCATACTACCTAATAATCCAAATATAGCACCACTTGCTCCAACCGAAATACCACTATTAAATAAACTAGACATTAAACTACCACTAATTGCACTAATAAGATAGATAACTAAAAATTTCTTTTTTCCTACAAAATTTTCTAATTGTACACCTATAACACATAGCGAATAAACATTGACCAACAAATGAAGCAAGCCCGTATGCAAAAATGTCCCCGTAAGTAAGCGCCAAATCTCTTTATTTCTTATGGCAGTTCGACTAACAGCTCCTAATTTATAAAGGGTATAAGCATCTAAATTTCCTTTACCAATAATAAAACTTAAAAAGAAGATAAAAACACATAAAGCCATCAAAAAATACGTAACAATGATTTTCTTTGGCTTAAAAGTACCTTCATATATTTTATTATTTTCGGCTGTTTTAGCATTAATATCTTCCGTTACATTGATAATTAAATCTAACCCCTCCGTATTTTTTAATAGTTTATTCTCAATTCCAGGAAAATATTTTTCCATTTTATTTTTTTCAACATCTTCCATATTATGAATCACAATTGATTTAATATGTTTTTCGTCTTCCAATTTAACATTTTCATTTACATCCAAAAAAATATTAAATGTATTCATCGTAAAAGAAACGGTTTTTCGTTTAATTTGATGCATAACATTTTTAATTTTAAATAAATCGGTACGAAATTGCTCCTCATTATGAATGTAATTGGAATTAATACGAACAATTTTGTATTTGGCTTCGCTATTTTCTAACCAAACCTCATCCTTTACCCCATTTACTATAATCGGCGTATAATTTGCTTCCGTTATAAAAAAATGGACTAAACGCATCACTATTTCATCTTTGGGGGTAATCGTTATTGTATTCATATTTCTAACTCCTTAAGTATATATTTTAGTATATTTCTTAAATTAAGTAAAGAGGTGAGTTTATAAAAACACTAGTAATAACCCTATGTTTTATTTTGAGTCATATTCTTTTATTCATTCCCATTCGAAAAATTATTCTAATGGAAAAAATTGACAATGATTTTTTATTTATTTACATAAGTAATTTAATTTTACTTTTAGCGTTTTTTTATTTTTTCCTTTTTGTAAATAACCTTTTCTGTACTTTCTTTATTTCTTTATTTTTAATGATTTTTTCCTATCTATTTGTATATCACATTAAAAATATTTATGGAAACTATCATCTTTTCAGTCTCCCCTATTTCTTTTTATGTGTTTATACATTTGCGCATATTTTCATGCTTTTTCTATTCTAAAGTATTTAAAAACTCGGTAAAATAACTAGGTAATTCAGAGGAAAAAAACATTTCTTTTTTAGTAATTGGATGCTTAAAAGAAATCGTTTTAGAATGTAGAAATTGCCCAATATTTTTTTTACTTTCACATCCATAAAGAGGATCATTAAAAACCGGATAGCCAATATATTTCATATGAACTCGAATTTGATGGGTTCTTCCCGTTTCTAAATGAAGGCTTACTAAAGTATAGTTTTTATAACGCTTTAACACTTTTAAATACGTAACGGCATTTTTAGAATTCTTATCCGTAACAGCCATTCTTTTACGATTTTTAGTATCTCTTCCAATCGGAGCATCAATTTTAGCTTCGTTATGCGGTAGTACTCCACACAAAAGAGCAACATATTCTCTTTTTACCGCATGAACTTTAAAATCTTCGGATAAAATTTCATGAGCTTTGTTATTTTTAGCAACTAACATTAATCCAGAGGTATCTTTATCCAAGCGATGAACAATTCCGGGCCTTTTTTCACCATTTACATCACTTAAATTTTGGGTGTAATATAAAAGCCCATTAGCAAGGGTATTAAAAGAATTCCCAGCTCCAGGATGCACAACAACCCCACTAGGCTTATTAATAACCATAATATCATCATCTTCATAAACAATATCTAAAGGCATTTCTTCCGGTTTTAAATCCGATTCTTTTTTATATTCTTTAACAATTTCAATTTGATCATTTAAAGAAACGATATAACTCGGTTTTACTTGTTTTTGATTGACCAAAATACTACCATCTTGAAGCATTTTAGCAATACAACTACGTGAAAAAGCCAATTTATCACTTAAATACTTATCAATACGAATTTTTTCTACCTCACTATTAAATTTCATCTCTGTCTTCTCCTTTTAATATTGCAAAAATTAAAAGAAATACTCCTATTACAATAAACACATCGGCGAAATTAAACACCGGATAATCATAATTTATAATTTTAAATGCTAAAAAGTCTCTTACATACCCTAGAAAAACTCGATCGATTAAATTCCCTACTACACCACCTAAAATCAAACCAAAAGCCAAATTGTTTCTTTTATTGTGTTTAAAATTATACATATAACGATAAAGAATAAAAATAGCAAGTAAGGAAATAAGGATTAAAAAATCTACTTTATTATTTAAAATATTCCAGGCAGCTCCATAATTTTGAATAAGCTGTAAAGAAAAAAAATTTTTAATAAGAATCTTTTTTTCATTAAAAGTTAAAAAAATACCAATTCCAATTTTACTGATTTGGTCAATTAATAAAGAAAGAATAGCCACTAAAAAAATTTTTTTATTCATAAACATCCTTTCTTTCTTCTTATATTATAAAAAAAAAAAGATTATATTTCAACCAATATGACATCTTCCCCAATTTTTTTTATTTCTTTCATTCCCACATTAATTTCATTATTACTTTTAAAAAAATTAAAAAAATGTTTAGGCTCAACAACAAAATATTTTACTTGTCCCTCGTTATTTAGTTCAATATCCACAATTCTGCCTAATTTTTTTCCATCTAGTAAACTGACAACATCTTTAAGTTGTAAATCGGACACTCGCATATTACCACCTTACTTTATTGTATTAAAAAGTTAAAAAAAAAGAACTTTTATAAAATTCTTTTTCACCTATTTCGTTCCTGTTGAACCAAAACCACCACTACCACGCGTCGTTTCATCTAATTCTTCTACTAAATTAAATTCCGCTTTTAAATAAGGAGCAATAACAAATTGAGCAATTCTTTCCTCTGGTTCAATCGTTTGTGTTTCATTACTGTGGTTATGTAAAGCGACCATCACCTCTCCACGATAATCGGAATCAACTACCCCTACTTTATTGGCTGGTGCTAAATGTCTTTTGCTAGCAAGTCCGCTTCTTGCATAAATAAATCCGGCATAGCCAGAAGGTATTTCAAAAGAAAGACCAGTCGGAACTAACTTTGTTTCATGGGGATTGAAACTTAAAGACTCTTCTATACAAGCATAAAGATCTGCTCCTGCTGCATATTGGGTTCCATAAGTTGGAATCTTCGCCTTAACATTTACTTTTTTAACATTTACTTTTTCACTATTCATTTTTCTACCTCACTTGCTACTATTATACCAAAAAAAATTATTTAATTAAACGCCTAACATTATTAATAGCATTTTTTTCAATTCGAGACACTTGAGCTTGCGAAATACCTAAAGACTCGGCAATCTCCATTTGGGTTTTACCAATAATAAATCGAGAGACTAAAACATTTCTTTCTCTTTCTTTAATTTTATTTAAAGCTTTTCGTAAAGAAATCAACATATCCTTATCCTGATTTGTTTCTTTTTTATCGGCAATTTGATCTTGTAAATAAATAGTATCTCCCCCATCATTATAAATAGGTTCAAAAATACTCATCGGTTCTCGTAAAGATTCTAAAGCAAAATTAATTTGATACTCTAATATATTTAGTTCTTCACTAATTTTTTGGTTGGTAGGTTCAACCCCATATGTTTTTATGTATTCTTCTTTAAATTTAATAATAGAGTAAGCTAAATCTTTAATACTCCGACTGACACGAATGGGAGTATTATCCCGAATATATCGCTTGATTTCTCCTATTATTAATGGACAAGCATACGTAGATAATTTTAAATCATAAGACAAATCAAAATTATCAATCGCTTTTATTAATCCAATAACTCCAACCTGAAACAAATCATCCATATTATACTTTTCTTTATTAAAACGCTTTAAAATACTTAATACTAACTTTAAATTTCCGTTTATTAGTTCTTCTTTTGCTGTTAAATCACCTTGTTGATATTGTTTAAATAATTCATTCATTTCACTTTGTTTAAGAACTTTTATATCATTAGTATTTAAGTTCGTAATATCTACTTTGTATTTACTCATAAAAAAACTCCTTTCATACTAGTTTTGCTATAAAAAGAGTTTTTTTATTCATTTACCAAACTTAATATAAGTATATTTTAAGTTTTTAATAAATTTTTTAAATTTTTAATCACTTTTTTTTCTATTCTAGAAATATAGGATTGACTAATACCCAACATTTCTGCTACCTCTTTTTGGGTATATTCTTCCGTATTATTTAATCCATACCTTAAAATCATGATTTGGCGATCTCTTTTATCCAATTTATTAATTTCATCTGCCAACATTTTTTTATCCATCGCCGATTCAAATTCCTTAATGACCACATCTTCATCGGTTCCTAAAATATCTTCTAAATGGAGTTCATTTCCTTCTGAATCATAGTTTAGGGCATCTTCAAAGGAAATTTCGGTTTTACGTCGTTTATTTTTTCTTAAAAACATTAAAATTTCATTAGCAATACAACGAGAAGCATAAGTAGCAAGTTTAATATTCTTATCAATTTTATACGTATTGATTCCTTTTATTAAACCAATGGAACCTATACTTACTAAATCTTCTATATCATAACCACTACCCTCATATTTCTTTGCTAAAAAAACCACTAAACGAAGGTTATGTTCAATTAATTTTTCTCTTGCTGTATCATCCCCTTCTTTTAAACGAATTAAAAGAGAGAGCTCTTCTTCTTTACTTAACGGTGGTGGTAATTTATCACTGCTTCCCACAAAGAAACAATTTTGATATTTTGTTTTTAACCATAAAAGTAATTTTTTTATCATAACAAATCCTCCATCATTTTATTATTCAATAAACATTCTACACCCTCTAAATGAAATTTTTTGTCGCTTATACCGAGAAGAACATTTTTATATTTCTTTTTATCAACCAGAACATATTTAGGTTTAATACATTTTAGTAATTTATGTTCATTTAACCCATTATA
Organism: uncultured Bacilli bacterium; assembly: GCA_947632625.1. Lineage (GTDB taxonomy): Bacteria > Bacillota_I > Bacilli_A > RF39 > UBA660 > MGBC108787. The sequence goes on along the minus strand of CANRPZ010000003.1, from coordinate 19,392 downwards.
AGGAACATAATAAACCTTTTCTTCTTTTAACTGAATTAATCCTTTTTCTAACAAAAGAATGGGTTTGTTGGTAATAGGATCAATTAATTTATTTCCTGTATCCAAAAATCCTTTTATTTTAATAGATTCTTTTTTTAAAACAATTTCCACATCATAAATAAATTGATACATTTTTTTAAATTGTTTCGATTGCTTATTATAAAAATATAAAACTACAGGTGAAAGTATGCACAAAAATAAAAGATTGCCATTCACTTTTTTATGAAAAAAGACCAAACCAACCGATTGATAGGAAAATTCAATATTCAAATAATAAAAGAAGCCTCCTAAAATAACACTAATCATATAAAAATAGCCTAAATTATTTAAAGTATATTTTAAGTCTTTATAGTGAAAGGTCGAAATAACCATAAGAATTGCGATAAATAATTTAAAAAAGAATAAAAGAAAGGACGGAATAGCAAAGAAAAGAAAGAAAATAGATAAACTCCCAATGAAAGCCCCTAAAACTATTCTTCTAATGGTTGTTTTTCTTTTTAAAGTAATACAGGTTGTCATTAAAATTAGAAAGTCCAAATAAAAATTTAAAAGGAAAACCATATCCACATAAACCGTCATAGAATCACCCTAAAAATTATAAAAAAAAAAGACATTTTTTTATGTCATTTTTTGTCCTTTATTAAAAATCATCATGATTTCTTAAAAATGGTGGGATATCATATTCAGAATCCATATCTTCATCGAAGCTTCTCTTCATTTTTTGTTCACGAGAGGTATTCATTTCATCTCGATTTTCTCTTTCTTTTTTGGCTCCATCAAATCCTGTTGCTATAACGGTAACGATTACCTCATCATTTAAATTTTCATTTTTAATTGCACCAAAGATAATATTTACATCATTCCCTGCTGCTGCTCGTACAGCTTCAACGGCTTCTTCCGTTTCAAACATTCCTAAAGAGGCTCCACCAGTAACGTTTACTATAGCATCGGTTGCTCCTTCTATTGTTGTTTCCAATAGTGTACTTGATACAGCTTGTTCTGCAGCATCCACTGCACGATTATCACCAATTCCCATACCAATTCCAATTAAAGCCGTACCAGAGTTTTGCATTACTGTTTTAACATCCGCAAAATCAAGGTTAATAAGTCCAGTTACAGCAATTAAATCTGAAATAGATTGTACTCCTCTATGTAAAACATTATCGACCTCTTTAAAGGCATCTTCAAAAGTTGTGGTTTTATCAATAATATCTCTTAAACGATCATTTGGAATAATGATTAAAGTATCCACATGTTTTTTTAATTCCTCTAAACCAACTAAAGCATGTTCCATTCTCGTTGTTCCTTCAAAGCGAAAAGGCTTTGTTACAATTCCAACGGTTAAAGCTCCTAATTCTTGGGCAATTTCTGCAACGACTGGTGCAGCACCCGTTCCAGTACCACCACCTAAACCACAAGCAATAAAGACCATATCAGCTCCACGAATTGCATTTTCAATCTCACTTTTATTCTCTAATGCGGCTTCGCGTCCTACCTCTGGATTAGATCCAGCTCCACGTCCTCCTGTAATACTTTCTCCAATTTGGATTTTATGTTCTGCTTTAGAGGTATCTAATACTTGTTTATCCGTATTTACTACGTAAAACTCGACACCTTGTACTCCTTCTTCTACCATTCGATTAACGGCGTTACATCCACCGCCACCAACACCAAATACTTTAATTTTAGCAATTGGATTTAACTTAAGTCCATTTGTTCCTACTCCGTCCATAATACACTCTCCTTAATTATCAAAAAAATATCCAAATAATTTTCCTAGAACAGAATTATCCGATATATTTAATTTTCTATGTTTACCACTTAATTCTTCCATTTCTTCTGGTGAAAAAATCGAAAAATCTTTACCACGTAATCTTAATTTACTATCAAAATTTTTAAGAATACCTAACGCCGCAGAATATTTATTATCGCGAACTCCAATTTCTTGAACATTCATAAGTTTAGCACTTTTTCCAAAAACACTTTCTAGTATTAATTGAAAATCTGCGGTTTCACTTACGCCGCCCGATACTATTATATAATGAATTTCTTTTTTTGTTAAGTAATTAATTTGTTTTTTCGCAATATTTAATATTTCTTCCAAACGGCTCATGATAATTTCACTTAATTCATATTGATTAATTGAAACATCTTCTCCTAATTTATTCGTAACCACAATTTGATTGCTAGCCAAGGCTTGTCTATTATGAGCAAGACCTAAACTTTCTTTAATCTTTTTCGCATCCATCTTGGTTACTTTATATATAAATGATATATCATTATCGATATTTTGTCCACCCATTTCAATCGTATTTGTATTAATTAGAATGCCTTTATTAAAAATGGAAACGGTTGTGGTGGCACTCCCAATATTTATAACTGCCCCTATTTCATTATTCAATTTTTCATTTTTAAAAGCATAATAATCTCCAACTGTTGAAAAATTCGTACCAATGACCTCTACCTCTAGCTTTTTAAAACATTCTAATATTGGAGCTAAATTTTCTTTTGGAACACTCGTAATCATTGTTCTTACCATTAACTTTTCTGCCGTTTGCTCTAAAGGATTTTTAACAATCTCTTTTTCATTAATTTTAAAACCAGTTGGAACAAGATCGACCATTTCATAAGTATCAGGAATTTTATTATAAATAGAAGCTTGCATAGCACGGACAATATCTATTCCTTTAACAACTTTACTTTCGTTTGTAATCGTAGTATTTCCTTCACTTAATAAAAATTCTGTATGAAAAGAAGGCACTGTAATAATTATTTTTTTAACCTTTAAACCAAGAATATCTTCGGCTTTTTTTAGAGTTTCTTTTAAAGTTGAGCAAAAAGACTCTTTATTCACTACCAAGCCATTTTTGATTCCTTTTGTTTCAGTTTCAGCAACAGCTAAAATATTGATTTTTCTTTTAACAAGTTCTGCTACAATTAATTTAATTGAATTTGAACCAATATCCATACTCGCTAATATTCTTCTCATACGCTACTCCTATTGTTACTACTAAACATTATATAAAAAAAAGAAAAAAAACACAAGCATTTAAAAAGAAACCTGAAAAGATTTCTTAAAATAACTTGATAATATCTTGAATTGTTATATAAAGCATCAAAATCATTAACAAGAAAAATCCAATGGTATGAAAAGCATTCTCTAACTTTGCATCTACCGGTTTTCCTTTTATTTTTTCGATAAGCAAGAATAGAACTCTACCACCATCAAAGGCTGGGAATGGCAAAATATTAATAAAACCAACATTAATACTTAAAAAGGCTATAATATAAACAATTTGAGAAAATCCTATACTTAAAGATTCACCAATAACCCCATAAATTCCTACTGGTCCAGATAAGGCATTTAAAGATATTTTTCCCGTAAATAAACTTGTAATGGTTAACATCATAGAAGAAACGATACTACCAAACTTTAAAAAGGCATATTTTAAACTAGCAAAGAATCCGTAATGTTTTGTCGTATCTAATCCTAAACCAAATTGCATAGTTTCTGTTCCATCTTCATTTGTAACTTTTTTAGGAGTTACCGAAACCGTTTTTTCTTCTCCATTTGCTTTTTTAATTTTAAAAGTGTAAGTACCACTTTCATTCTTACGATATAAAGCAATTTGTAATTTATCCCAAGAATTTGCTTTTATATCATTAATCGCCAAAATTTGATCGCCAACCTCTATTCCAGATTCGGCTACTGCTGAATTTTCTAAAACAGTTCCAACAATCGGTTTTGTCGTCGTAGATCCAAGAAACAATCCCATAAAAAACAAAATCAAAATTGCTAAAATAAAATTGTTAACAACGCCTGCTACTAATATGATTAATCGTTGAAACCAAGGTTTATTACACATTAATTTCTTTTTATCGATTTTGTCATCATCATCGTATACCTCTCCAGCCATAGAAACAAAGCCACCAATTGGAAAAGCACGTATGTTATAATTAATGCCATCCCTGCCCTTATGAGTATGAACAACAGGCCCCATCCCAATTGAGAATTCATAAATATGAACTTTAAAAGCTTTCGCCCAAATAAAATGTCCAAATTCATGCACCAAAATAATAATTCCTAATATTAAAATTAATACAAGTATTGTTAAAAACCACATATTTTTTTCCTCCTTAAAGAATCCCTATAAATAGTATATAAGTCATCACAATAAATATGAAACTATCAAAACGATCTAAAATTCCTCCATGCCCTGGAATTAAATGACTAAAATCTTTTATTTTATTTTCTCTTTTTATTTTACTAAAGACCAAATCTCCTACCTGACCAATAATAGATAAGAATATCGTTAAGAATACAATCGGTAGACTAAACGCCTCAATAAACCAAAAATAATAAATTAGGGATAAAACAACACCAAAAAAACATCCTCCAATACAGCCTTCCCACGTTTTTTTAGGACTTATAATAGGACTACATTTATGTTTCCCTATTAGTTTTCCCACAAATAGAGCAAAACTATCCGTAAATATAGAAATAAATAATAAGTAAACAAAAATATAAATATTATAATTTCTTACAAAAATAATACTATAAAAAGCAAGGGCTAAAAATAAAACGCTACCCAGTAAATACATTGCTTCTTTAGTAGTATACTTTTCTTTTTTATAAAGCAATGTTGGAACAAATAGGGATAAAAACGTAAAAAGCAAATACTTATAAGGTAAATTTAAAAATAAGGAATCATTTTTTAAAGAAGAAAACAAGAACAACACTAGATCTATTACACAAATGAAAAAGATTCCTTTAGGAATTTGATTATGATGTTCTTTTAATTCCATAATTTCTTTTAATGCTAAAACAGCAAATAAAGAACAACTTAATGTAAAGACTTTTCCACCAATCATGATGAGTGGAATTCCAATTAATAGAATAAGTACCGCACCTATAATACGTTCTTTCATATTTATACCTCATATTAAGTATACGCACCACTACTTTAAAAGTCAATTTGTTCCCATTATTTTTATGTAAAGTTTCAAAAAAAAATTAACACCAATGTGCTAATTTTTTTAAACCAATTTTTTCAAATTAGTTAAGAGCATCTTTTAATTTGCTTCCAGCTTTAAATGATGCAACTGTTTTGGCAGGAATTGAAATTGGTTGTTTTGTTAATGGATTAATTCCATTACGTGCTTCTCTTTTTTTAGCACTGAAAGTACCAAATCCTACAAAAGTAACTTTTCCTTCTTTTTTAAGTCCTTGAGTAATTCCTTCTAGTGTTGCATCTAATGCACGAGCTGCATCAGCTTTTGTTAAACCAGTTTTTGTAGCAATAATTTCTACTAATTCTTGTTTTGACATTTTTTCTTACCTCCAATTATTTTTATAAGGTCGTCTATACCCTTACATACTAAAAATAGCAAAAATAATTTAGAAAAGCAAGAAAAAAACATTATTTTTTAAATTTTTAGTAAGATTATACACTATTTAAACCTCTTTTTTACCTTTAATTGACAAATCAATTGGTTTTTATAGGACAATCGTAATTAAATTATTTGATCCCTTATTGACAATTTTTGTTACTGTTTGGCTCATTTTATAGCGAACATTTTCTGGCATAACTGAAAGTTTGGCTTGGATTCCTTCTTTTACAATTACATCAAGGCTACGTCCAAAGATTTCACTTTTCCAAATACTTGATGGATCTGTTTCATAATCTTTCATAATATAATTAATTAACTCTTTACTTTGCATTTCTGTTCCAATAATTGGTTCAAATGTGGATTCAACATTAACTTTCATTAAATGAATACTAGAAGCAACGGCCTTTAATTTAATACCATAGCGAGAGCCTTGCTTAATAATTTCTGGCGTTGAAAGCGTCATATCTTTTAGGTTAGGATATACAATTCCATACCCAGTACTTTTAGCCATTTTAAGGGCATCTCGTATACCATCCATTTCTTCTTTTCCTTCTTTATACGTTGTAAATATTTTTAATAAACCAGCTTTTGTCGTTACCATATCTCCCATTAAATCTTTTAAAACGGTATTGTATAATTCATCGCTACTTTCTAAAGCAATTGTTACATTTCCGGTTGAGGTATCAACATCACTAATATAACTTTTAGAAATATAGTTTGACTCATTAAAGGAATTTAGAATATTTTCTACATCACGAATTTTATTAACAGAAATAACACTTTCTTGCATTTTTTCTAAATAATGTTTTTTGATTTCATGATGATTATCTAATACATGAACCCATTTTGGAATGTTTACTTTTATATCTAAAACTGGGAATTCATATAAAGCCTCTTTTAAAACATTCAAAATTTCTGGTTCTGTCATTTCTGCAACATTAAGTGGAATAACAGGCACATTATAAGTATTTCTAAGTTCATTTGATAAAGTTATTGCACTACCACTCTCTTTATTTTTGGTATTTAAAATAACAATAAAAGGTTTTCCTAATTCTTGTAATTCTCCAATAATTTTTTCTTCAGCCTCTAAATAATTTTCGCGAGGAATTTCGCCAAAAGTTCCATCAGAGGTCATAACAATACCAATTGTAGCATGATCTTTGATGACTTTTTCCGTACCAATTTCTGCAGCTTCGTAAAAAGGTACTGACTCTTCAAACCATGGTGTTTTTACCATCCTTGGGTTACCATCTTCATCAATATGTCCTGTTGCGCCTTTAATGACATATCCAACACAATCTACTAATTTAATTTTAGTTTCAAATTCATCTACTTTAATGGTTGCTCCACTAGAAGGAACAAATTTAGGTTCGGTAGTCATAATAGCTTTTCCTTCAGCACTTTGTGGTATTTCATCCAAACATTTTCTTTTTTCGTACTCATCCTCTATATTAGGTACTACTAAATTTTCAATAAAACGTTTAATAAAAGTACTTTTACCACATCTTACCGCCCCTACTACTCCTAAATAAATTTCTCCATTGCCACGCGTCGCAATCGATTTTATAATTTCACTTTTTTCCATTTTTTTACTATCCTTTCCAATTATTCTATTTAAAACTATGAAAAAAGAAAGTTGTTTAGAACTTTCTTTTAAATTATTTCTTAATCAGAATAGATTTTTTTGTAACTATATTCTATATAATTTTGTATTTTTTCTTGAAATTACGAATACACCTACAGCTAAAGCAATTCCAGCAATGATTACTACATAAGGTACAAAATTACCAGTTTGTGGATTTGTTACACATTGTGCGTTATAAACATCAGCAGTAACAACGCTTCCATCTTTACCATAATAAGTACCATCTACTACTTTACAAAATTGTTCTTCTGTAACCTCAACAGCATTACCGCAACCAAAGTTTCCACTTTCATCATAGCATGGAATCAATTGTACAGCACATTTTTCTGCCGTATTATCAACACTAAAAACTATAGTTGCAATTGTAAAACTTGAACTTGATACAGGTGTTTGTGATGTAAATCTCAAACTTGTTCCACTTGATTCATTTGTCCAAGGAGAACTTGCTGTTACTGTTTTAATTGACATATTTTGTAATGTCAAAGTTCCAGTAAATGTTGAAATTGAACTACCATTTGTTGCCTTTCCTGTAATATAACATGTCTTTGTGACACTTCCATCTGCTGCTGTAACTTTATCATCACAGGTAAATCCTGAAAAATCTAAAGCAGCGTTTACTTTCATTGGTAAAACTACCATCATTGCTAAAACGATTAAGCCTAAAACTCTTTTCATTTTTTTCTTACCTCTTTCTACTTTACTTTTATTATGTCTTAATTATAACATAAAAATACCTAAATGCTACATTTTTTTATAAAAAAGTGTAAATTTGTGTTATTATAGTATCATAAGAGTAAAAAAAGGTGGTGAACTTATGCAAAAAATTCAAATTAGTATTTACAATGATTCCCTTATTTTTGCATATAAAAATGCCCCTTCGGTTAAACCAAATTTATCAAACACTAATATAATTAATGATAGTGAACTTATTTTTACGCCAAACTATATATTAGATAATGAAAAGCTAGTTTCTTTATTTATTAATGAAATATGCCAAGAAAAAAAAGTGTATCGAGTTACATTTGAAAATAATGAACTTGCAATCTTCATATTAGATTTATTAAGAAAAAATCCTTATATTACAGCGGTATGTATAAGAGAAAATGCTCCCCTATCCTATGAGTTATATGAAAAAATTCTAGAAAATAAAAATATTAACTACATAGAAGCCGAACATATTCCATCCTATATGATTGAAATGTTAGATAAAAAGGGCATTCATTCTGAATCGAGAACCGAGCTATTTTACCTTAGTCATTTTATGCAAAGCAATAATTTAACAAGTTATTCTAAAATATTTTATAAAATGAATGTTCATATTGATACTTTATTAGATGAAGATGACAAAGATGACTTTTTAGCTTTTTGTAATATTAACAAATATTTAAAAACAATTCATTTGGATGTTTATAACAAACAAGATTTAGAAACTATTCTAGAAATTTTATGTGATAATCGCTTGCGCAATATTAAAATCTTAATCTATTCTAATATTAAAGATAGTAAATCGATTGAATATTTAAAAAAATTAAATAAAAAAATTCGCAAAAATAAAATCAAAATTGAACTAGTCTATTCCAAAGAATACTTAAATAATAATCTTTTCATTCAAATCATGATGAATACATTAAAAATTATTGGTTCAATTTTAGTCATACTCGTTTCCGGAATTATTTTATATATTGTTATTACAAATTATAAATCACTACAAGAGGTTAATGAAATTCAAGAAAATATTCGGGAAACGATTCGAGATAATCAAACGCCACCTGCTTTAATAGACGAAATTGATCCCCAACGAGAAATTAAAAATAATTATATTGCATCTATTTTATCTATAAATCCAGATGTAGTGGGATGGCTTAAAGTAAACGACACAAATATTGACTATCCTGTTGTCCAAGCCAAAGATAATGAGTATTATTTAAAACATAATCTTTATAATGAAGAGGATAAAAACGGTTGGATTTTTATGGATTATCGAAATAATGATTATGAAATGGATGATAATACAATAATATTTGGTCATACTATGTACTATAGTAGTGTTATGTTCGGAACATTATCGAATGCTCTTAAGAAAAGTTGGTATAGCAATACAGAAAATTTAATTATTACCTTTGACACAATTTACGAAAGTCATAAGTATCAGATTTTTTCTATTTATAAAGTTCCCAAAACTACCGATTATCTACAAAATTATTTTGAAACTGATGAAGATTTTAATGATTTTGTAAGTTTAATTAAAGAAAGAAGCATAGAAGATTTTAATATTGAGGTAAAACCTGGGGATAAAATCTTAACATTATCAACTTGTACAAATTATACGGAAAGATTAGTTGTACATGCCAAATTAATAGCCTGATAAAAATCAGACTATTTTTTTTCCATTATTTGTAAATTGGTTTTTAATCTTTCATTATTAGGGTCTAACTCAATAGCTTTTTTAACATTTATAATGGCCTCTTCATAATGTTTTGTATAATAACAAACAACACTATATAAATCATAAAAATAAGCATTCCAACAAAAATCTTCATTAATATAGCTAATTGGTTTCGTTTTTATTTTATTAGCTTCCGTTAAATAGTAATAACTATTATCATATTCTTGCTCATTATAATAAATTTCTGCAAGTTCAACATAAGCTTCTCTTAAATAAGGAGCTTCTTTTATGGCTTGTAAATACCACATTTTAGCTTCTAATGGTCTTTTTAATCCCATATAAGATCGAGCAATAAATCGCATAGAAGCCGCTCTTTCATCTTTCCAAGTACTACTTTTTAGATTTAAATGACGAATTAATGTATCAATAGCTTCATTCCATTTTTGATAATACATATATTCACGGCCTAAATAATGCATATTTCGATCATCTTCAGGTTCCTCTTTTACACTTAATTCCAAAAGTGATAAATAACTTGTTCTTGGTTTTTTAAAATCTTGATGATGATTTAAAACTATGCCTTCAGCAATTACACTTTTTTCATTAGGAATTAAACATTTTAAAACCTCATGAACGGGATGATGCCAAATATAAGCATCTCTTTTATGAATTTTAGACATATAAAAGGTTGTAGCTGGTTTTCCATATTCATTAAAACTCCAGTTATATAAATATTCTACACGAGTTGGATTTTCTTTTACCCAAACCTCTTCTAATTTCTTTCGCCATCCTTTTTGAAAGACCTCATCAAAATCTGTACAAACACAAATATCCGCATCTTTAGGAACCATTTCTAAAGATTTATTTCTAGCAACGTCAAAACGAAAAGGCTCTATTTTTTCTTCTTTTACATGAACATTTTTATATTTTTTTAGTAATTTTACAGTATCATCTTGTGAACCAGTATCCAATACATAAATGCCATCTGCTTCACTCATGCTAGCAATATAATCTTTAACAAATTTACTTTCATTTTTACAAATGGCATAAACATATACTTTAAGTTTACTCATAATACACCTCTTTATAGTATATGAGTATTTATAAAGTTTGGATTAATTGATTGAACTAAAAGGCAAGAGCAAGGCGAAAAGCACGGTACGCGTACGCCTCACCTGCGCCGCGAACGAAAGTGAAAACACCGCCCTCAAACCCGTGATCGTAAACGCCACCACGCAGGAACCAAGGACTGCCAGTCAAGACAAACCAACCTTCATCATGATACCATCCACTAATTGTTCTAGTTTGTTCTACTGCAGTAGTTGTTGTTCCCGTATATTGTTCTTGAATAAATGGTCCCATCTCTCCTGTTGCATCTCCTAATATTCGACTTGTATATTGGAATTCGACACCATTTTTATAGTCATCATAATATCTCTCGTCTTTTAAATCATCTGCACTTAACTCACTATTTAAATATATTGGATTATCATTTGCATCCACCATCACACCCATTACGTATTCCCATGAACCTCCACTCATATCATAAATACCAGTGTAATTATTTGTGGTACTTGCCTTAACACTTTTTGGACTAAAATATTGATAGTTATAAGTTCCGTCTTGCCCTTTGCTTGATCCTCCATATTCATTACAAGCATCAGAGTGCTCTGTACAAGACTCATTTGTACTAGTAAAACCTATTGTAAATTTGTGCTTTGCGGCATAACCTGTTAAAAAATCAGAATTATTATTGACATGTATTTCACTACACTCCTTTGTATTTTTGTCACATCGTCCATAAATAGAGTTGGCTAAATAAGCTACTGCTCCCCATTCGGTATTTTTTAACATATGACTATTTAAATCTTTATTATAATTTAAACTATTTTGATACATTATTCCTATAGTTATACCTCTCCAACTATATTCATTTGGTTTTATGATGATTTTAGATGCATCTCCATCTTGTTCAGCTTCGGTTTTACTATTTGCTCCTTTGTATCCTGTCTTAAACTTTCCAACCCAGATTCCGTTTGTATCAAAAGCAGTAAACGCTGGATGCGTCATCCATTTATTTACAGCACAAGTACCATTCTCTCCACTTGGTGGAGCAATGCATTCTTCCTCATCGTCTATAGTATTCGTTAAGCCAAATTTTATTTCTATAGCTTGTTCATTATCTTGATAACTACTATCTTCTTCTCTCGTTGTATAATTTCCCATATCGAATATTTGATATTTATATTTTGGTATCCATACAAAATAACTTTCGATATCTGCCTCTGGTATCGGGTCATTATCTTGGTAGTTATCTGCTGTTTTACCATTTGTTAGTATTACCGCATTTGCCCATTCTTGATTCTCATAGCTATACCATTGTTTTGTTGTATCTGCTTTGGTTACTGCACCTGTATCTTTATCAACTTTTACTGCTACTAATCCTTCTTTTAATACTGGGTCTGCTTCATTTAATATACTTTCTTGATACTTATTAAAATTAATTGTACATTTTATTTTTCTTTGTTTGTTACTATCCTTTATTTCTAGACTCCAAGAATTGTTATTCCAATCTGCTTTTACATCATTCTCACAAGTTACTTTATCTACTTTATATCCTTCTCCTTTATTTGGGAAAGATAAGTGATTTGTTTCCTTATTATTTACAGTGAATGCGAGTATTACATCTCCTCCGACAAAATCCGGTACTATTCCTTTTAATACATTAAAGGATTTTTCTTCTTTATACAATGCAAAAGTGCGATATAGTTTTATACCGCCAATGATTAATATAAATAATACTATTGCTCCAATTAAAATTTTCTTTTGCTTTGTATTTTTCTTATACCTTTGTAGCTCCGTTGGTTTATTATTACTTTCTAATAACCCCCCCCCCGAAGCTAGTTTCGGTTGGGAGGATTCTATTTCTTTTCTTCATAATTCTTTTTCCTCCTATGTTAATTTAATTATACTAAACTCTTTTTACTTTTGCAATTAAATCAGAAAAAAAGATTTAGATTATTTTAAACTATCTAAATCTTTAATAGCTTCTTCTAATTCTTCTTTGGTCATTTTTGTATAACCTTTAATTTTATTAGCTTTAGCAATTTCTCTTAATTTTAGTAAGGAAGGTTCATCTTCTTTCAAAGGTTCTAAATTCTCTTCTATTTTACCAGTGGTTACAAGTGATTCAATTTCTTCTTTAGTTAACGTTTCCTTTTCAATTAAAGCTTTACTTAATGTCATTACTAAATCTTCATTTTCACTTAAAATTCTTTTAGCATCTTTATAACAGTTTTCAATAATTTTACGAACCTCTCTATCAATTTCTAAAGCAACTTGATCAGAATAATTTTTCGTTTTATTATAATCTCTACCTAAAAAGACACCTTCGCTTTTTTGTTCGTATTGCATTGGACCAAGTTCACTCATACCATATTCAGAAACCATACTACGTGCTATATTGGTAGCCTTTTTAAAATCATCGCTTGCTCCAGTTGTTATTTCTCCTAAAAATAATTCTTCAGCAGCACGACCACCAAGTAAACCAGTAATTGTTGCGAGTAATTCTTTTTCGGTCATAACAGATATTTTTTCTTCTTTTGGAAGCATCATCGTATAACCACCAGCCATACCACGTGGAATAATCGTTATTTTATGAACCTCGTTGGCATCTTCTAATTTAATACCTATAACTGCATGACCAGATTCATGAATACTTACAAGTTTCTTTTCTTTATCTGTTATTTTACGACTTGTTTTGGCTGGACCCATTAATACACGATCCGTTGCTTCATCAATATCATCCATTGTAATGGCTTCTTCATCTTTTCTTACAGCAAGTAAAGCGGCTTCGTTAAGTAAGTTTTCAAGATCAGCACCACTAAAGCCTGGAGTTCTAGCACTAACATTTTCTAAACTTACTGATTTATCAAGAATTTTATTTTTAGCATGAACTTTTAAAATTGCTTCACGTTCTTTTGTATCTGGTAAATTAACAGTAACTTGTCTATCAAATCTTCCTGGTCTCAATAGAGCTGGGTCTAAAACATCCGGTCTATTGGTTGCAGCAATAATAATAATTCCTTCATTCGCTCCAAATCCATCCATTTCAGTAAGCAATTGGTTTAATGTTTGTTCACGTTCATCGTGACCTCCACCAAGACCTGCTCCACGTTGACGACCTACGGCATCAATTTCATCTATAAAGATTAGACATGGTGCATTCTTTTTGGCTTCTTTAAACATATCTCTTACACGACTTGCACCAACACCGACAAATAATTCCACAAAATCAGATCCACTAATGTAATAGAAAGGTACATTGGCTTCTCCTGCAACTGCTTTTGCAAGTAAAGTTTTACCTGTTCCTGGAGGACCAACTAATAAAACACCTTTCGGAATTCTTGCTCCTAACTTTTGGAATTTTTTAGGATTTTTTAAGAAATCAATTAGTTCAGCAACCTCTTCTTTTTCTTCTTTAAGTCCTGCTACATCACTAAATTTAGTTGAACCACCATCTTCAGATAGTCTAGCACGGCTTCTTCCAAAGTCCATAGAATTTTTATTGCTTCCAGCCATTTTCGTAATTAAAATGTAAGAAGCTCCAATAATAAGGACTAAAGGTAAGAAATTCACAATTATATAAATTAAAGATATAGAACCTGGATCTTTATTGGTTTCATAAACCTCTAAATCATGTTCTTTAGCATAATTGGTTATTTCTGTTAAATCCTCTTCGACAACTTTAGCAGAAAAGCTTTCTTTTTCTTTATAGTTTGCTAATTTTCCTTCAATATAATATACAGAATCATTACTTTTAGGTGTAATTGTAATTTCTGTAACGTTACTTTTTTCTAATTCACTTAAAAGTTCTCCAGTTGTTAAACTATGATTTATTGTCCCCCCAAAGTTTAATACAGTTAATACAAAAAAGATAACTACTATTAATACCAAATAAGGGAATAAGTTTTTAATTGTATTGTTATTATTTTTCATTATAATCCTCCTTATCAATTACATACTTATATATTATATCATAAAATTCATCTTTATTTTTATCAAACTTTGATTTTTTTAAACCTGGTACCCAAAGAATCGTGTTTTTATTATCTACTACTATAGGATATTGATTTCTCTTACTTAAAGGTACTTTTTCATCTATAAAAATATCTTTCAATTTTTTATGTCCTTTTAAATTTTTTACTGCCATCCTATCTTGATCTTTTTTAAATCGGACTTTTAAGGGAAGAGAAATTTCTTGAGAATTTAATCTTATTAAATAATTACTTTTCAAAATATCAGAATCTTTTACTTTTATAATTTTTTCGTGTTCATTTAATATTATTTCATCTTCTAATATATATTCTTCTCTTTTTGGATTTTTTTTATTACTAAAGTATAGTAGGTTGTATTCTTTTATAGCCTTTTTTTGAAGAGGTAAATCGATACTAGTATTGGCTTTATTTGATGTGCATAGAGCAATTATCGCTTTAATATGTTTATTCGTTATAAGTATAATATCGTTTTGGTACTCTTCTTTTAATATATACTCAAGGACACGTTTTTTTATAAGCGGTTCAAGCTTATTTAATTCGTGCAAATTTACTTTATCAAAACTCCTAATTTTCGTCAAGGCATCTAATGTCTTTTTTTGTAAATAATCCTCTATAGTTTCAATTTCTTCACTAAATTGCAAATATTTTAAATGAACATTTTTATTTTCTTTTTTTAAAAATGGCAAAATAACTTTTCGATATCGATTTCTTGTGTGTACATCGCTATCATTTGTTTTATCAAGGCAATAAGAAATTTTATTTTCTTTGCAATAGTTTAAAATATCCTCTTTGGTTAGATATATTAGGGGTCTTACTAAAGAAAAATTATCAAAATGAGTAATTTTTTTAAATCCACAATATCCATAAAAATGGCTTCCTCTAGTCATATGCATTAAAATTGTCTCTACCAAATCATCGCCATGATGAGCCGTCATTAAATATTTTGCTTGATATTTTTTTACCATTTCATTAAAAAAGGCATATCTTTCTTTTCTGGCATTGGCTTCAAAATTTTTATGATTAAGATTTAATTTTGTGGTTTCAAATAAGCAATTATTTTTTAAAACAATTTTTTTGACAAATTCTTCTTCTTCTTTACTTTCTTTTCTTACGTTGTGATTTACATGAGCACAAATAATTTTTAAATTATATTCTTCTTTAAATTTTAAAAGAATGTTAAAAAGACACATTGAATCAGGACCTCCAGAAAGTCCCAAGACAATTGTTGAATTTTTTTCTAATATTTTTCTTATAAATTCTAATGTGTTTTTCATATTACCACCTAGATTTGTCTTATTGTAAAACGAAATAATGAAAAATGCAATTTATTCTTTTTTATTTTTTAAAACGGATTCTAAAATTGGCAATAAATCACCGTCTAGTACTTTTAAAACATCGCTAGTTTCATAGCCACTACGATGATCCTTTATTAATTTATAAGGTTCTAAAACATAACTACGAATTTGATTACCAAACTCAATATTTTGGATTGTTCCTTTTAAATTATTTTGTTGTTGTTCTTGTTTTTGTAATTCTAATTCATAAAGTTTATTTCTTAACATTTTCATAGCTTGCTCTTTATTTTGCATTTGGCTTCGTTCATTTTGACAAGTCACAACAATTTTGGTTGGTAAGTGGGTAATTCTAACAGCTGAATTTGATGTGTTTACACTTTGACCACCAGCTCCACTTGAGTGATAAACATCTATTTTTAAATCACTTTCTTTAATGTCCACCGAAATGGTATGTTTATATTCAGGGGTTACTAAAACAGATGCAAAAGAGGTATGACGTCTTTTATTTGAATCAAAAGGAGAAATACGTACCAATCTATGAATTCCTTTTTCATTTTTTAAATAACCATAAGCATATAATCCTTTTATATACATAGTAAAACTTTTAAGCCCCGCTTCTTCACCTTTTTGACTTTCTATAATTTCGTAATTATAATGATTGCTTTCACAAAATCTTGTATACATACGAGCTAGCATACTTGCCCAATCACAAGACTCTGTTCCACCAGCGCCAGGATGAATTTCTAGATAACAGTTTAATTGGTCAAATTCTTTACTTAACAAACAATTGATTTCTAGATTTTTTATTTCTTGTTCTAAAACGTCTATTTCTTTTTTTAAGTTTTCAAGTTCATGTTCTTCTATAATATCAATAAGTTCTATATCTTCTTCCAAACTTTTTTTCGTTTGTATAAAAAAATCTCTTTCTTTTTTTAAAGCTGTTAATTCTTGATTCACGCTGGTCGATTCTTCAACGTTTTGCCAAAAATTTTCATCATTAACTTTTTGTTCTAATTCTTGTATTCTTTTTTCTTTTTGGGGTAAGTCAAAGTCCCCTCCCTAATTCATCTACTTTTTCTAACAATTGATTTAAAGTATTTAATAATTCTTTTTTGTCCATGGTATGTTTTAGTAATCTTAAAATCGATTACTTTCCTTTCTTTATTTTTTATTTTACTAAATAAAGTATACTATCATTCTTATAATTAAACAATCTTATAATCTTGCTTTACTTTTTTATTTAATCAACCTCTAAGAATTAAGAACATGTTATGATTTGCCTTAAAAATTTTATCATAATCCTACGTTCTTACTTGGCATTTTTAAAACTACTAAAAAATTGATTATATAATTTCATAATTTCTCTTGCTATATTTATAGAATACCTTATTTTTTTACTTTATAAATTAACTGAATATACGAATTATTTAGTTTATTACATTCAATCAATTCTAATGCTCTTAATTTGTTTAAATCTTCAACTTTACTTATTGCTTCTCCATCAATCAAAGTTGATGTATCATGCCCTCCAACTAATAAAGGAGCAATTACTATATTAACATAATCGATTAAATTTTCTCTTAAAAATAAACCATTTAAATTTCCACCAGATTGAATTGTAATTCTTTCAGCGTTATATTTTTCTTTTATATCAAATAATAATTTTTTTAAATCCAAGTTATTGTAATAAATTATATCTAAATTCTCATATTTTTCTTTTAATGAAAAGGCAATATGATTTTTATTAGTGGTTACCAAAATTAATTTTTCTACCCAATAGCATAAATAATTAATTCCATTTTCATTTAAATGAGGCTTATTATCTATAATTATAAATCTTATGTCTATTTTTTCATGAAATTCTTTTCTTTCATTAACACCAATTTTAGCCATAACACGTCCTGTGTTTAAGGAATAAATATCTGTGGTCGCTTCAATATCATAATATTGTGGTAATCCTTCTTTTACTCCATCTATTTTGCACCAATCTTTATCTGCATCTAATGCATCATTATTACCGCTATTAATTTTACCATCCAAAGATTCTAACATAAATAAAGTTGTGATAGGTCTTTCCATAATTAAATCCATCCTTTTCTCTTTTAATATTTTTACTTATTTTTTTGATAAAACAAGTTGTCTTTCTTTTTCATATTCATCTTTGGAAATTAAATGATATTTCAATACGTCATTTAGCTTTTTTATCTTTTCATTTCTAATTTTTTTAGCTTCCTCAAGTCGACAATCTTCTTCATGTAATATTGTTTTTATCGCTATCTCTTGTCCTTCATGAATACATAAATTAAAATATTCAAATCTTGTATTAAAATAACGATCCTCGGCATCCTCTATTGTTCTTTTACCTCTTATTACTTTATTTTTAGTTTCAAAAGCCACTTGTTCTTCTAAAGAAATGACAAGTATTCTTTGAGAATTTTCAAGGTCTAAATATACAGACACCATTCTATCTTTATCCGTTTTTTCTAATGTTTTTCTAAATATCTTTTCGTATTGACTTATGGAAACATCTAAAAACCAGAACCATAAGTTGTTGGTTTCCTCAATTAATCCCTTACCATATTTATTAATAATTTTTTCAAGAATGTAAGATTCTTTATAACAATTCTCTATTTTATCTAATGACTCATTTAAGCTTAATAAGTGATACTCTCGTTTTATTTGTTGTAATATTTCTTTATTCATACCAAAACCACCTTTCATTTTTCTCACAATTTTACTCATATAATATTGATATTGAGGAAATTGCAAGGTATTTTTCCTCATTTTTTAATAAAATGAGGTATATATGAGGAAATTTTCAACATTCTTTTACCAACTTAATTATATAATTTTTTTATTGTTCAATCAACTTATTCTTATTAACTTGCTTTTGTAATAATTCTAAATCTTTAAGACTTTTATTATCTTTTAATGCTTCCATTTGTCTTCTTGCTGAATTGTTTAATCTAATAAGTCTTTCTCTTTGAGGGACTTTTTCTTCAATTAATTCTGCATTTGTGTTTTGTAAATTATTTAAAATTACTAAATGAAGTAAATCTGTATAATCTCTTAAATTTCCATTTTCTGCAAGTTCCGGATTATTTTCTCGCCATTCTTTTGCGGTCATTCCAAATAATGCAACATTTAATACATCAGCTTCTTCTGCATAAACTAACTGTTTTTGTTTTTCAGATAAAGTTGGAACTATGCATTTCTTAATTGCATCTGTATGAACTACATAATTAACTTTTGATAAAAGTCTAGTAGCATTCCACTCAACTTTATATTGATAAGCTTCATTCGTTTTTAATCTTTCAAATTCAGTTATTAAATATAATTTAAATTCGGGTGATAGCCAACTGGCAAATTCAAAAGCAATATCTGGATGAGCAAAAGTACCTTTACTATATTTTCCACTACTTGGAATAATGCCAATAGCATTAAAATTTTTTTGCCATTTATTTGGGGTCATAGTAAATCTATTATATGGAACTTCAGCAATTTTAATTCTGTGGGATTCCACGGAATTAAAATTTTCATTGTTAATTTCTTCCCATAAACTATAATAGTCAAAAGAAT
>CANRPZ010000002.1 GCA_947632625.1 uncultured Bacilli bacterium | reverse complement strand
CTTAGACAAGTAATGGATAGAATGAGATTATTAGGATATAAAACTTATTTTCGTAATAATGTCATCACTATTTATAGAGATAATTGCGATAAAGTACGAATTGAAAAAGTATTTGGTAATGAATATTCAAAAGAGAGAATAAATGAACGACTATATTTATCAAGACAAATTGTATTTAAACCTATGTCACATAAATCTATATTTGAAGAGTATTCTAAAACTAACAAGGTTCATAAAGGTATTTATGGCTTATATTTATATTATTGTTATTTACTAGGAGTATTTCCAAAGAATCATCCAAAACAATATCTTCCTTACTCTATAAGGAAAGAAATAAAAAAGTTAGATGAATTTTCTGAACAAGTTAGATTTATGGCTAATAATAAAATTGAAACAATAGAAGATTTAGAAATCTTTTCTAAAAATAATTATGAAGAATATAGAAACCTTATGGGTAAAAGAGAAAATCTTTGGAAAAGATACCATAGAGCAAAAACTACCGAAAAACAATCTGAAATCCTTGCTGAAATAAATGATATTCAACCTAAAATAAAAGAACTTCGTAAATATAATAACTATTGTAAAAATATTAGAAAACAATCCGAATCCATACAAGAAAAGATTAATAATTTTGATAGAGATTTAAACAAAGAAAAAGACAATACTAGAAATTTATAAACTAGATTGTCTTTTATGTTTACTATAATTAATTTTAGCATATATAAGTTCATATGTTGAAGAACAAATTTGACCTATTATGGTACAGAATGGAGTTGATAATAAAGAAACTGTAATTCTTATAATATATGCAATTATTGTATTAATAGTAGTCTTAAACGATGAATGTTCAATTTCTAAATAACACATTTTAATATTTTTAAATGGTGTCATAATGAAATCAACGATATGGAGTAAGACAAATATACAAACTATAAATATATTAGGATTATATATTGGATACAATAAAATTCCCATTAATATTATAGAAATAATTAATAAAGATGTAAATTTTATTGCATTTTTAAAATGATAATCATAATCAAATTTTTTCTTGACAATATCTATTTTTGCAACAGTTTTAATAGCACCTGATATATCCCATTGAATATCAGTTATCAAAGTGGCAAATGTTATAGCATTTATATATTTTTCTCCGAAAGAAAATGAATTACTAAACCCAAACAAGTATATTATAAAAAACATAATACTTATAGAGCAAGACACTGAATCATACTTAAAACAATTCTTTAAATTAAGCTTAAAATCTATTTTTCTTACATTTTTTATAAATAATACAATATCAAATATTGCTAATATGGATAAAGTAATAATTGAAATTAATATTTGATTTTTCGTAATAAGTGCTGTGCTAATTAAAATTAAAAAGTTTGTAATGTTGAACGCGAAAGAAATCTTATTTGCCTTTTCATTTAATTCCAAATAGTATAATTTTGTTAAAATTAAATGAAGTATAGTTTGTAATAGTATTTGTAGAATTGAATATATGCAAAATATTAAATAAATATCTTTATTCATATTCATAAAATTTATATAATATTCACAATTAAAAGCAAGTAACCCAAATAAAAATATACTTATTATAGTGCCATAAAAAATACCATTGTTTGCACCATTTTCATTCTTGTCTTTAATTGAACTTACATTAGATCCTACACCAAATATTGAAATAATTATTCCCATAAGACATTGCATAGGATAAGTTAAAGTAAAAACATTTGTTAAATCTTTATTAATAATTATTCCAATAAAAAACCAAGTAATTATCGGAGTAAATGATGTTATAAATATATCAAATCCAATTCTCAATAATCGTCTCATTACATTACTCCTTTATTTTTAATATATAGAAATTATAAACTATTCTAATTATACTATATATAGATATATTTTTCTATAACACTGTTGATAAAATTTAAATAAATGCTATAATTAATTTAGTTGATTTAGTCAATCTTTGGGAGTATAATTTTTCGAATATAAGTAAAGTTATCGCTCCATTGACAAAATCTGTTCGAACTTTTCGAGCATTTATATAAAATGAAAGCCAATCGAACGATTGGTATTTTTTATACATATAAGTTAATTTTGATACTCTTGTCAAAATTCCTAGGAGGTTAATTATTTTGTCAAAAGTAAATAATGGAGACAATGCAAATATATATAAGTTAAAGCCATATTCAGATAAAAAATATGAAGAAATATTAAAACAAAATCAGCAACGTTTAATAAAAAAGTTGTAAATATCTCTCACAATCGCTCTATTTAAAAATTTTTTCGGTATCTGCTAATTTTCAAATGTTTTTAATAGGTAGCCCATTTTCGCAGTGGCTGTAAAATTCTTGTACGGAAATATGGTACTTTGGTTTTTTAT
The DNA here is from genome assembly GCA_947632625.1 of uncultured Bacilli bacterium. GTDB lineage: Bacteria > Bacillota_I > Bacilli_A > RF39 > UBA660 > MGBC108787. The sequence goes on along the minus strand of CANRPZ010000002.1, from coordinate 36,111 downwards.
ATTCATATAATTTTAAATTTTCTTTCTTATATTGATTATTTAATTCATGTTTAATAAATTTATTTTTTACATCCAGTAACAATTCTCTTTCCGAATTATATTCGTGGATTCCTTTAAATGTTTTCCATGAATGTTCAAACCAGTAGAATTTACCCGCTTTTTCATAAGTTAAAAAAGTATGCGTTGGGCATTTATCACTATCGTAATGTACTATAAAATAAGTTTTTATATTCCAGTCATTTCCTTTAAAATAATACCTTTCAAGTTCTACTTGATCCCAACACACGCCAATTTTATTGGTTATTACCTCTTTTGGAGATTGTAATATATAATTGTTTGAAAATAATTCGTAACTAAAAGTATTTTTATTATTATTTTTATCCACCCAACCATATTCAATATTATTCATTAAATCCATAATTTCAAATTCAGTATAATAATTCCAAATATTTAGTTGTCCTTTAGCTTTTATAGGTATTGTTAATGGTAATATATTATCTAAAATCCAAGCATATCGTCCTTCTTTATACTCTCCACAAATATATTCTTGATAATTATTATCTTGCATATTGGTTACATATTCCTTTGTCATATAAACGCAATCAACTAAATTGCATTTACAAATAATATTTCCATAATTTAATGGCATATTTTTTATTAATTCCATCAATTCTTTATTTTTTTGCCACTCTTTTGATATTTTAGTAGAACTGGCATGAATATATAACTCTCCCCTATAATTTGTCTTCCAGCTTCTCGTTTCAATAATTTTTTTATTTTCTTTTATTAACGTAGCATATGGTTCAGTAAGGCTCAATACTTTCATATAACACCTCTATTAATCTAATCAAGTATAATAAAATTATAATATACTTAAGAAAAAATTACTATAATTTAATGAAATAATAGTATTTTACCTAAAGAATATTAGACATAAAAAAAGCGATATTTAGATTTAAACTTAAATATCATCTTTTACTATTTTTCTAAACTAAATGTTAATAATTTAAAACATTTTTCTGCTTCTTCTTGGGTATGGGGATTCCCAAGTAAAATACCTGTTTTAGAATCTTTAACCTTAATAATATAATTATATTCAGAACTATTATAAGAATAGAAAATATATTCTATATTATTGTTTGACTTTTCTTCAATAACTTTTGCTAAAGAAGATGTTTTCGCCGCACTAACATATTCGTCATAGGAGTCTATTGTTATAAATGTTCCCTGACTTAATTCATTTCCCTCTTTTGAAATCGTAAATGGTAAACTAGAAGATAAATCATATCCATCGGTTATATTAAGTTCGACCTTTATTTTATCTCCAGTATCAACTTTAAATGTATAAGCTTTACTTTTTGTGCATCCCGTTAACGTTAATAACATTATTCCAATAACTATTAAAAATTTAAATCCTTTTTTCAAAATTTCACCTCCCTTATATTACTATAATTCTTTATTACTACCAAGAACCCCCTCCGCCTCCTCCGGATCCTCCTCCAGAAAAGCCACCACCAGAAGAGCCGCTACTAGAGGAACCTTCTGAATAACTAGAGGCAGATACACTTTGAGCTGATATCATCGCAGAACTCATAAACGTTTTAAATGCCATTATGTTAAAATCATTGGATGATTCATACCAATTTGGAGCTTGTAAAAAAATTGTTTCAAACTTTTTAATCCACTTATCCGATACTCCCAAAACATAAGTATAAGGTAAAATATTATAAAAATAAGTTGGATCTTTCATAACCATAGCTTCCAGTTTTTCCTTTTCTGCTGTTTCTAAAAAATTTTTAAAACCTCTTAATTTTCCTAATATTTCATTTCCATATATAGTCCTTTTAGGTAAATAAATAATACACACAACCATTCCTACAATACAACCAATACCAACGAAATAGCCAACAAGATATAATGGATCATAAAGTAAAGAAGGTAAAACGATAAAAGCCCAAGGTAGTCCACCATATAAACAGCCCCAAGCAAGACCAAATAATTTAGTGATTAAAAATGAATTTGTTTCTTTTCCATTTACATAAATAGTTTTTTTAGAACTAAATAGAAGGAAAAACATTAAAGTAAAACCAATTCCTGGAAATGTTAATGCAAAAATTAAAAAATATGGGTCACTATAGGCAAGTATTGGAGGAATAGTTATTAAAAAGTAAGTTGCAATTATCATTAAAATTATTACGAAAGATTTACTAAAAGTTCCTTTTTCAAATATTTTATTTTTATTTTCTTTACTATTTATATTCGATAATATCTTTTTTATAGTAATATAGAAATTGTCATATAAATCTTCAGATGTAACCTCTTTTGTTAAAGTATCATTTAAAGAAAATAAACCTTCTAAAAATGCCTTTTCATTAATATTATCTCCGTCATAATCTTTTAATTTAGTTATTTTAAATTTTTTTGCTTTAGTTAAAGAAGATGTTTCTTCCATTTCAGTAATTTTTATATACCCCTTATTTGCTAAATAAATTAAAAGAGAAATAACGTCCTGATTGTCTGCTTTTCCTTTATAATAAAAACCAACCTCCAAACTATTTAATCCTTGAGGTGGATAAAATTCTATAGTTTCTACTACTTGATCATCACGACCAAATCTATACCAAAGAAAAAAAGCAACTCCTAAAAATAGAATAGGAAACAAAAAATAAATATAATCCGTTACATGAACAGAAAGAGATGCATTAACAAAATAGCCTTCTTCTAATTCGCATCTTATGGTAAGAGCTTCTCCAGCATTAAGAATTCCATCATATGTTCCTATTATTTTATTTCCTGTAACATTATATTTTATGGCCTCATTATCAGTTGAGCCCATTTTACCAGAAGAAAAGCCTAACTTACTTGCATCAAATTTTTTTGGCATAGTAATTGTAAAAGTAATATTTCCAATCACCGTATCCCATTCATCACCAATTAAATTATAATAAAACTCATCTTTATCCTTAAGAGGATCTTTGCCTAAATTATATGTATATTTTATTTTGTAAGTTTGCTCTTTAATTACAGTACTATTTTCTGAACCTATTTGAATTTTATAATTCCCTTGTTCTTTTGATACTTTATATTCATTATCTACACTTAAATTAGTTATTTGCACTCTATTCTTCGTTGTAGTACCATCCAATCTAGTAACAGTATTCTTTAAAGGTATGGTTCTAAAAATTCCATGTTTAGCTACATTAAAATAAGCGGTGATAGTTTCTGTAATATCCAAAGTATTGTTTTCATTTACCAAAATATTAATATCATAGTTATCAATTACGTAATCGTAAGAACGATATTGATATTGTTTACTAGGTGTAGAAAAAGTTGTATCTGTTATTGAAGAAAATGCCCGAGTATTAACAGGACTTACTAATAATAAAGAAACAACAAAAACGATAAACCCCTTAATAACTCTTTTCATTCTTACCTCCATTACAATTGAACATTAATATTTTTTCTTTCTTCTTCACTTGCCAAAAACATATTTTTTGATTTATAACCAAATACCTTTGCAATAATATTACTTGGGAACATTTCAACTTTATTATTATAAAGTCTAACTGTACCATTGTAATATTTTCTTGAATTTGCAATTTCATCTTCAACTTTAATTAATTGATTACTTAAGTCTTTAAAGCTAGCATCTGCCTTTAAATCCGGATAGTTTTCCGCTAAAGCCATAATTTTTTGAATATTTTTTGATAGTTGTTCATTTGTTTTAATTTTTTCATCAGCATTCATTACCTCATAAGTAGTGTTACGCAAATTTACAACTTCATTTAAAGTTTCTTTTTCGTGCTTTGCATATCCTTTTACTGTTTCAATAATATTTGGAATCAAATCCCATCTTTTTTTCAAATAAACATCCATTGTCGAAAAAGCTTCTTTTACTTTATTATTTAATTGAACCAAGCGATTATAAATAAGCAATATAACGATCAAAAGAAAAAGTATTACTCCTATAATTATAATTTTAACCATGATTTATTATTCTCCTTCTATACTATAGTTTTTAAATACAATAACAAAAACTACTCTCAATAAAGAAATTGAAAGTAGTTTCATTTTATTTTAACGCAATTTTATTCTTCTACACTTGCTTTATTGTATTCTTCTAAAATAGCGCTTTGAAACATATTACGTACATCGGTATTAATTGGATGAGCAATATCTTTATATTCACCTGTTGCAGTCTTTCTACTAGGCATTGCTATAAATAAGCCATTATCTCCTTCAATAATACGGATATCATGAATAGCAAAGGCATCATCAACAACTACTGTTGCAATACCTTTCATTCTGTTTCCTTCTCTTTCGAATTTACGAACTGTTACTGATGTAATTTTCATGTTTACACTCCTTCTAAAGTTTTTATTATTTATCGTAACTTAATTATATTTTAATTCATCTTTTTAAACTTATCAAGAGTTTTTACAAATACTTGATATTAATTTCTCCTGTAGCAATATCAGAGTAAGTAAAACTTTTCTCTACTCCATTTTCATTTACAGTAAAAATACTAGGATAAATATTAGATATATAGCCATAAACCTTATAATTTTTATTACGTAATCCAAAAACAGATATTTCTACCTTTTCATTTAAATGTTTTTTTACGTCTTCCTTTATAAGATCTAAATTCATGTTTCCCCCTTCTTTATCTTGGATAGCCAACATACATAAGACCATTACAAATAATACCACCCATGCCATCTTTTCCATACTTAGTTTTTTCTAATAATGAAATTAAATCGATTTCTTTGTTTCGTTCTGTTAATGATATATTTGTAGCAATAATAGCTGGATCCAAACAATGAATATTAATTCTTTTAGGACTGGAAGCAAAATTTGCCCCTGCTTTTATAAGTTCTTCATAATTACTTTGACAAGCCCCAGCAATAATAACTAGTTTCTCATGACTTTTTTCATATCGGCGGCATTCCCTAACGGCATTAATAAAATTTTCTGTATTTTTATAGTTATGTATATCGTCTAGTTTCCCTTTCTTTTTATAATATGCATCATGTCCCGTAATAATGACAATATCTGGCTTATACTCTTCTAACAAATCACGAATTTTAAATGGAATTTCTACCTCATTCATTTTTTTACCAATAGCAAATATATTATGATTTTTATAATAATCCAAACATCTTTTTAAATATTCTGAATCTCCATCGATATGAAGAATTTTACCAGGCAGATAAAAATATTCACTGCGATCTAAAAAATCAAGGTCATCTTCTTCCTTGGCTTCATCTTTAAGTCGCTCTTGATCTTCTTTAGTCGCAATCTTTAAATCATCGGTTTTGCTATCTGCATATAAACGAACATCTATTCCTTTAAGATAACAAACATCTCCCTTAATATTCATCACTTTAAATAAAGTATCATGATTATAACTTTTTCTTGTTACAAGATCTCCTTTTTTAATAGGCATACATCTTCACCAATATATTATATGTATTTCGTTCATTTTAGATTATTCTTGATTTAAAGATTCCTTTAACATATTGGTAAGCAGTTCATTAGCAAAAGCATTTAAATGTTCTTGATCAGCCAAATAATAACTTTTATCTTCTATAATTTTTGAAAAATCTACAATATGAACATTGTCATTAGCTAAAGAATTTAAATCTATTTCTGCTGCAGTTGAAACAATATAAAGTTCATATTGATTACATAAATTTATAAGTTCTTGGTAATTTTCCCAAGATAAGTTTATATTTTTATCTAAAGCAAGAACAACATTATGGGTAATTTTTCCCTCTTCTATATCTTTCGTAATCGTATTCTTTAATGACTCAAATTGGTAATCTTTATCCAACACATATCGAGCATTAGGGAAAACATCTAATAAATTTTTATAGGCATTTAATAAAAGTGTAGATCCATAAAAACTAATCTTATTTTTTACCTCTTTTTCGTGTTCATTTAAAATTTCTTGTTTACGTATTTCAAATTTGTTCAAATAAACATTATATAAATAATCATAAATTGTTTGTGTATAAGCCTTTTTGCCCGTCTCTGTTAAATGAATTCCATCGGCATAGAAATAATCCTTATGACCTTTTGATAAATAATTCCAATCAATAATATGCAAATTTTTATATTGAGTAGCAAGTATTGGCAAATGATTATTAATATTTACTTTTTCTTCGTTTGTAACAGTTAGCCAAAAAACCTCACTATCTTGGCATAAATCCAAAATTTCTTTTTCACAGTCAAGGGAACAATTTCCATTTGCCCCTAAATTAATAATAATAGATTCCCCTAGACGATTTTTTTCTTTTAAATCAAGCAATATATCTTTTGCTTCCATGATTTGGCGAGATATTTTTGCATCAAAATAACTGTTAGGAAATTCTTCATATAAATTTGGTAAAGCCCCTAGCATTACAGAATCACCTATTCCTACAACGGATAAATTTTTTACACTTTCTTCTAAATTTTGTTGGTTATTTTCTAAAGAAGATAAAACCTCTTCCCATTTTTGGTTCTCTTCTTGTTGTTTTAATAAATATTCTTCTTGTTTTTGAGCAAGTATTGTTTCATTTTGAGCTAGCTCTTGTTCTAAATTTTTTAATTCTTTTGTATAATCTTTTGCTACACAATACCTATAAGCTCCAAATGCAACACAGAAGAAAAATACCAAAACAAAACAACCTTTAAGACGAGTAAAAAAGGTATTTTCCTTTTTCGAATATTGTTGCTTTATAAATTCAAAAATTATTTTTATAAGTATTGCTATAAGAATTGTTAAAAGAAAAATGAAAACAATTTTAACAAACGCATTTAATGACACATTTTTAAATAAAAAAATAATCGGATATTGACATAAATAAAATTCATAACTAAATTTAGATAAAGTTTCTATTCTTTTTTCTGTTGTTGTGTAACGTTTTTTAGTATTTAATGTTGCATAGTCAATAAATTTACACGTTAAATAAGAAACAATAAACATATTCAATGGTTCAAAAATTGAGTTTGCAGGAGAAACTACAAAAAATACGACCATAAAAAATAAATTGATATAGATAAACTTTTTATAATGCGCTTTTTTACGCGTAACGTTGACAATTTGAGGACCAAAGTATTTATGAATAAAGCCTAATCCAACACCAAAAAGCAAAGAAAATATTCTCGAAAACGTATTATAATAGGCAATCATTTTAACACCCGTTAAACTAGTAGAATAGAAAAATAAAAAGCTAAAAAGACCTAACAAAAAAGGTACGGCACAAGAAATTGTCTTATTAAACTTATTTCCTATTTTTTTAAGTAATAAAAAGAAAAAAGGAAAAATAAGCTCAAATTGCATAAGAATTGCAATATACCAAAAATGAATAAATGGAGATTGAATATCTTGAGTAAAATAATTTAAACTCGCCTTTATTTGCCAAAAATTATTATATCCAAATAAAACAGAGGTAGCTTCCGGTTTTAAATTTAACCAATGAATAGATGGAAAAAAAGATACTACAAAAATAGTTAAAAAAACGACAACTACTAAAGGAAAATAAACTTTCTTTATTCGTTCAATATAATAATTTCGAATAGAAAAATGCTCCTTTTGAAAAGCCGAAAGTACTGCTAAATAGCCACTTAAGACAAAAAAAACACAAACGGCCAAATAGCCACTTTTTAAAATGTTTATATGATATAGAAATATAGCAATACATGCTATTAATCGTAATAAGTTTAAATCTTTATAATACTGCTTTTTTACTTTCATTTTTATACCTCAAATACATACACATTATAAAAAAGAATACATAAAAGTTCAAGGTAATCTTTTATCAGTTGTCTTAAATTTAACGATGATATTTATTTGCTAACTTTTTAAAATCTTCTTTACTAATTTCTTCTGCACGAACTTGTTCTTTATATCCCATTTCTGCTAAAATTTTTCCTATTTTTTCAAAATCATAGTTTTTCATATTATTTTTTAAAGTTTTCCTTTTACTATGAAAAGCATCACGCACAAATTGCAAGTAAAAACTTACATCTTCTATGGAATTTGATTCTTTTAAAGAGAGTTCAATAACTACACTATCCACTTTTGGAGATGGAACAAAGTTAGTTTTATTTACCTCAAACAAAATTTTTGCATCATAAAATGCATCTACATACAAAGTAAAAGCATTGTATTCTTTATGATTACTTTCTGCACAAATACGCAAGCCAAATTCCTTTTGAACTAATAAAATCATTTTTTGGATAATTACCTTTTCATTTATTAATTTAGTAAGAATTTGAGTGGTTATATAATAGGGAATATTTGCAATGACATATAGATTCGTATAAGGAATGCTTTTTATATCTTCTTTAAGATTACTTTCTAAAAAATCCATATAAAGTACTTTTGTTTTTTTAGATTCATAAGCATCCAAATAAGGTTTCATGCGCTCATCAATTTCGTAACAAAGCAAATAAGATCCATGCTTTACCAGTTTTTTTGTTAAAGCTCCAGTCCCAGGGCCAATTTCAATAATTAAATCTTTCTCATTTACCGAAATACTAGTAGCAATTTTAGAAAGAATTTGATCATTTTTTAAAAAATTTTGACCATATTTTTTTTGAGCTTTTATAAATTCCATAAGATCACCAACTTAAAAAATGGCTTATTGCCATCCATTTCTTAATACATCGTATGTAACTACAGAACGTCCTACATAAGCAGCATAGCCTGCATCTGATGTTAATAAATCCAAGTCATTTCCCAAAACACCGCGATCAAGTACAATAGCTAATACTGGGTCCTTTGACAACTTTGTATTATTTAATCTTACAATTGAACCACAAGATAAATTTTTACTAGAAGCAACAATTTGAACCTCACCATAAGAAATATCTTGATAAGTTTCAGTACCATCTAAAACATTATATTTTGGTAAACAAGCAAGCTTTCCACTACACAAAGGACATGTTGGTAAGTAACTTGTTAAATCTCCTGTAAAAGTACTTTTGGCACTATATAAATCGTTTTTTATATCCTCTTGTAACTTTAATGCCATTGTAGCTAGATCAATTGATTTATTATAATTATCATTTAAAACTTTCGTTTCCTTCATATTATTACTAGATTCAACAAATATAACCAATAATACAAGCAAAGTAATTTGAAAAATTTTCTTAAATGTGTTTAAAAACTGTGGCATTCCATCTCACCTCGCATTATTTTTTTTGCTATATTTATTGTATCAAAAAAGCCTTTAAATGTCAAAAGTTCTCTTGATATTTTCATTGGTAATTAGGGCTAGTTCTTCTAACGAAATTCCTTTTATTTGAGAAACAAATTCTGCAATCGTTAAAATACGACTTGGATCATTTTTTTCTCCTCGATAAGGAACGGGTGTTAAATAAGGAGAGTCGGTTTCTAATACAAGATTATGTACATCAATTTTATTTATGACATCTTTTAAATGGCAATTTTTGAATGTAATAACACCATTAATACCAAGTAAAAAACCCATCTTAATATAAATATTTGCAATTTCTAAACTGCCACTAAAAGAATGAATTACTCCTTTTACATTGTATTTTTTTAAAAGTTCTATCGTGTCTTCAGTTGCTTCTCTTGAATGGACAACAACAGGCATATGGTATTTTTCGGCTAGGGCTAATTGACATTCAAAAAGTTTTATTTGTTCTTCACGATTTTCTTTTCCATAATGATAATCTAAACCTATTTCTCCAATTGCAACTACTTTTTTACATTTTAAATTTTCTTCGATAAATTTTATATCTTCCTCTTTATAGTTTAAAACATCTTCCGGATGAATTCCTAAAGCACCATAAACTCCATTATATTTTAAAGTTTCTAATACCTCTTGATTACTCTTGGCGTCACAACCGGCATTAATCATACGACTCACTTGATTTAACGAAGCAGTTTTTAAAACACTATTAATATCTTCATAATATTCTTTAAATAAATGACAATGCGTATCACAAAACATAATTTTACCTACCTTTTTTCAATTTCAAGGTTTGTTGATAAACAGCAATTAATATGGCACTTGCATAAGGAGATTCCCCAAAATATTCATTTGCATCCTCAAGTTTTTGGTATAAATCTTCTTTTTTTGTTTCGCTCACAATTTCAGCCTGATATAAATTATAACGAACATTCTCATCATAAACTATTTCATTAGCTAAATCTATATACATTCCGTTTTTATCCTCTACAATAGAATGATAATAAGTTCCAACAAAACAATAAGGAATTAATTCTGTTAATAAAGTTGAATCGTTTAATGTTATTATAGCGTCCCACGCATCGTTATGACATTGTCCAAATAATTGATTACGATATTTCATTATATACTGTAACATTCTAGAATTTTTATCAAAATAATCATAAATACTAAAAAATGAATATTCTTCTCCTGAAATAAGGGTAATATGAATTTTTTTATCTTCATAAGAAATTTTACCAATATAAGGACGATTCGAAAGTTGCTCTAAAACAGAACGATTTAATTTACCGATTGTTGTTTTACCTAGCATACGCATATCTTCAGTGATTAAATACTTTAAATTTCCATTTTTCTTCCTATAAGCATCATAAAAAGAATTTAAAAGTTCTTTATGATATTCTGCAAGATAATTCCTTAATGAATCAAATAAAGTATAAGGATTTAGATTTTCTAAAGAATGATTTTGTAAAAATTTTTCTTTTGTACACAAATGATGTTCTTCTAAAAAAGAAAAAACAAAATCAAAAATACTTTTATTATTTAGCTCAACAAATTGTTCTTCATAACGATAAATAATTTCATCAAAGTCCATAAAAACCTCCCCTAAATTTTCTAATTTTCTATATCGATTCTTTGAAATAAGATTTCTGGTTTATTTAAATCATAAGTAGCATCTTCATTAAATATTAAATTTTTATCTTTAGTATTCAATTGTTCTAAAATACGTTCACTCGTTTGTGGTAAATAAGGAAATAGGAATACAGCACATACACGAATAGATTCCACTAAATTATATAAAACCGTCTCCAAGCGGTCTTTCTTATCTTCCTCTTTGGCAAGAATCCAAGGTGTTGTTTCATCAATATATTTATTACACCTTCTTAAAACCTCAAAGATTTCATCAATAGCAGCACCTATTTCTAAATGGTTCATCTTTTCTTCTATTTTTTCTTCTAACTCCTTAACCTTGTCGAACAGTTCTTTATCAATTTCTTCACTTATTTTTTTATTTTCAATATGTCCTTCAAAATATTTTTGACCCATTGAAATAGTACGATTCACTAAATTCCCCAAAATATTAACTAAATCTCCATTGATTCTTTCAATCAATAACTCTTTTGTAAAAACTCCATCGCTAGAAAAAGGAATTTCATGTAACATATAGTAACGAACTGCATCGACACCAAATTCGTTTACTAAATCATCGGCATAAATAACATTTCCTCTACTTTTACTCATCTTTCCATCACTCATAATAAGCCAAGGATGTCCAAAAACTTGTTTTGGCAAAGGTAAATCTAAACTCATTAGAAAACAAGGCCAATAAAGCGTATGAAAACGAATAATATCTTTTCCTATCAAGTGTAAGTCGGCTGGCCATAGTCTATTAAATTCTTCGCTGCTTCCATCAGGATCATAACCAATATTGGTAATATAATTCGTTAGTGCATCCAACCAAACATAAACAACATGTTTACTATCAAAATCAACAGGTATTCCCCAATCAAAAGAGGTTCTAGAAACACATAAATCTTGTAAACCCGGTTTCAAGAAATTATTAACCATCTCATTTTTTCTAGATTCTGGCTCAATAAAATGAGGATGTGTATTAATATAATCCATTAACTTATCTTGGTATTTACTTAATTTAAAAAAATAAGCTTCCTCTTTCTTTAATTCAACATCCCTACCACAATCTGGACACTTTCCGTCCACAAGTTGAGATTCTGTCCAAAAAGATTCACAAGGGGTACAATAAAGTCCTTGATATTCTCCAAGATAAATATCACCCTTGTCATACATTTTTTTAAATATTTTTTGAACAATTTTTTCATGATCAGGATCCGTAGTTCTAACAAATCGATCATAGCTAGTATTCATGATATCCCAGATGTTTTTAATAACGCCGGATACATTATCCACAAACTCTTTTGGTGTTACTCCTGCTTCTTTTGCTTTTAATTCAATTTTCTCTCCATGTTCATCTGTACCCGTTTGAAAATATACATCAAATCCTTTTAAGCGTTTATAACGAGCAATCGCATCTGCAAGAACAATCTCATACGTATTTCCTATATGAGGTTTTCCAGATGTATAAGCAATAGCTGTTGAAATATAGTATTTTTCTTTCATTTTCATTCCTCCTAAAAAAATAAAAAAATCATAAACTAAGGGCGAAAAACCGCGGTACCACCTTAATTCATGATTTTATCATGCACTTTTTTCGTAACGTGAATTATCCGATTTAACTCCAGAACCATGTTCATACCCTCATTTGTATTTACTTTCACCAAACGTAAACTCTCTTATCACAAACAAGAAATATTACTCTTTCCTTCCTCATTAATTATCTGTATAGTAACATAAAAAAAACTTAAATTCAAGAAATATCCACTTTGCTTACAATTAAATTTGACACAAATTTTAAAAATAAATTCGTTTCTTCTTTAATAGGTTCTTTACTATATAAAAGTAAAAGTCCTAAACAATCTGTGGAAGAAATAATTGGTTGAATAAAAAAGTAGCCATTTACCTCCTCCTTATTAAAATTATATGTTTGTAATTCGTTTTTTACTACACTTTCACGATTATGGATATATCCAAGTAACTTTTTATCCAATTCTGCATTTAAAAATTCTGGAAATTGATTAGAATAAATTACACGATCACGATCCGTAACAAGTAAATTTATATCATATACATTCGTTATGAGTTCACATATGTTCTCAATCGTCTCACGATAATCTTTTATTTTAGAGTATTTTTTTAAAATTACGCGGTCATTTTCAACAAAGATTTCTAAATTTTCTCCCTCTCGAATTCCTAAATGACGACGTATCTCCTTTGGCAAAACAATTCTTCCTAGTTCATCAATTCTACGAATAACACCAGTTGACTTCAAAGTATCACAACTCCTCTACAAAATTAGTTTGGATAATTTAAGAGGAAATATGCGAGGAAAGATGCTGTACTTTAAAATTTTATTGTTCTTCTATGTCCCTTAAAATTAATTCTAACAAGGGAACAAAAGAATATAAGAAATGCTTTTCGTCTCTTTTAATAAGTAGTGAAATTATAATTTTTTTATTCACGTATTTAAAAGTAAAGCTTGGATTAATATTATACGCTTCAAAAAATAACTTATCCCCTTTTACTAAAGATGAATATTTTTCAGGAATTTCTATTTCTACTAACCTTTCAGTTTGTTTAACATTTATAATTTCTAATTTTTTAGCTAATTTTTCAAACCACTCTTCATACATATAGATTTCCATATCTTCAGTAATCTTACCGAAACGATCCTCTAATATGCTTTTTATACGATTTAAAGAAGGTAAATCCTCTATTTCATTAATTAATTGATGAATTTCTATTTTCATATCTTCATCGGTAACATAACTATCACTAATATGCGTACTTACATTAACTAATGATTTACTATCAGTATCTTCTTCAATTTCTTCGCCGTTTAGTCTTTTTATCTCTTCTTCAACCATTTTTGTATAAAGAGAAATTCCAACAGTATCAATAAATCCAGCTTGTTCGCTTCCTAAAATATCTCCTGCACCTCGAAGAGACAAATCACGCATAGCAATTCGATATCCACTACCAAGCTCGGTAAAATCTTTAATTGTTTGCAAACGTTTAACAGCAATATCATTTAAGACCTTTTTGTTATCATATAAAAGATAAGCATAAGCAATCTTATCGCTTCTACCAACACGCCCTCTAATTTGATAAAGTTGACTCAAACCAAAGTGATCCGCATCGTAAATAATTAAAGTATTGGCATTTGGAATGTCAATTCCTGTTTCAATAATCGTTGTACAAACCAAAATATCAAATTCATGAGCAACAAAAGATTCCATGATATTATCAAGCTCTTGTTTTGTCATTTGCCCATGAGCAAAAGATATCTTTGCTTCTGGAACCAATCTACTTAATTTATTTGAAAACTCTAAAATAGATGCTACTTTATTATATAAAATAAATATTTGACCATTTCTTGCTAGTTCTTTATAAATCGCATCCTTAACAATTAAATCATTTTCAGCAATCACATAAGTTTGCACAGGATAACGATTCACAGGAGCTGTATCAATAATGGATAAATCCCTTAAACCACTCATGGCCATTTTCATTGTTCTTGGAATCGGAGTCGCTGATAAAGTAAGAACATTTACATCATTTCGGAATTGTTTAATTTTTTCTTTATGTGTTACCCCGAAACGTTGCTCCTCATCAACAACAAGTAACCCCAAATCTTTACAAATTACATCATTACTTAAAAGGCGATGTGTTCCAAATAAAATATCAATTTTACCTTTTTTTAAATCATCTAAAATACGGGTCGTATCTTTCTTCGAGGTAAAGCGATTTAATAAGGCAATTTCAACTGGATAAGAAGAAAATCTTTGTAAAGCCGAGGTATATTGTTGTTTTGACAATATCGTTGTAGGACATAAATAAAGTACCTGTTTATTGTTTAAAATCGTTTTAAACATTGCTCTAAAAGCTACCTCTGTTTTACCAAAACCGACATCTCCACAAAGTAAACGATCCATTGGAACTGGATTTCTTAAATCTCTTTGGACATCCTCGATTGCTTTTAATTGATCTTTTGTTTCTTCATAAGGGAATTCCATTGCAAACAATTCTTCCATTGGATAATCAAGGTAAGAAATTCCTTTCGTTTGATGACGAATTGCATAAAGACGCATTAATTCTTCAGAAATATCTTTTATTTTCTTTTGCACTTGACGTTTTTTAAGTTCCCAAGCCGTACTATTTAATTTATTAATTTTGGGCTTTGCCCCATCCTTATCCGTATATTTAAATATAGTGGATATTTTTTCAACAGGAATATACACTTTATCATTGCCTAAATAATTAATCTGAATATAATCTTTTTCTAAAGATCCTTGTTTTAAAGTTACTACACCATTATAGATTCCTATTCCATGTTGTCTATGTACAACATAATCCCCCAAATTTAAATTGTCTAAAGCATTTATTTTTTTACCAATTTTTAAAGTATTTTTATATTTAATAGATTGATTTTCAGTTTGCTCTATATCATATTCAGAAATTACAATATAGGAATCAAATAGAAAACCATGGTTGATTTTTTGTTTTATTATATTGATTTGTCCTAAAAGAATATTATCATCTTTTACAATATGAGCAGCTGAAAACAACTCTTTTATTTGTTTAATTTGACTTTCTTTCGATAAACAGAAAAGTACAGTTTTCTTTTGAAATAGCCATCCATTTACTTTTTCTTGTAATAAATTAAAATTAGATCTAAAATTTTCAAGTTCTAAAGCATGATATCTTTTAATTGGATAGCCATTTTTATTCTCGTTTTCTATAGTATCAATAAAAATCTGATTTTTAGGTTTAAGATATTCCATTTTATACATATATTCTTTTTCAGAAGGAACGGAATTTGCATTTTTATATTCTAAAATATCTTCACATAATTTTTGATAAGCAGCCTTTATTTGTTGATAATCATAAAAGAAAACTAATGGAGACTTTAAATAATCCAATAAAGAGTTAGAATCATCTTCCAAAACCTCATCATAGGGATAGATAGTGATCTCTTTTATAGATTCTAAAGAAAGTTGTGTATCTTCATCAAAAAAGCGAATAGATTCTATAGAATCCCCAAAAAATTCTAGACGAACAGGATGTTCTAAAAAAGTAGGAAAAATATCCAAAATAAAACCTCGTACAGCATAGGTTCCAGTAGAACTAACTAAAGTATCTCGAGTATATCCATAATGTTCTAACCTCTCCAAAATTTCTTCTCTTTTTATAATTTCATCTACTTTTAAAGTAAGTTCTCTTTTATTACCCTCTTTTATTGCTGGCAAAAATTTTAAATAACCCATTAAATTCGTAATAACAATATAACGTTTGTCTTGAATTTTATTTAAAGTTTCCAAACGTTTAATTTTTAAATCAGGTGAAATAGCTAAAGCTACGGAAGATAAAAAATCATCCATTGGAAAAAGAAGCACATCGCTTGTATACGTGCTTAACAAACTATATAGCTGGTTACTTTCATACAAAGAATTTGTAACTACTAATAAATGTCCATCTTCATTTTTAAATGTATTTAAAATATAAAGAACATTTAATTCTTTTGTAAGTCCAGTAACTCGTATATTGCACTCTGTGGGAAATATTTCTGCTAGCCATTTCATAATTCACGCCTCAATCATGATACTTATTCATAGTATATTCAATTCCATTAGAAATAAAAGAATCAATAATATTTTTATATAAAGGATATCCTTCTTCTAATGTTTTTAATTCTTCTTTGGAAAATTTTTTTAATACATATTCTATCGTATCAATATTTCTATCATGTGATATACCAACCTTTAATCGATTAAAAGAATCAGTATTTAAAGCAGATATGATAGATTTTATACCATTATGGCCTCCAGAAGAACTATTCTTTTTTAATTTATAATGACCAAATAAAATATCTAAATCGTCTTGAATAACCAAGATATCTTCTGGTTTAATATCATAATATTTCACAGCCTGAATAACAGACAAACCTGAATTATTCATATATGTAAGAGGTTTTAAAAATAAAACCTTTTCATCCTTTACTTTTAAAAGTTTTATTTGACCATCAAACTTGTTTTGCCATTCATCATCATTAATGTAGGAATCAATAATCATAAATCCTACATTATGCCTTGTTTGGTTATATTCTTTTCCCGGATTTCCCAGTCCAACAATTAATTTCATTTTTCTCCTCACCCTCTAAAACAATTTTTATAACTTACCATCCGTTTCACATATAAAGGAGGATTAACTTTCAATGTTTTCCTTGCATTTTTAACACATTTAATTAAAACTATGGTAGCACATTCCGTTTCTTTTGTGTAAACAAATTGCAATTCTTTGACAGTGATTTTATATTTTTCACAACAATTAAAAATTTCTTCCAAACGAGATGGCAAATGAACCAAATATAATGTACCATTGTTTTTTAACATAGTTTTAGCAATTTGAAATATGTTTTCAATATTTAAAAAAATTTCATGTCTAGCAATAGCTTTCTTTTTATCCTCATTTATATAAGAATCTTCTTGAAACTTAAAATAAGGTGGATTAGCCACTAAAACATCAAAATTATTTCCCGGGAAATAATTTTTTATATTTTTGATATCATCATTTATTAGCTGAATTTGTTCTTCTTTATGGTTTAAAATTACGCTTTCTACACCAAGGTTATAAATAGTTTCTTGTATTTCAAATCCTACAATTGAATTTGGGAAATAATAAGATAATATTAAAGGTACAGCAGCATTTCCCGTACACAAATCTAAAACTTTATCATCTTTATTTAACTTTGTGAATTCGGCAAGCAAAATAGAATCAAGTGAAAATTTAAAGCCTTGATTATCTTGAACGATTTTATAATTTTCATAATCAAATAAATCATTTATGACTTTCATTTTTTAAATCCATTTCTTGTATTTCATTACCACAGTCTAAACGTATTTTTCGGTTTAATATATCAACAGAAATAACTTTTCCACGTACATTGTTAGTTGTAATAATATCTCCTACAGAAGGTAACCCTTTTTGAGATTCCAAATAGTTTGCATCTTCATAAGCTAAACAACACAATAATCTTCCACAAGCTCCATTAATTTTAGAGGGTGTTAATGCCAAATTTTGATTTTTTGCCATGTTCATAGAAACAGATTCTAGTGTTTTTAAAAAAGAAGAACAACATAACTCTCTTCCACACTGACCAATACCGCCGACACTACTTGCTTTATCTCTTGCTCCGATTTGGTGTAATTCAATTCTTGTATGATAGATGGCAGCTAGTTTTTTAGTTAATTCACGAAAGTCAACCCTTTCTTCAGCCGTAAAGTTAAATAAAAGTTGTTTTTTATCAAAAGTAAAATTTGCTGATAAAAAGTACATATCCAACCCTAAATTTTTTGCTAATTCTTTTGCTTTTGTTAATGCCTTTTGAGCATCCTTCAAATTTTCTAAATATTTATTATAATCCTCTTTTGTAGCAACTCTTATGATGTCTTTATAATTATCCATTTTATTTACTTTATTTTCTGGTATTTTTTCAATTATTTTCCCATATTGTTGGCCTTTTTCTGTTTCTACAATCACATAAACATTTTTATGTAATTTTAAATCGTGAGCATTAAAATAATAAACCTTTCCTTTATCATTAAATACAACACCATAAATATTCATAGTTACTCCTCCAAACTTAATACAAAATAATCAAATAGTAAGTTAATATTTACATTATAGTTTAAGCGCTCTATAATTTGATTTACTAAATCTACTCTTTTAATTAATTCTAATTGAGAAAGCTTGTCCAATTCTTTTAATTCATTATTTCCTTTTAAAGCTTCTACATAAAAGTCTAAAAGAATATGAAAAAAAGCAATAATATCATTTTTCTCCAAATTTTTTTCTAGAACAATTTTATTATAAACAATACCCAAGTTTTTTTCTACCTCTATTTTTTTTAAATAATCCTTAACTAAAGAAATTAGTTCTTCATTTTTAATTGTATTTTCCTTTATATAGCTAGCTTTAACAATTTCGCATCGACTTTTGATAGTATTTATAACATTTTCCTTATTGTTTGTTATTAAAAATCCAATTATATTTTTTTCTGGTTCCTCCATAAATTTAAGTATCGTATTAGCGGATTCACGATTAAACTTTTCCGCTTCGTTAATAATATAAATATTATAATTTGTAATATATGGAACATAAGAAAAAGTTAATTTTAATTCTTCCATTTGTTCCTTTCTAATAAATTGACCATCAGGAAAAATAATTTTTAAAGAAGGCAAAGATTGCGTATCAATTAAATGGCAAATATTACATTTTTCACAATTTTCACTATATTTTGAGGAGCAATTAATTCGTTTACACAATTCTAAAACATCGAGAAGAGATTCTTGAAAATCATTTGTTTCAATTAAAAAAACATGAGATAGTTTATTCTCATTAAATTTTTTTTCTAACTCTCGTATGTTTTCATTTTTTATCAAATAAATCACCTACTTATTTGGTTATAAAGAACATTACAACCAATGATACAAGCCCTGGTACCCCTAAAAAAGTTACAGTGCCTAAAGTAAACAGATTAATAGGTATTAAAACATTTAATGTATTTACACAAATATTTAAACCATATAACAATAAAAAAGCAAAAATGAATTTTTTTATCAACCCAAGAATTCTTTTTCCCATATTTTAATCACCTATTTAAATATATGGGACAAGCAATTTAAATATTATCAGAAATTTGCTTTCTATCTTCAATAGCCTTATCCAAGGTAATTGTATCCATATAATCGATATCTGCACCCATTGGGATACCATAAGAAAGCCTTGAAATAATTACATTTTTTCCTTCTAATATTTTTTTTATAAATAAAGTTGTTGTTTCACCTTCAATATTAGATTTTAAAGCAATTATTAATTCAGGTTTTTCTAGATCTTTAATTCTTTCTAATAAACTAGCAATGTTAATATCTTCATACCCTATTCCTTCAGTTGGAGAAATTAAACCATTTAAGACATGATAGACTCCTTTAAAATTACCTGTTTTTTCAAAAGTAAAAACACTTTTATAGTCCTCTAAAACACAAATAATATTCTTGTTGCGTCCGTTATCACTACAGATATCACATATTTCCTTGTCCGTGATATGTCCACAAATCTTACAAGGAACTAAAGTTTTTTTGGCTTCTACTAAATCTTTGCTTATCAATTCAATTTCTTCTGTGGGTAAATCTAAAGTAGCTAAAGCCATTCTCTCTGCACTTTTTTCACCAATTCCCGGTAATTTTTTATAAAACTCTATAATAGCTTCTAATTTTCGTGGATAAATCATTTTAGAAAAGTCCACCTAAACTAGCAAGAGATCCCATTTTTTCTTCTGTTTCTTTATCTACTTTTTGTGTAGCTTCTTTACAAGCAAGAACAATCATATCCTCAATTATTTCTAAATCATCTAGGGAAATTCCTTCTTTAAATTTAATAGAAACCATCTCTTTTTTACCATTCATGACTACCTCTACTAA
This sequence comes from uncultured Bacilli bacterium, assembly GCA_947632625.1. Taxonomy (GTDB): domain Bacteria; phylum Bacillota_I; class Bacilli_A; order RF39; family UBA660; genus MGBC108787. The sequence continues at coordinate 15,794 of CANRPZ010000002.1, read as the reverse complement.
TTCGGATTTTCCTGTAAATAAGGTATTATCGATTTCTTCTTTCTTTTTTTGCATATCTCTTTGCATTTTTTGAGCTTGAGCCATTAAATTTTGCATATTCATATTTATTCCTTCTTTCTTTTTATTTAATTTCTACTTTTTCTTTATCAAAAATAGAAATAATATCCTCATAATTATTTTCTTTTACCTCTTCAGTCAAGCTTGGACCTTGTTCCATAATAGGTTCTTCCATAATTTGATAGATGTATTTTTCTTTTAATTTTTTTACATAATCTTTTTTATATTTTTCCCACTCTTCAATTGTAAGAGCTATAAAATGAAGCGTTGCATTTTCTATTTCTTTATATTTTTCTTCAATAGAATGCAAGTTATGATTAAACATGTCTACAATACTTTCTTGAGCATCCGTAATAATGTTAATATTTTCTGAAGCAAGTACAACATTTGTATCAATGATTATAGACTTAATCATATCTGTACTACCTATTTTTGAATTAAAACTTTCCCAACGTTCTTTACTTGACATTAACAAGTTTTTATCGGCTTTGGCAAAGCAATTATTAATTCTAACTACTCTTAATTTTTCTATAAAATCATCATTTATAATTGGCTCTTCTATAGTAATATTTTTCTTTTCAGTTACTATCTCTACTTTTTCTTTAGGTTGAACTTGTTTTTTAGGTATTGCATTATCAGAAATATCTTTTACAACACTGTTTTCCAAACTTTTAATATTCTCCGTAGTCTGTATATTTTCTATTAAAACCAAGAAAATAAGCATAAAAGGATCTACATTGATATTAATTTTGTTTATTAAGTCATTTAATTCAAATATAGTATTCTTTATCTTTAAGTACATTGAATTATTATTTTTGGTTTTACAAGTAATTGCTTCTGAAAAAAACTGATCGACTAATTTTTTCAAAAACACTTTATAATCTATAGAAGATTTTTCAATATTATCAAAAATATTTTTCAATTGTTCATAACTATCTTCCATATAAGCATTTACAATGTTCTTAATTTGTACTGATGATACTGAACCATAGTTACTTAAAACAGTATTTAAATCAATATTTTCATTACTTGTACTCAATTGATTTAAGATACTAAGGGCATCTCGACATCCCCCATCCGATAAATAAGCAATTTCCTCAATAGCATCCTCGGTAATTTTTATATTTTCTTTTTGAGCAATATTTAGTAAATGACTCGTTAATTCTTCATTCGTTAATTTTCTAAAATCATAACGTTGACATCTAGAAAGAATGGTGATTGGAACCTTTTCTATATTCGTTGTTGCAAAGATAAAAACAACATGACTTGGTGGTTCTTCAAGTGTTAATAATAAAGCATTAAAAGCTGAAGAGGATAACTCATGTACCTCATCAATAATATAAATTTTATATTTACTAAAAGTAGGTGCTATTTTTACATTGTTAATAATTTCTCGAATACTGTCTACACCATTATTAGAAGCAGCATCAATTTCAATAATATCTGCACTATTACTATTTAAACAACTTGGACATTCCCCGCAAGGTATACCATTTTTTGGGTTTTCACAGTTAATAGTTTTAGCAAAAATTTTAGCAGTACTTGTTTTTCCAGTTCCTCTCGGGCCAGTGAACAAATATGCATGAGAAATTTTATTATTAATAATAGTATTTTTAAGCATTGTAATGGAATACTTTTGACCAACGATTTCATCAAAAGTTGTTGGTCGATATTTTCTATAAAGTACTTTATAATCGTTTGCCATATGAATCTCCTTACAAAATCAATTATAACATAAAAACCTAATAATTAACGTATAATTTGAAAAAAATTTGATAACATTTGTTTATAAGTTTTAATATTTATTTCACTACCAATTTGTCTTATATTTGTTTTTGAAAAATCATGTTTATAATCCAAACGATCTACCATATAGAAAACATTTTGAATACGGCTTTGTTTAATAATTTCCATACACATATTACATGGTTTTAAAGTAACATAAAGACTACAATCTGATAAATTCCATCTTTTTAATTTTTTAGATCCTTTCTTTATAGCTATTATTTCAGCATGTCCCATAATATTATTTTTTCTTTCCTTCAAATTATATGTTTTAGCAATAATTTTTTGATTGCATACCAAAATTGCACCAACAGGAATTTCCCCTTTTTTAAAAGCTTTTGTAGCCAAATCTATAAGTTTTTTTATAATTACCTCTTCATTCATAAAAATCTCCTAAATAAAAAAGTGCACACGAATAGAGACTGATATGGCTGCTATCTTCCGATTCTGACCAGATTACAATATATTCGTTGCACAATCTGATAATAACAAAAAAAATTTAAAAAAACAATAGTTCCACGTGAAACATTACAACAGTTTACAAAAAATGATGTTCCACGTGAAACATCATTCATTATCATTTGAATTTTCAGTATTTTCTGTATCACTAGATAAATGACTATCTAAATCTTCAGTTTCTTCGATTTCACCGTTTTCCGCTGAATCATTTTTTTCAATAGTTTTATCAACTAAACTAATATTTGAAACCTCTTGATTATCCTTCAAGTGGATAACTCTTACGCCTTGCGTAACTCTTCCTAACATATTTATTTGCTCTAATGGAACTCGGATAACCATTCCTATATTTGTAATAATAATTAAATCTGAATTTTCTTTTGATAGACTAAAGGCAGCCATTGCACCATTTTTATCAGTAATATTTAAGGCTTTTACTCCTTTACTACCACGTCTAGTTTCTCGATAATCGTTAACGCTTGTTTGTTTACCATAACCTTTTTTCGTAACAATAATTATATTATCGTTTTCGTTAACGATTTCTGCTCCTATACATTCTCCGCCGTCTAAATTAATACCACGTACACCGCTGGCTGTTCTACCCATAACACGGATTTCATTTTCCTTAAATTTAACCATACGACCATTGCTAGAGCCAAGTAAAATCATGTCATTTCCAGTAGTTTTCTTTACTGAAATAAGTTCATCGCTAGGACGTAAATTTATAGAAATTTTACCATTAGTACGGATATTATCAAACTCACTAATATTTGTTTTCTTAACAACTCCATGTTTTGTAGCAAAGAACAAATATTTAGCTTTGTCTTCTCTTTCAATACTTAAAACAGAGTTAATTTTCTCTTCTTTATCTATTTGTAATAAGTTGATAATTGGTAATCCTTTAGATTGTCTACCAAATTCAGGAATTTCATAACCTTTTAAACGATAAACCTTACCTTTATTTGTGAAGAATAAAACATAATCATGTGTGCATAAGTTAACTAAATGTTCTACATAATCTTCTTCATTTGTATTCATTCCTTTAATACCTACACCACCACGATTTTGTAGTTTAAAAGTATCGGAGGTTGTTCTCTTAATATAACCATTGTGCGTAAGGGCAATAATAATATTTTCTTCTGGAATTAAAGATTCATCTTCTATAAATTCAATAGCAGACATATCAATATTAGTTCTTCTCTCATCTGCATATTTATTTTTAATTTCTAATAATTCCTCTCTAATAATTGCCAAAACTTTTTCTTCACTTGCTAAAATACTATGGTATTCATCAATAGATTTTAATAATTCAGCAAGTTCAGCTTCAATTTTTTCTCTTTCTAAACCAGTTAAACGGCGTAATCTCATGTCCAAAATAGCTTGGGCTTGGATTTCATCCAAATTAAATTTAGACATTAATTGTTCTTTAGCAATTACATCCGTTTCACTTTCACGAATCGTTTTAATTACTGCATCTAAATTGTCTAGGGCTATTTTTAAACCTTCTAAAATATGGACTCTTTCTTCTGCTTTTGCTAAATCAAATTGAGTTCTTCGAATTATTATTTCTTTTTGATAATCAATATATTTTGAAATAATATCCTTAAGACCTAATACTTTAGGTGCTCCTTGATCAATCATTAATAAATTAATACCATATGGAGTTTGTAATTGTGTATATTTATATAAATTATTTAAAATAACATTGGCATTTGCATCTCTTTTTAAATAAATTACAACACGAACTGGATTTTCCAAGTTAGATTCTTCATGTAATTCACTAATTCCATCAATAATTTTATCACGAACAAGCTCCCCAATACGTGATTGGAATTCTGCTTTATTAACTTGGTAAGGGAGTTCTGTAACCACAATTCTTGTTTTACCATTAACCTCTTCAATGTCTGCTTTACCTCGAATAATAATGGTTCCTTTCCCTGTTTCATAGGCTTTTTTAATACCACCATTACCTAAAATAGAAGCACCGGTTGGAAAATCTGGTCCTTTAATATATTGCATTAAACCATCAGTATCAATATCATGATTGTCGATATAAGCAACACAACCATCAATGACCTCCCCTAAGTTATGAGGTGGAATTTTCGTAGCCATACCAACCGCAATACCCATTGTTCCATTTACTAAAATATTTGGAAAACGACTGGGTAATATTTCTGGTTCAGATTCGGTTTCATCAAAGTTTGGTAAAAAATTAACTGTATTTTTATTTAAATCTCTAACCATTTCAAGAGAAAGTTTAGATAAACGAGCTTCGGTATAACGCATTGCTGCTGCACCATCGCCATCCATATTACCAAAGTTTCCGTGACCATCAACTAATACATGTCGAAAACTAAATGATTGAGCCATGATGACCATAGCATCATAAATTGAAGAATCTCCATGAGGATGATATTTACCCATAACATCTCCGACAATTCTAGCACTTTTACGGTGTGGCTTGTCAGGAGTATAACCAGATTCATACATAGAATATAAAATACGACGATGTACGGGTTTTAAACCATCCCTTAAATCGGGTAATGCACGTGCTTTAATAACACTCATTGCATAACGTCCAAAAGAATCTTTTACTTCTTTAACTATATTATTTTCAATTATTTTATCCATACCTTACACCTCCTAAACATCCAAATCATCAAACTCGCTACCATGCTCTTCAATATATTTTTTACGCGGTTCAACATCATCACCCATTAAATCTGTAAATATTTGATCAGCAAGCATAGCATCTTCAACGGTTATCTTTCTTAAAACACGATTTTCAATGTGCATAGTTGTATCTCTTAAATCTTCCGCATCCATTTCTCCTAAACCTTTAAAACGTTGCACAATTGGTTTAGCAGAAGCAGGTAGTGTTTCACGATATTCAGCAAGATCCTCCTCCGTTTGAACATATTTAATATTTTTTCCGTATACAACTTTAAATAACGGAGGTTGGGCTGCATAAACGTAACCACCTTCAACGATAGGTCTAAAGAAACGATAGAACAATGTTAATAACAAGATACGAATATGGTCTCCATCGACATCGGCATCGGTCATAATAATGATTTTATGATATCTTAATTTACTAATATCAAATTCATCCCCAATACCTGTACCAAAAGCTGTAATCATTGTTCTTATCTCTTCATTACTTAAAGCTCTATCAAGTCTTGCTTTTTCAACATTTAATATCTTACCACGTAAAGGAAGAATTGCTTGTGTTGCAGGAATACGAGCACTTTTAGCAGAACCTCCTGCACTATCTCCCTCGACGATAAAGATTTCTGAAATACTAGCATCTTTACTTGTACAATCTGCAAGTTTTCCTAAAGTATTAATTGTATCAAGTGCAGATTTACGTCTTGTAAGTTCTCTTGCTTTTTTCGCAGCAAGCCTTGCTCTAGCGGCTGTTGACGCTTTATCAATAATAATTTTGGCTTCATCAGGATTCTCCATTAAGAATCTTTCAAATCCTTCACTAAAAACATCATCAGCAATTTTTCTTACCTCTGCATTTCCAAGCTTTGTCTTGGTTTGCCCTTCAAATTGAGGATTTGGATGCTTACAAGAGATAATCATTGTTAAACCTTCACGAACATCCTCACCTGTTAATGCCTCATCATTCTCTTTTAAAATCTTGGCATTTTTAGCATAATTGTTAATAATTCGTGTTAATGCCCTTTTAACACCATCCTCATGAGTTCCACCTTCATAAGTATTGATATTGTTTGTAAAAGAGTAAACGCTCGCATTATAAGAATCGTTGTATTGCATTGCAACCTCGATTTCAATATCATCTTCTACGCCTTCGACGTAAATAACCTCTTCATGTAAAGGCTCTTTATTTTTATTAAGCATTTTAACGTATTCAATAATACCGCCATTATATAAGAATTCCTCTTTTTTCTCTTCTTCACGTTCATCACGTAATAAAATTCGTATTCCTTTATTTAAGAAAGCGAGTTCTTGTAAACGTTTCGCTAACGTATCATAATTATAAATTGTTGTCTCCGTAAAGATTTCTGGATCTGCTTTAAATCGTACAGTAGTACCAGTTCGATTCTCTTCACACGTGCCTATTTCTTTTAATGGTTCAACAGGATGTCCCCCATTTTCAAATTTTTGATAGTATATTTTACTATCATGATAAACAGTAACCTCAAGCCAAGTGGATAAAGCATTAACTACACTTGCTCCAACACCATGTAATCCTCCACTTACTTTGTAGCCGCCGCCACCAAATTTACCACCAGCATGCAAAACAGTAAAAATAGTTTCAATTGTGGATAACCCAGTTTTTTTATTAATACCTGTTGGCATACCACGACCATCATCTTTAACTGTAATAATATTTCCTTTTTCAACAATTACCTCAATATCATCACAATATCCAGCTAATGCTTCATCAATAGCATTATCGACTATTTCCCAAACTAAATGGTGAAGACCTTTTTCGCTAGTAGTTCCAATATACATACCAGGTCTTTTACGAACGGCTTCTAGCCCTTCTAAAACTTGAATATCATCATCATTATAATGTGTTATTTTCTCATCCATAATTACATCTCCTTTAAGTTGCCATTCTCTACATATATTTTTTTAAATTCTTCTCCCTTTAATAAAGGTTCTACTTTCTCTATTTCTGTAGTTGTGATAAACGTTTGAATATCTTTATTAATAAATTTAAAAATATTCTCTATTTTTTCAACATCCAACTCACTAAATAAATCATCTAAAATCAGTATTGGAGTTACCTTTTTTTCTTTTTTTATAATCTCGATTTCACTTAATTTCCAAGAAATAACTGCATTTTTTTGTTGTCCTTCACTACCATAATCTTTTAAAGATAAATTATCCAATTTAAAATCTAAATCATCATGATGAACACCAAAGTTTGTTTTCCCAAAAGCTAAATCTTTACTTAAATTTTTTTTATAGAATTTTAATAATTCTTCTTTAGATTTATTTGCATAATCACTACAATAAATTACCTTTAAATCCCCTTTCATTGTAATTTTTTTATAAATCTCTTGAATAAAAGAATTAATGAAATCAATATAATCTTTTCTAATTGTATAAATAGATATACCTACCTCAACTAATTTTTCTGTAATAATATCTAAATAAGATTGTAAGGAATTTCCATTTAAATACATCTGCTTTAAATAAATATTACGCGTTTTAATAAGTTTATTGTATTGATTTAACTGTTTTAAATATTCTACATTTAATTGCGATATAGCTATATTTAAGTATTTTCTTCTTATACTAGGTGTATCTTTAATCATTCTTAAATCACTAGGATTAAATAAAATAACATTAATTTTTGATATATAATCACTGATTTTAGTAATCTTATTATTATCTATTTTCACTTTTTTCCCTTCAGGAGTTAAAATGACTTTATAAACATTTTTATAATTACTCAAGATAGTTCCTTCTATTTTAGTTAAATCAGTATCATTACGAATTAAAGTTTTATCACTATTTTGTTTAAATGATCTAGATAAGGCAAGAACATAAATAGCTTCTACAAGATTTGTCTTTCCACTACCATTTTTTCCATAAATAATATTTAAATGCTTATGAAAAGCAACTTGTACCTTTTCATAATTTCTAAAATTTAGTAATTTCAATTCCTGTATTTGCATATTTAGCCTCTTTTACGCCTGTATAATAAAATAATAGGTATTTATGTACTCCTATACCTATTAAAATTATAACATAAATTAAGACTATTTTAAACATTTTTTACAAAAAATTCACTACATTTTAGTAGCAATTTTATTTTTTCGATCATTTAATACATGTTCAAGTCGAGTGGCCCTTAAAATTTGATTATTTAACATATCATAAGACATTTTAACAAAAAGTTGATACCCATTTTTAAATTCAATAACTAAATTATTATTTTTATAATAAAAACGGTCAATTTTATCACTACGAATCCATGAACAATTTGCTAATCTAGGACTTGTTGTTGGAAAAAAGATTAAAGACTTTGATTCCTCTACAATTATGGGAGCTTTATAACTAACCCCTATTAAATTCTCTGTACCTTTCTTTCGTCCATCTAATGAACTACCAAAATAAGAACAACTTTCCTCCATAATACTAGTTGCAGGTTTATCAATAATAAAACTTTTATCTTCTTCATATATCCTTGTCCTACTATCCATTCCATATAAAGCAATTGTTTTATCACTAATTTCATAATGTTGTTCCATTTTTTCACCTCCCTTTCATAAATTGTTTTCTATAGTAGCAAAGGGAAAACGAAAAAATTGTCAAAAAAAGAAAAAACCTACTTTTTAGTAAGTTTTAATAGGTAATATTAATTGAATCAAAGATTCATCTGTTACAGATTTTATTACAATAGGTTTTACATCATCGGTCATTAAAAGCAAAATTTCCTCTTCTTTAATTGTTTTTAAAGCTTCTAACATATATTTAGAACTAAAAGAAATATCAATTGTAGAACTTGCATCTGTATCGACAGAAAGTTTTCCATTTGCATTTCCTAATTCAGAAGCATAAGAACTAATAGTAATAAATTTATTACTTAATTGCATACGGATAATATTTTTATCTTTTCCTTGGGCTAGTAAAGAAAAACGATCCACACTTGCAATTAATTCTTCTTTATTTACTTTTACAATAATTCCATATTCAGTAGGAATTAAGTTTGAGGTATTCGGATAGGTTCCAGATAATAAATTCGTTTGAAATTTAATATTTTTGTATTTAAATAATACTTTATTACTAAAAATATGAATTTCTACGTTTTCATCATCTACAATAATTTTTTCTAACTCAATCACATTTTTTCCTGGCAAAACTATATTAACATCAGTATCTATTGGACTTTCTAATTTTATATTCTTTTTAGCAAGTCGATAAGAATCCGTTGCAATAAATTGTAAAGAATCCCCTACAATTGTCATATTAATTCCAGTTAAAAGAGGTCTTAATTCTTGTGTTGAAATAGCAAACACCGTTTGATTAATTAAACCTTTTAAGATATCCCCTTTTAAGATAATTGGATCTTTATGTTCTTCCATCTTTAAATTAGGATAATCATTCGCATCTAAACAATTCAATTGGAATTGGTCATTTTCTGTATAAATTCTTACTTTTAAATTATCTATCATTTCAAAATCAATAATATCATTTGGTAACTTTCTAATAATATCAATTAAGAATTTACTTTGTATAATAGTAGTTCCTGTATTTTCTATATGTTTAATTTCTTTAGCATCTATAATAGAATTAATAGTAAGTTCACTATCACTTGCAGTTAAAGATAAACCTTGATTTGTTAATTCAAATTTAATTCCATTAAGGATTGGTATCACATTTTTAGTAGATACCCCTTTTATTACATTATTTAAATTTTCTAATAAAATCGCTTTATCGATTGTAAATTTCATTTCTTCTTCCTTCTTTCTTTTTTTATGTTTATTATAGTGTGGATAAAGTTTATAACTACGTTATTTCTTTTAATTTCATAGAGAATAACCTTTCTTTTATGTGAATAATATGGGATAACTCTTTAAGTTTTGCACATATTATAATTTATTTTTTATTTCATTAATTTCTTGCTGTAATTTTTTATTTGTTTTTAAATCTTTATTAATTTTTTCATAGGCATGGATTACAGTTGAGTGATCTTTTCCACCAAATTCAAAGCCAATTCTAGGAAAAGTTTCTTCCGTAAGCATTCTCGATAAATACATTCCTATTTGTCTTGGAATTGCGATAGCATTGCTTCTTTTTTTACCTTTTAAATCTTCAACTGTAATGTGGTAGTAATCTGCAACGACTTGTTGGATATTTTCAATTGTATTTTCAGAATAAATATTAACATTTAAGTAATCTTTTAATGCTTCATTAGCAAAAGCTAAATCAATTTTTTCTGGAACAACCATAGCGGTGTATGCCATAAGTCTTCTTAATGTTCCTTCTAAAAAACGGACATCGTTTTGACAATTGTTAGCAATAAATTCAATTACCTCATCCTCTACCATATTTTCAATACTCATTCCTTTTAATTTTTGCTTTAGAATACGACAACGAAGATCAAACTCTGGAGGATCAATATTAACGGATAATCCTAATAAAAATCTACTTTTTAAACGTTCCTCTATCTTTTTTAAATCATTTGGACTTTTATCGGAACTTATAATAATTTGTTTATTGGCTTGATGAAGAGCTTGAAAAGTATGAAAGAATTCTTCTTGGGATTTCTCGGCTCCTACTAAAAACTGAATATCATCGATAATTAGAACATCTACATTTCGATATTTATTTCGGAAATTATTTGAATAATCAATAGATTCTTTTCCTTTTTCTTTACCAACAATTCCAATATAATCGTTCATAAACATATCGCAGGTTGTATACAAAACCTTTTTATCTGTATGAGTAGCAATAAAATTTCCAATTGCTTGCATTAAATGCGTTTTTCCAATACCACTCTTTCCATATATAAATAATGGATTGTATAATTTTCCTGGAGCTTCTGCTACTGCCATTCCCCCTACTTTAGCTAATTGGTTGGTTTCTCCTACGATAAATGTATCAAAATTTAATTCAGGCTTTAAATTGCTAACCCAAATTTCATCTTTCTTTTCTTCTTCCTCCACTTTTAAAGAACTTTTTTCTATTTCTTCAGGTTTTGGTTCAATTTCTTCTTCTAATAAGAAAGTAATATCATAATTTATTCCTGTTAATTTAAATAAGGTTTCTTCAATAAGTGAATAATAGGTATCTCCTAAAATTTTTTTGTGGATTTCCATGGGAACTTGTACAACTAAAGAGTTTTCCTCTATGGAAATTAATTTTAAATCATTAAACCATGCACTATAGGATACAGAACTAATTTCATTTTTTATATTTACTAAAAAATTATTCCATAAATCCTGTGTTTCAACTAACAAATTCCCTCACCCCACTCTCTGCTACTTTATGTAATTTAATTTTATCTCAATCCATTTTGAAATAAAAGCATAAATTTTATGTTAACAACTTATGCACAGCTTATCCACATAAGTTTTAACCTATAATATCTAACTTTTTAACATTTATCAACATTATTCACAAATTTTTTTTAAAAGTAATTCACTTGTTAATAAAAAGAATTCACATCTATGTTTATATTGTGAATTATGCTAAAACAAATTGAAATTTTCTTATAAAAAAGGAAAAGAAAACTAGAAAAATGTTGTGGATAAGTCATTATTTCTTGACAATTTTTTAAAATAAATATTATAATAAAGAAGCTTTATTTAAAGGAGGGACAATTATGAAAATAGGTACTTATCAACCCAATACAAGAAAAAAAGCAAAAAAACATGGATTTTTTGCTCGTAAAGAAACGAAAATACTAAAAAATAGAAGAAAAAAAGGTCGTAAAAATTTAATTACTAAATAAACCACTTTCATGTGGTTTTTTTTGCCATCTTATATAGAAAAAGGATCTTAATATGAAAAAAAGGGAAATTATTAAATCAAAAATAGCATTCAATCATATTATTAATGAATGTCCATATATAAAAAATGAGTATTTTACTTTGTATACAAAGAAAAAAGAAGAAAAAACACCCAATTTTGGTATTTCAATTAGTAAAAAAGTAGGAAATGCGGTAGAAAGAAATAAATTAAAAAGACAAACAAGAAATATTATTGATGAAATAAAACAAAACTTTAAAAATTATAATGATTATATTATAATGATAAAGAGGTCTTGTAAAAATACATCTTATAATAAAATGAAAGAAGCATTAGAAAACTTAATTAAAGGAGATTAATAATATATGAAAAAGAAAAAAATAGGTTTGTTAGTAATAATGATATTGTTTTTAACAACGGGATGTGGAAATAAAACTTATTTAAAAGAAGACAAAAATATAGTTACTTATGAACAAACAGGTCAAAGTTTGCAAAATAATATTCTTTGTAAACCGAAAGAGCAAGATTTATATGATGTGTATGTAAAATATAATGACCAACTTACAACTAAATTAGAAGATTTGCCAGCTTGTGAAGAATTTAAACCTAATTCTATTAAATATCATAGCTTGTGGGAATCTATATTTGTAAAACCTATAGCTTGGTTAATATTAAAAGTAGGAATATTGCTTCATAATTATGGAATATCTGTTATGTTAATAGGTTTAGGAATTCGATTAGTATTATTCCCTTTCTCTAAAAAAACAATGGATCAATCAGAAAATATGAAAAAAGCACAACCAGAAATACAAAAAATTGAAAGAAAATATGCGGGTAGAACGGATACAGATTCTATGATGATGAAAAGTCAAGAGACGATGCTGGTCTATAAAAAATATAAAATTAATCCTGTTTCAGGATGTTTGATAGCCTTTATTCAATTACCTTTGTTCTTTGCTTTCTTACAAGCTATCAACCGTGTACCAGCAATTTTTGAAGATAGTTTATTTGGAATGAAATTGGGTATGACTCCACTTGTTGGATTAAGTCAAGGAAAGTATATTTATATTGGTTTATTATTACTGATCATCTTATCTACTTATTTTTCGTTTAAAAATTCTATGAACAATCAAAGCGGAAATAGTGAAATGGAACGTCAAATGCAATTTACTTTAAAATTTATGATAATAATGATTTCCATTGCATCCTTTAGTTTACCAACTGCCATTGCTTTATATTGGGTGGTAACAAATGGATTTGTCGTAATTCAAAATTATTTATTTAAAATAATGAGAAATAGAGGTAAGAAAAGAGGTAAATAAAATGAATGAGGTAGTATTAGAAGCAAAAACAAAGGAAGAAGCAATAAAACTTGCAACCGAAAAATTAAATGCGAGTGAAAGTGAGATAGTCTATCATATTGATGAAGAGGTAAGTGGACGCTTATTTAAATCCAGTACATATAAAATAAAAGCGATTACCTTAATTGACTTGGTAGAAGAAATAAAAGAGTATTTAAAAGAGATCATTACCAATTTAGGATTAGATGTTCAATTTGAATCTTCTATAAGAGAAAGAAAAATTTCTATTACGATGTATGCAGATAATAATGCTATATTAATCGGTAAAAATGGACAAACCTTAAAAGCTCTTGAAACTCTTGCTAAACAAAAAGCACAAAATGCTTATAATGTCCATATCAACTTAAGTTTAGACGTTGAAAACTATAAAGAAAAGCGTATTAAAAATTTAGAGTATATGGCCAAAAAAATAGCCAGAGAGGTAAGAAGCACTAAAGTAGAAGCAACATTAGAAAATATGAATTCCTTTGAAAGAAGAATTGTTCACAATGTATTAACAGATTTCAAAGGGGTTACAACAATAAGTGAAGGAGAAGAACCAAACCGTCATGTCATAATAAAACCTACTGATAATTAAACCAGTAGGTTTTTAACTGTCTTTTTAGATATAAAAGTTATTGTTAATAATTATATTGAAAAAGTAATCTATTTACAAGAAAATATGATATAATACCCGCGAAGGAGAGAGTGCTTATGGAAGACACAATTGCTGCTATTTCAACATCTTTAGGAGTTGGAGCTATTTCTATTATCCGTGTGAGTGGTTCAAACGCAATTTCTATTGTGAATAAAATATTTCGTGGTTGTGATTTAACTAAAGTTGCTTCTCACACCATTCATTACGGGTTTATTGTTGATAAAGAAGAGCAAATAGATGAGGTTTTAGTAAGCGTTATGCTATCTCCTAAAACTTTTACAACCGAAGATATTGTAGAAATAAATTGTCATGGGGGAATTGCAACAACAAATAAAATTCTTGAATTATTACTAGAAAATGGTTGTCGACTTGCAGAACCTGGAGAATTTACCAAAAGAGCTTTTTTAAATGGCCGTATTAGTTTGTTAGAAGCAGAGTCCGTAAGTGATTTAATTGAGGCTAAAAGTGAAAAACAACGTTCCATGGCATTAAGTGGAGTAAGTGGTAGAACTACAAATTTAGTTCGTGAATTAAGAGATAAAATATTAGATGTCATTGCCAATATTGAGGTCAATATCGATTATCCAGAATATGAAGATGCCATAGAAATTACGCACGAAAATTTAAAAGGAAAAGTTGAAGATATCCAAAAAGATTTAGAACTTTTACTTAAAAATTCTAAAGTTGGAAAATTAATAAAATCTGGAATAGATGTTGCACTAATCGGTAGACCAAATGTCGGGAAAAGTAGTATTTTAAATGCTTTACTAAATGAAGAAAAAGCCATAGTAACGGATATTTCTGGAACAACGAGAGATATTATCGAAGCAAAAATGACTTTAAATGGAATTTCGATTAATTTAATAGATACCGCAGGAATTCGTGCGACAAATGATATCGTAGAAAAAATCGGTGTTGATAAAAGTAAACAAATAATAGAAAGCGCGGACTTAATTATTTTAGTTTTAAACAATAATGAAGAATTAACTAACGAAGATAAAGAGCTTTTAGATCAAATAAAAGAAAAAACACATCTTATCTTTGTAAATAAAACCGATTTAGAAGAAAAACTTATTTTAGAACCAAATGAACATATTGTAAGAGGAAATACCAAAGAACTAAATGGATTAGAAGAATTAAAACAAAAAATTATGGAAATGTATCATTTAGATCAAATAAAAGAAAAAGATTTAACGTATCTTTCAAATGTACGCCAAATTGATTTAATAAAAAAATCTCTTACAAGTATGAATAAGTTATTAGAAGATATGAAAAAGAATATTCCTGTTGATATGTTAGAAATTCATTTAAGAGAAGCATTCGATAATTTAGGTTTACTCATTGGGGAAACTTATGAAGATGAATTAATTGATAAATTATTTAAAAACTTTTGTTTAGGAAAATAAAAATTTACTACATGGAGTAATTTTTTTGTAAAAATGTCAAAAAATTACTCTAGAGCGTAATTTTTTATAAAAACAATTTTTAACAAATAGAGGTGAAAATGTATGAAATATGAAATTATTGTCGTAGGGGGCGGTCATGCTGGTTGTGAAGCTGCTCATATGGCTGCTTTTTTAGGTAAAAAAACTTTACTTATTACAATGAATAAAAAAAATATTGCCGATATGCCTTGCAATCCTTCAATTGGTGGAACAGCGAAAGGTGTTATCGTTCGTGATATCGATGCACTAGGTGGACTTATGGGAAAAGTTGCGGATGAATCGCATTTCCAAATGAAAATGCTAAATAGCAAAAAAGGTCCAGCCGTTCAATCTTTGCGTTGTCAAGCGGATAAAACAACTTACCCTAAAAATATGTTAAAAAGGCTAAAAAATACGAACAATCTAACAATTCAAGAAGGATTAGTAGAAAACTTAATTGTTGAAGAAAATAAAATCAAAGGAATAATACTCGCAAATAATGAAAAAATAGAGTGTGATGCCCTAATTTTAACAACAGGAACTTATTTAAAAAGTAATATTTTAAGAGGGGCTGTTTCAACAGAAGGTGGACCACATGGAGAAGGAAGAAGCAAC
>CANRPZ010000001.1 GCA_947632625.1 uncultured Bacilli bacterium | reverse complement strand
AAGTCTTAGTTTTCATCTTTATCAAACCTCCTCTCTATAAGAGATTTGGTAGACACTCAACAACTAATATTCCCTACAAAAATTATACTAAATAGTCGTTCTTTATACCTAGAGTAATGAATTATTTATATGGCGATAAAAAGAAAAAAGACGGAGAAACTTTGAAAGATTTAGAAGATGAACTTGCTGATCTGTTATTTACTATTATTTGTATTGTAAATGATCAACATATTTCTTTAGCAAAAGCCCATGAACGAAAATTAGAAAAACTTTATAAGAGGGATAATAATCGCTATAAGAAAAAATAATGATAATGCTTTTTAAATCTGATGTATTTACTAAAATTTTTTATAGAAAATTTTTTAAAATAAAGTCATGTAATTGTTTTAAAGAATTAGCAGGTATTTTTTCTTGTAAGTTTTTGGAAAGAGTTTCTTGTAAACTTTTATCTTCTAAAAGTAAAAGAGTTGTAGATGCAATTCTTTTTTTATTGGTTTCTAATAAAGCTAAATGGTTTTCTTGAAAATATTTTGCATTATACGTTTCAACACCAGGAATAGGGAATATATGAATAAAAGGTTTATTTAAAACAGAGATTTCGGTGGTGGTTAAACCTCCTGGTTTGGTTAAAACAAGATTACACACAAAAATATATTCTAAAACATTTTTACTATAACCCAATACTTTTAAACGTGTATCTTTTATATTTTTTAGTTTTTTATACAATTTTTGATTATGGCCACAGATAACAATTAGTCCTGTATTAGTATCCATCTTTTTTAATAGTTCTTTTATTAATTTTGTAATAGGGCCAAATCCCATAGAACCACTCATGACTAAAATATTTTTGGGATACATTATATTTAATTTGGTCCATAATTCATTTTTATTAAAGGTAGGTTTTTCAACAGGAATACCAAAGGGAAGGAGTTTTTCTTTTTTTATCCCCATTTTTAAATAATCATTTTCTAAATCTTTATTTGGAATAACATAATAATCGGCATTTATTTCGTTTGTAAAAGGAATACATTTATAATCGGTAGCAACATAAAGAAAATGAATCTCTTGTTCTTTTTTTAAGGCGGTAAGGGCAAGCGCAGGGTATAAATGGGTACAAAGGCATAGATCGTATCCTCTTTTTTCAATTTTTTCTTTTACTTTTTCTTTTCCATATTTGTTTAATAAGTAAACTGGGGAGGTAAGATTTGTTTTATTATAAAGTTCTCCTAATTTATAAATTCCTTCAAATAATCTACCATTTCCTAGTAAAGATTTGTAGTAAAATTGTTCAATAATCTTTTTCTTTTTCTTATCAAAAAGAGCAAGATAGTCTTGAAAGTCCGTTTCTATCTGATGGTTATTTAAATATTGAATGATGTTTTTTGCAGCACTATTGTGTCCACCACCTGTAGAACAACTAAGAACTAAAATTTTCATTGGGCATCCTCCTTGATTTTTTCTAATCGACTATACATATTATCTAAATAGTTAAAACCAAAATGATTGTCTAAAAAAATTTCATATTGATTTTTAGGAGGGATTCCTTTTAAATTTTGTTTTACTCTTATAAAGGCACTAATCGTTAATAGGGTATCAATAATTAAAAAGATACTTAAAAGAAGCATACCAATTTTTCCCCATTTATTATGAAGCCTTTGATTCAGCTTATTAAACAAAGGATAGATGATTTTTATCCAAAAAATTCCTAAAAAACCCCAAAATAAACTATATAAAAGACAAACACGTCCATTGATATTTAAAGGAAGGTTTGAATAATCCCAGGCACAAAACCCCATAACGAGTTCCATTCCAAAACTCATAATATATTCTAGAATCGTTCCACTTATAAAGGATAAGATGAAAATATAAAAAATATTTTGCTTTTCATAACGATATAAAAGTAGAGTAAGAAGAGCACCACCGAAACCATAGGCAAAGCAAAAAGGACCCAAGACTAAAGAAGAATGATTCACAAATATTCCTTTACGAATATAAAGAAATATAAGTTCTACAAACCAACCTAAAATGGAACTTATAACAAAAATATAAAATAAATCTTGAATACTTAACTTCTTATTCATACTACCACTTTCTATATTATATCAAATGCAATGTGAAAAGAAAATGACTCATACTCTGTTTTCTAAAATAACGTTTTCTAAAAGAAGGAATAAAAAAAGAAAATTTTCATTTCCTTTCTTGGTTATTCTTTAGTATATCTCGAGCAGCAATTAAACCCGTTGCGGCGGCGGTTACGATATTACCTGCTTTACCAGCTCCATCTCCAATAAAATAGATATTATGATTTTTTAATTTCATATGATTATCGGTTTCAATTTCATTACTAAAGAATTTAATTTCTGGTCCATAGAGAAGAGTTTCACCATTACTAACGCCTGGAATAATTTCATTTAGAGTATCTAAACCTTCAATAATATTTTTAATTATACGATGGGGCAGAACTAGCGCTAAATCTCCTGCTACAACATCTTTTAAGGTTGGTTCAATAAATCCTTTTTTGATGCGTTCCATATTGCTTCTTCTTCCCATTCTTAAATCTCTAAGGGTTTGAACAATAGGTTTTCCTGCTCCTAAAGTATTAGCAATTTTGGCAATGCATTCACCATATTCTCTTGTATTCGTAACCGGTTCTGTTAAGTTGACTTTAGATATAAAAGCAAAATTAGAATTTTGAGATTTTATGTCTTTTAGAGCATGTCCATTGACACAAATATAACCATTATAATTTTCTTTAGTAACATAACCACCTGGATTAGTACAAAAGGTTCTAATTTCGTCATTGTAGGTCTTGGTTTTTATAAATATGGTAGGGTCATAAATCACATCTGTGATGGTCGAAAGAATTTCTTTTCTTACCTCAACTCTTACACCAATTTCAATACTTTGCGATGTATATGAAATTTGGTATTTATCGGCGAGTTCTTGCATCCATTTGGCACCTGTTCTACCTGGAGCAATTATTACATATTTGGCATCAATTTGTTTTTGCTCCTTTTTTTCTTTATAAACTATATGGTAAGTTCCATCTTTTTCATTTACATCTACATCTAAAACCTCGGTATTTTCAAGCATATCTACGTTTTTCTCTTTTAAAAATTCAGTAAAATTCGTAATATATTCCGGTAGTTTATCGCTTCCTAAATGTTTTTGTTTAATAATTAATAAATTTGCTCCCACGCGAGCAATTTTTTCTTCCCAAATTTTGGCCTCCTCTATATCTTTAGGATAGATTTCAGAATCCATTCCAAATTTATTAAATATAGCTTCTGTATCATCAATTAGCTGGTAAGCTTCACTTTGTTCTAGATATTTAAATAAATTTGATTTTCCAAGTTTGGGAATAAAATTAAGTTTTCCATCTGAAAAGGTTCCTGCCCCGCCAAATCCAGATAGGATAGCACAAGTAGGGCAATTATGACATTCGCCTGTTTTTTTCATTGGACAAGATCTAGTGCTTGCGTATCTTCCCTTATCAATTAATAAAATTTTTAAATGGCTTTTCATCGCTAGTTCATAAGAGGCGAATAATCCAGCAGGACCAGCACCTACAATTACAACATCATACATATAAATTCCTCATTCTATTTTCTATTTTTAAAGTAAAAAAAGGCCTTTATTTAGCCTTTTTAACTTTTAATTCGTCACGTATTTCTTTTAAAATGGAAAGTTCTGTTTCTACAACTTCAGCTTTTTCTTCTTTTTTGTTACGATGTCCTATTTTAGATAATTCATTTACGAATTTAACAAATAGGAAAACACAAAAGGCAACAATTAGAAAATCAATAACATTTTGAATAAACGCTCCATACATAATATGGGCATTTCCAAGAGTAATTGATAAACCACTAAAATTAATACCACCAAGAATCATTCCAATGATAGGCATTAAAATATCATCAACTAAACTAGAAACGATTGTACTAAAAGCACCTCCGATAATAACACCGACAGCTAAATCAACAACGTTGCCACGTGAAATAAATTCCTTAAATTCCTTTATCATTATAAATACCTCCAAAAAAATTATAGCATAACCCCGATATATTTGCTATAATAAATTCGAAAAGGGTAATATAAACAAAAGATAGTAAATTTTAGGGGAGGTTTTTATGAATATAAAATATGTAGTTGTTGATAATTGCGCTCGTGTTTTTAGTAATAAAGGTTTAACAACAAGACCACTTACAGATAATTTAGAAGAGGTTTTAAAACAAGAAAATAAAATTGAACTTATCGAAGAGGAAATAGAAAAAAATAAAGTTCAAATAGATAAAGAAACCGAAAATTTAGGGGTTGATAAAAAATGGATTTTCAGTAGTTTGCCTTTCTTTCTTGTAGTTTGTTTCCTTTTACTTAATGGATCAATTACAAAAGATTTTGTTATGGTTTTTTCCTTATTTTCTAGTAGTATAATTGGATTTTCTTTGTTTTTAGGAGGCTTATTCAATTATTTAAATGAGAAAAAGCAAATAAAAAATATGAAAATGCAAAATTTCTTTTTTGAACAAAATTTAGAAAGTGAAAAAAATTATTTACAAGAATTGAAAGATTTGGAGGTTTTGGTAAATCAAAAAGATTCTCCTAATTTAATAGATATTGATACTATTTCAATGAGAAGAAAATTAGCTGAATGTAAAGAAAAATTGAATTATTATCAAAAAAGAATGAAAAAGTTTTATCATATGCCTTTAACAGAAGAATTTAAAAAAGAATTATACCAAAATGGCATAGATGCTGAAATTTATGAAGATTATGTTGAAGAACAAACAAGAAGTTTAAAAAAGTAGGTGATTTTTTTGATTCTAGCAGTTGTTGGGCCAACCGGAGTTGGGAAAACAAAATTAAGTATTGCACTTGCTCATCTTTATAATGGGGAGATCATTAATGCTGATTCTATGCAAATTTATGAAGGACTGGATATTGGAACAGCTAAAGTAACCCAAGAAGAAATGGAAGGGGTTGTGCATCACTTATTAAGTATTAAAAAGGTTTGGGAAGAGTATACCGTCTACGATTATCAAAAGGATGCCAGAAAAAAAATTGCGGAAATAAAAGCAAAAGGTAAAGTTCCTATTTTTGTTGGAGGAACAGGGTTATATTTGAAAGCTGCTTTGTATGATTATAAATTTAGTGAAGAAAAAATTAAAAAGAATTATGATGCACTTACAAATGAAGAACTTGTAGAGAAAATAGAAGCTTATCACAAAGATTTACAGTATGATCAAAAAAATCGTAAAAGATTAATCCGCATTTTACAAAAATTAGAAAATCAAGATGAATTTTCAAATAATAAAAATGATTTATTGTATCCGGATACTTTATTTATTGGACTTACAACCAATCGAGATATTTTGTATCAAAAAATTAATGAACGTTTTTTAAAGATGGTAGATCCTTTAATAGCAGAAATAAAGCCTTTTTATGATGCAAAATTAAAAACAAAGCCTTTAATGACAGGAATTGGTTATAAAGAATTTTATTCGTATTTTGATGGAGAAAAAACTTTAGAAGAGGTAATTTTAGAATGCCAAAAAAATTCTCGAAAATATGCTAAAAGACAATATACGTGGTTTAAGAATCAAATGAATGTGCAATGGTTTTCTGTAGATTACGAACATTTTGATAAAACGATAAAAGAGGTAGAAGAGTATATTGATTTGCAAAAAAAAAGTAATGTGTAAAACATTATTTTTTTAATTCTGGATAAATTCGTTGGCTAAATAAGTGATCCTTTATTACGACATCGCCGTCTTTATCTTTTTTTTCTAATTGTTCACTTGTGATTAAAAAATAATTGTATTCCAAATAATCAATGCGATCGTTTTGGTCTTTTGAGGTATCGACTGGATCGTCCCAAGTTAAATCTAAATGAACCCAACGATTATTTACAAAAACGGCATTCCAAATATGTCCAGAGGTATCTTCACTAATAAATTTTGTAGCGACTTTAAAATTTTTGATTCCCATTTTTTCTAAAAACAGTGCCATGGCATCTGTGTATCCACTACAAGTTGCATATCCATATAAAAGTGGTCCGGTTGCTTTGTTATTATCATTTGGATATAAATTATCTGTATCATATTTTGTATGATTAATAATATAGTCATGTATTGCTTTTATATTTTCTGCTTCTGTCCAGTTATCATGTGTTGTTTCTTTTAAAATTTCATCCACTTTTTGGTTTAATACTTTCTTTTCTTCTTCCGTATATAAATAGTGCACCGTAATATTTATTTCCCCTGATTCATAAATTTCGGTGGTTGTTGGTTTATTTGGATCATCCGTAAAGCTATTAAAAGGATGAACAAAATTGCTAATATAAGATAAAGTTTCGGGATTGTTACTAATGTCTGCTACATCTTTTGTACAATCTTTATATTCACTTGGACAATAAAACGTAAAATTTTCATAGCCATTATTTAAAATAGTATAGTAAATATTTAATAAATCATTATAACTTAAGGGGACAAAATCTTTTGTATTTTGAACGTAAATAAAATCATCCTCTTTTTTATATTCATTACCTTCTTCTACAAAAACTTTAGGATTTTTTTCTAAAGCTCTAGCTATTGAATCCGAAATTTGATTGACATTTAAGATAACAAGACCAATAAAAAGAATACAAAAAATAGGAATTCCTTTTTTAATTATTTGCATAGAATCACCATATTCATTTTAACATTAAAAAATGAAGCACTCAAGAATAGATTACTTCATTTCTTTAATTTTATTTGCTAATCTAGATTTTTGTCTAGCTGCCGTATTTAATTTAATAAAACCTTTACTTACAGCATGATCGATAGATTTTTTAACCTCTTCATATAAAGAAGATGCTTTTTCTTTATCCCCAGCCTTAATTGCAATATCTGTATTTTTAATTAAATTTTTAACTTTGGCTTTAAGTTCATGATTATTTTCGGTTTTCTTCGCAATTACTTTTACAGCTTTTTTTGAACTTTTAATATTAGGCATAAAAATCTCCTTTCCCTAAATTCATTAACAATTCTATCAAAAGAATAACTATTTTGCAAGTTTTATATATTCTATGTAATGAAATAAAAAAATATTTTCATAATAAAAATAGGTGATTTTAGTATGAAGCAAAATCTTTTTTTAGATGTAGGTGTTGAAAAAATAGAACCAAAAACAATCGTTGAAGAGAAAAAAAACGCTTTTTTTAAAACAAGTCATTATTTCATTTCTAAAGAAAATAAAAAACGATTAAAAAAAGAGGAGGGTGATTACTTTATCATTACTTTTTCTTACGACAATTTAATATTAAAACAAAATCTTTTAGCTAAAGAGGTCGAACGAATTTTAAAAACTTTTTTAAAGAAATATCAAAAAAGTCGAACGATTTTAGTTGTTGGTTTAGGAAATAAAAATGTGCTTGCGGATGCATTAGGAGTCAATACGACCGATAAATTAATTGCTACAAATCAATACCAAGACTTTTTAACGATTCCTAAAATTGCTTTATTTAATCCCTCTGTTATAGAAAAAACGGGAATTAGTTCCTTTAAATTAATTGAAATGGTGGTGAAGGATTTAAAACCCGATATTATTTTAATGGTTGATTCTTTATTAACCAAAGAAAATTCCTATTTAAACCAAGCAATTGAAATTAATGATACTGGTATTATTCCAGGGGTAGCTTTAAATTCTGCCAAAGAAATAAATAAAAAAACTTTTCGTATTCCTGTAATATCCATTGGTGTTCCTTGTGTTTTAAAAAAGAATAAAACGTATTATACTACAACAACGATTCAAGAGGTCATTGATGCTTCTTCTAATATTATTTCTAGTAGTATCCATCATTTATTTATAAAATAAATTTTTTTTGACATAATTTTTCATTTTTATTTTTTATACTAATCTAAAGGAGTATAAGAAATGAAAAAAAGGATAAAAACAAAAAGAAAATTAAAATGGAAATATAAGCTTATTTTTAGTGTAGGGATATTTTTGCTTACTTTTTTTTATGTTTTTCGGTTTTTATATAATAAATTTTTAGCAAAATTGGATAATGAATATGTCATTAATTCTATTGTGAATTATAATTTAAATACAAAAAAAAGTTCTAATTTGTTTTACGATATCTTAAATTTAAATAGTACCAATTTTCTTCTTAAATATACGTTTGGTATAGAACCTTTAAAAGAGGAGCCTAGTGATAAGGTAAGTGGTATTGAAGCTGATTATATTGAAGATCCGTATCCAAATGATGTAAAAGAGCCGAAGGTATACATTTACAATACCCATCAAACGGAAGGGTATCAGAAAAGTAATAATGCTTCCTATAACATAACGCCAAGTGTATTAATGGCTTCGTATATTTTAAGAGAATCCTTAAATGATTTGGGAGTTCCATCTATGGTAGAAACGAATGATATAGCAGAACTTTTAAGAATTCATAGTTGGAAATATTCTTACTCCTATGCAGCAAGTAAAATTTTATTAGAGGATGCTATTTTAAAAAATCCAACGTTAAATTATTTTATTGATTTGCATAGGGATTCAATGTCTTATGAGGTGACCACAACGGAAATGAATAATAAAAAATATGCAAAAGTTTTGTTTGTTATAGGAAAAGATCATCCTGATTATGAAAAAAATCAGCAAATGGCCGAATTTTTAAACGATTATTTAAATGAACATTATAAAACTCTTTCGAGGGGCATCTCACTAAAAGGGGGTAGTGGAGTTAATGGAATTTATAATCAAAATATTAGTCCCAATGCTATTTTAATTGAGGTAGGGGGACAATACAATACTATTATTGAGGTTAATAATACTTTAACTATTTTAGCAGAAGCTCTTTATGAATATGTGAAAGGAAATTAAAATGAAAAAAAAAGATAAAAATCCTTTTTTTAGAATACTTGGTCTTTTATTTCTTTTGTTTGTAAGTTTATACATTGCTTTAGAAAGTGGCTATTACGAAGCTAAAGTCTCTAAAAAAACCGCTATGACCGAAGAAAGTATTAAAAAATTTGAACAGGATGTAAAGGAAGGAAATCCAATAGATGTACAGGCTTATGTTTTTGAGGAAAAAAACGATTATAGTAATCACACTACAGATGCTGCTGTTTTTATAGGTGGACGCGTCGAAGATTTTATGTCAAAGGGCATTACGGAGCTTTTTGGTATCGTTAAATCTTTATTTACATAAAAAATTTTAAACTTTCATTGACAACTAAATTTTTAATATAGTATAATGTTATTGATAATAAAAGAGGATAGTGAAAAAATTTATGAAAATAGCAAATAAAAAAGGTTTTACATTGGTAGAGTTATTAGCGGTAATTGTTATTTTAGCCGTTATCATATTAATTGCTACGAATAGTGTGCTTTCGCAAATGGATACAGCTCGAAAAAATGCTTTAGCGATTGAGGGAAATACTTTAATAAATGCCGCAAAGAATGCTTATCAATCTGCGATATTGGAGGGAGATATTACAACGGGAGCCGCTTGCTTTGATTTACAATATTTATATAAGGAAGGATTATTTAGTAAAGGAAGCACTGATAAATATACGGGTAGTGTACTTGTTTCTCCAGATTCAACCGGTAAGAAAGTAACTTATAAATTTTGGATTAGTAATGGAAGCTTTGTTATTGACGGAAAAGATGCTGGAGCAACGGGAAAAGAAGCTACTAATGGTACGAGTGCATCGACAACCTGTAATAATGAAGCCTCTAAAAAATTCTCATAAGCTAAAAATAGCTTCTTTTTTTTGCCCTTTTATGCGATAATTGAATTAGGTGAGGTAAGTATGTTAATTGGGTCTCATGTAAATTTTACAAACGAACAACTTTTAGGAAGCGTTAAACAAGCTATAAGTTATGGAGCAAATGCCTTTATGTTTTATACGGGGGCTCCTCAAAATACAATTCGAAAAGATATAGATGTGACTTTAACAAAAAAAGCTAAAGAATTAATGAAAGAAGAAGGTATTTCGATTAAAAATGTGATTTGTCATGCTCCTTACATTATTAATCTTGCTAATACAAAAGATATTCTAAAATGGCAATTTAGCATTCAATTTTTAAAACAAGAAATAAAAAGATGCCAAGTTTTAGGTATTTCTTATATTGTAGTGCATCCGGGGAGTGCTGTTGGTTTAGAAAAAAATGTGGCACTACAAAATATAATTAATGCTTTAAATGAAATTATTAGGGAAGATGAACCAATGATTCTTTTAGAAACAATGGCTGGTAAAGGAAGCGAATGTGGTTGTACTTTAGAAGAAATTAAAACAATTTTAGATGGGGTAAAAAGTAAAAATATTGGAATTTGTATTGATACTTGCCATTTAAATGATGCGGGATACAACATGATGCTTTTTGATGATTTATTAAAAGAAATTGATTCTCTTATTGGGATAGATAAAATTCATTGCATTCATTTAAATGATAGTAAAAATCCTTTAGGGTCTCACAAAGATCGCCATGAAAACATTGGTTTAGGAACGATTGGTTTTGCTACTTTGCATGCTATTGCAACACATGAAAAATTAAAAGATGTTCCTAAAATATTAGAAACACCTTATGTTTTAAAAGAATATCCCCCTTTTAAACAAGAAATTGAATCTTTAAAATCAGGCAATAAAAATCCCAATCTAATAGAAGAAATCATAGAATATTACAAATAATTTTTATAACGTATAGAATATTCTTTGCATAATTTTTTAATCTTAATTAAGTTTTCTTCAGAAAATTTATCTTTATAGCGATCTAAATTTAGAGCATTTGGATTGGCAATTACCGTTGCCCAATTTTTTTTTACAAAAAGATAAGTGAAATCGAGTTCTTCTTCCGATAAATTGATATTATTTTTTTTGGCAAAAGACTCTACTTGCTCTTTTGTTAAATGATCCATATATCTTTCTATTATATTATACATAAATACCACCTAGTATATTGTATGAAAATATGATTTTTTTGAATACTAATAACAGGTGTATTGTATGAAAAAGTTTTATATTGTTCCTATTTTATTTTTATTTTCTTTTACCTGTTTTATGCTTTATAGAAAAATTTTTAATCGTCAAGAATATTATCAGGAATCGTATTTAGAAAAAACCAATATTTATGTGCAATCTTTATCTACTCCTAGAGGAAGAATATTGGATACGAAAGGACGTGTTTTGGTCGATAATGTGGGAGTAAAGACAATTGTTTATCACAAAGTTAATTCAATTCAAAGTAAAGAAGAAATCTCTATTGCTTATCAACTTGCAGAAATTCTAGATGTTAAGGAAAATTTAAGTAAAACGGAATTAAAAAAATTTTGGATGTTAACAAATGAAGAAGAAGCATCTAAATTAATTACCGAAGAAGAGTACGCCTTATATGAAATGCGCAAGTTAAATAGTCAAGATTTATATTTATTAAAATTAGATCGTATTACGGATGAACAGATTAAAATGTATACGCCAACAGATAAAAAAGCTATTTCTATTTATAATTTAATGAATAAAGGCTACTATTATGATGCTAAAATTATTAAAGAAGATGTAACGGAAGAAGAATATGCGCGCATTTTAGAAGAAAGAATCAAAGGGATTACAAGTGAAATGTATTTTAAAAGAGATTATCCTTATCAAAATACGTTAAAAAGTATTTTTGGAACGATTGGTACTATTCCTAAAGAGCAGGTAGAGGAATACTTGCAGTTGGGCTATAATTTAAATGATTTAGTGGGAATTAGTTATTTAGAGAAACAATATGATTCTTATTTACAGGGAGAAAAAGATGTTTTTAAAGTGATGGAGGATGGAACACTTTCTTTAGTAAAAGCGGGAAAAAGGGGTGCAGATTTAGTTTTATCCATTGATATCGATTTACAACAGGCGATTGAAAGCATTGTTAAAGAGGAAATAAAAAAGGGAAAGCAATTAAAAAATACCGAATACTATCAGGGAAGCTATGTGATTGTAGGTAGTCCTAACGATGGAAAGATTAAAGCCATAGTCGGTTTAAAATATTTAAAAAATGATGTGTTTAAAAATGTTGAAAGTGATGTAGTGCATTTATCTTTTACGGCAGGTAGTATCGTTAAGGGAGCAAGTATGGCTTTAGCTTATCAACAAAATTTGGTAGATGTGGGTAAAAAGATTAAAGATGCCTGTGTAAAATTGTATTTAGTTCCACAAAAATGCTCCTATAAAAGTCTTGGCTATATCGATGATATAACTGCTTTAAAAACAAGTTCTAATTATTATCAGTTTTTACTAGCCATAAAATTAGCAGGGTATACTTATCGACCAAATTTAAAAATGCAAGTAACAGAAAAGGAATTTAATTTATATCGAAATGCCTTTGCTCAATTTGGATTAGGGGAAAAAACCGGTATTGATTTACCAAATGAACAAACAGGGATAAAGGGAACTAAAATAGCACCCGATTTACTTTTAAACTTTGCAATTGGACAGTATGATACCTATACGCCACTTGCTTTATTACAATATATTAATACCATTTATAACAATGGAGTACGTTATCGCCTTTCTTTAATGAAAAAAATTGTTGATTCGGATGGAACGATTTTAGTAGAAAACCAACCAGAGATTTTAAGTACCTTTTCTTTAGAAGAAAAATATTTTGATCGTATTAAAACAGGACTTTATCAAGTTATCAATGGTGGAACTGGATCTGGGTATGTCGATGTAAAATATAATGCTGTTGGAAAAACCGGGACGAGTGAAACCATTTATGATAGCGATATGGATGGAATCGGAGATAAACAAACGATTAATAATACTTTTGCTATGTATGCACCTAAAGAGAATCCTAAATATAGTATGGTCGTTGTAAGTCCAAACGTAAGTCATTATAATGGTTCTACTGATTTTTTTGCTTACATTAATCGCTATATTAGTAAAGCTGTGAGTGATTATTTATTTGAACCATAAAAATTTGTTTGCAAAATGGTACTATTTACTATATAATACATATAGTTTTAAAAGAAAGAGAGGTATCTTACATGGCAAAAAATCTTAATAGAGTATTTTTTGGTCTTAAGTGTACAGAATGTGGATATCAAAGAAGACCAAGTATAAAAAATAAAAAAAATACGCCTGATAAAGTCGAAATAAATAAATATTGTCCAAAATGTAATAAGACAACTTTATTTAAAGAAACTAAATTAGGAAAATAGGAGGTTAAGTTATGAATATCAGTGTTAATGATATTAAAAATGGTATGACCATTATGGTAGATGGTTATCCTTGTATGATTCAAGAATTTTCGCATGTTAAACCTGGTAAAGGTGCTGCTTTTGTTAAAATGAAACTTAAAAATTTAAAAACCGGTTCTATTACCGAGGTATCTTTTAATTCAGGAACAAAAGTCGATCGTGCTCATATTACCAAATCTCCAATGCAATATTTATATGCAAGTGGTGATAATTATGTTTTTATGGATACGAATACTTATGAACAAATTGAAATTCCTTCTTCTGTTTTAGGAGACGATAAGAAATTTTTAAAAGAGAATTTAGAAATCTTAATTGATTTTTATGAAGGAGAAATTATTGGCATTACATTACCAGAAAAAATAGAATTTACCGTTACGGAAACCGAACCAGCTGTTAAAGGAAATACAACCAATAATGCGATGAAGGATGCTACCCTTGAAACAGGTTATGTGGTAAAGGTGCCATTATTTATTGAAAGTGGCGAAAAAATTATTATTTCTACTAAAGATGGTAAATATTCAAGTAGAGCATAAAATTTTTAAAGAGAAGAAATTTGTTCTTCTTTTTTTTATGTCAATTTTTAAAAAAAAGCGGAATTAGCTATTTACATTTGGAAGGAAAAAGTGTAATATAATGGTAGACAGTGGTACATTGTGGTAGAAAGTGGGGGATCAAAAATGTTTATGGGTGAATATCATCATAACATTGATGATAAATCAAGACTTGTGTTACCTTCCAAGTTTCGGAACGGCTTGGGAGAAGAATTTATTGTAACACGAGGATTAGAAAAGTGTTTGTATGTTTATCCTAAAAAAGAATGGGAAAGAATAGAAACACAATTAAAATCTCTACCTTTTACAAAAAAAGATGCCCGTACAATCATAAGATTCCTCTTTTCTGGTGCCACTGAGTGTGAGTTTGACCGACAAGGAAGAACTTGCCTTACCTCCCCACTCATTAGTTACGCCGGTTTAACAAAAGAATGTGTCATAATCGGCGCTAATGATCGTGTGGAAATATGGGATAAATTTGCTTGGGATCAATTTATGGAAACGAATAGCGATACTTTATCTGATATTGCAGAAAACTTATTTATGGATGGGAATTTTTAAAATGTTGCATTATAGTGTATTGTTAAAAGAAAGTTTGGATGGCTTAAATATCAAAGAGGATGGAATTTATGTGGATGCAACTCTTGGATATGCTGGACATAGTAAAAACATTTTAAAAAAACTTTCAAAAGGACATTTATATGCTTTTGATTGTGATGTAGAAGCTTTGCAATATTCAAAAAAAGAACTTGAAAAAATTGGTGCCAATTTCACATTGTTTCATAGTGATTTTGTTCATATGAAAAAATGCTTAAAAGATTGCCAAGTTGATCAGGTTGATGGAATTTTATTTGATTTAGGAGTCTCTAGTCCCCAAATCGATAAAAAAGAAAGAGGATTTTCCTTTATGCAGGATGGACCTCTTGATATGCGTATGAATAGAACGCAAAATTTTAGTGCAGCTCAAGTAGTTAACGAATATGACAAAAAAGATTTGATTGATTTGTTTTATTCTTATGGTGAAGAAAAAATGAGTAAACCGATTGCGGAAATGATTGTGAAGAGTCGTCAAGAAAAATATATAGAAACAACTACTGAATTGGTTCTTTTAATTAAAAAGGCAGTTGGAGCAAATTATTTTTATAAAGAACACCCTGAAAGAAAAATTTTTCAAGCCATTCGAATTGAGGTAAACAATGAATTAAATAAATTAGAGGAAATATTACCCGATGCTATTTCCTTATTAAAAAAAGGTGGACGTCTTGTTATCATAACCTTCCATTCTTTAGAAGATCGAATTGTAAAAAGAGTATTTAAAAAGTATAGTGAAATGGATGAAATGGTAAAGGGGCTACCTACTATTCCTGATGAATATATGCCTTCCATAAAATTTATAAATAAAAAACCAATTGTAGCAACAGAAAAAGAATTAAGTGAAAATACAAGAAGCAAGAGTGCAAAGCTTCGCATAATAGAAAAGGTGAAATAAATGAAAAAAAGTACTAAAAAAAGTTATCGTATTATGAAAGGAGAAAAATTTATTTATGCTATTATTTTTCTACTTTTAATAGCGGTTCCTGTAGCAAATGTTTTTACAAAAGCCCTTTTATCTGAATCAAATATTCAAGTGGAGCAATTAAAAAATAAAATTAATAATCAAGAGAATTTAAATGAAAGTTTAAGTATGCAAATTAATGAACTTGCTTCTTTAGATAAAATTCAAGAGGTTGCAAAAGAGATAGGATTAAACTATAATTATGATAATGTTAAAGTAATTAGTAATAATCACTAGAAGGAGAATTTTTATGAAAAGAAACAATAGTATAAAATTTAATACCAAATTAACGATTTTACTTGTTTCTTTTTTATTTGTCATTATAAGTGCTAAATTAGTTTATGTTGCAACAAGTAAGCAAGTTGATGGCATTGATTTGACTGCGTTTGCTAATAATCGAAATTTAGAAAAAAAAGTTACGTATGCTTCTCGTGGCTCTATTTACTATGCAAATGGAGAAGAGCTTGCTTTGGATACAAATTCTTATACGGTAATTGCTTATTTATCGAGTAGTCGTACGAAAGATAGTAATAATCCCCAACATGTAGTCGATAAAGAAAAAACAGCCAGAGAATTAAGTGGAATATTAGAAAAAGAGGAATCCACACTTTTGGAACTTTTAAATAAAGAAGATCGCTACCAAGTGGAATTAAAAAGGGGAATTACCGAAATTAAAAAAAATGAAATCATGGCTTTAGATTTACCAGGCATTGATTTTATTAGTGGAACGAAACGATACTATCCCAATAATCGCTATGCTTCCTATATTTTAGGTTATGCAAAAGCAAACGATGAAGGAGAGATTAATGGAGAGATGGGGTTAGAACTCTATTTTAATGATATTTTAAAAGGAAAAAATGGTTATATCGAATACGAAAAAGATGCATACGGTTATCAAATTCCCAATACGCCTTATCAAGAAGAAAAAAGTATTAGTGGTAATAATTTATATTTAACCTTAAATGCTGATATTCAACATTTATTAGAAAATGCTGTAACAGAATTGGAAAAAAATTATACATTTGATTGGGCAACGGTTACCTTAATGAATGCTAAATCAGGAGAAATTTTAGGTAGTGCTAGTAGTCCTAATTTTGATTTAAATACAAGAGAAGATTTAAATAGTTATTTAAATCCTTTGGTTTCTTATCAATATGAACCTGGTTCTGTTATGAAAATATTTTCTTTTATGGATGCGATTGAAAGTGGAAAATACGATGGAACAAAAACCTATAAATCTGGATCCATTACTTTAAGTGATGGCACCAAAATAAGTGATTACAATGATGGAAAAGGTTGGGGAGAAATTGATTTTGATACCGGTTTTGCTCGTTCTAGTAATGTGGCAGCCACTCTTTTATCAAAAGAACTTGGTGCTGATAATTTAAGAAGCTTTTATGATACTTTAGGTTTTGGAAAAACAACGGGAATAGAGCTTCCCAATGAGGTAGAAGGAAAAATCACGTTTAAATATGAAAGTGAGGTTGCAACAGCTTCTTTTGGACAAGGAATTACCGTAACACCTATTCAAATGCTTCAAGCTTTGAGTACGATTGTAAATGATGGGGTCATGATAAAACCTTATCTAGTTTCAAAGATTGTAGATGAAAATGGTAACATTGTGAAAGAATATGGACGTACCGAAATAGCCAAAGTGGCTAGTAAAGAAACGATTAATAAGATTAAGAGTTTAATGTATAACGTTGTGTATGGAGTTGAAAAAACAAACCATTTATTTGCTCCAGATAATGTTACATTAATTGGAAAAACCGGTACTGCTCAAATTGCTAGTCCTAAAGGGGGCTATTTAGATGGAGAATATGATTATATAAAAAGTTTTGCTGGAGTATTTCCTTATGAAAATCCCGAATATGTTATTTATATTGCCATCAAACAAATCGTTGGTGGGACACAAGATGTTGCGAATATTGTTCATAATATTGTAGAAGAAGCCGCTAAAAATTTAAATATCGTCGATATTATAAGTGATGAAGATAAATCAAAAATTATAACTTTATCCAATTATATTTCTAGTGAGGTAGTAACAACCGTTGATAAATTAAGTTTAATGGGGGTAAATACCGTTGTAATTGGCGATGGCAAATATATTATCAATCAATATCCATTAACAAATAGAGAGGTTTTAATTGGTTCAAAAGTATTTTTACTAACCAATTCGGTTCATTATAAAATGCCTAATGTTATTGGATGGAGTACAAATGAAATTGTAACTTTTTGTAATTTAATCGGCTTACCTTATGAACTTAATGGATATGGTAAAGTTGTAAGTATAAATATTCCGGTGGATAGTCTTATTGATAAAACAATTCCTTTAGAAATTATTTTAGGAAATTAATTTGCAGTTTTCTTTTAGTTAAGGTATAATAAAAGATATTAAAGAGGTGGAAAAGTATGGACATGGATAATTATAATGAAAGACTAAACCAATTCGAAGCGAAAATAAATGCACTTGAAGAAAGTATCCTAAAAAATACTCTAAAAATGGAGGATATTTCGGACTTTAATCAGTTTGTTTTACAAGTAGAAAATCTTTTACAAGAATATACCTCTATCTATGATTCTCTTGAACATGATTCTTTTAGAAGCCATTTAGTCAATTCTTTAGAAAAGGAAAACGATTTTCTTTTATTGCTTGTACCAGTTATTAATCATCTTTTGCATTATCATCATGTTATTGGTTTTGTAGAAAAAGCCGAGATCAAAAGCGAATGGGAAGATGTTCGAAAATTGATTTTCTTTAATTCACAAGTTATGCATAAACGAGAAACTTTGTATAATGAATTAAACGATAATTTTGTACGTATTGTAAATCCTTTAGCAAACCATAAAGAAAAGGCAAGTCGTAAATTTACAAAATTAACGGAAAACTTAAAAAATCTTCAAGGACCAAAAGAAATGATGGAAGCTTATGAACGTATTGAAACTCTTGGTCAAGCTACAAATCGTATTCGTGAGGTTTCTTTAGAAGGTTATGAACCTATTGATGCTCAAAGCTTACAAGATATAGGAAATGAAACTTTGGATGCGCTTAATCATTTATTTAGTAAAGAACAAACGGATAAACATGAACCAATTGTTGTAGAGGAAAAAACACTTGTAATTGATGAACAATATTTGAAATCCCTTGTAAACCTTACGGATAAAATTCTTTATATTAAAGGTATTTTAGCTAATATTGAAAAAGCTTCGGGAAAAAAGGTTGCTGTAAAATATAGGAAAACGACAAAGCGAATTTCTTCAAAATATAAATCTAGATGGATTTTGTATCAAAATAAATTAAATTCTTATATGGAAAAATACAATAAAGAAATTTCGAATGCTGACTCTTTAGAAGAAACAGAAAACCTGGCAGAAGAGTATGCCCATATCTATGAAGATTTTTTATATGCTGAAGAAAGATTGTTCTCTTTAGTACGTGAAGCAAAACAACATGGTAATTCGAAAGATGTAATAGCTGTTGCTTCTTATAATAAAGAGCCACTTTATATTTTAAAAAAGGATTTGGATCGCTTTAATATCGTTTTTATGAAATATAAAAAATATCAAGCACGTCTTAAAGAATTTTCTGCCATGCATGATTTTGAATTTATCGATTGCTATCTTGATGTCGAAACTATAGAGGATACAACTTTAAAAATTTATAAAGAAATTGAAAAGTTAAAGCAAAATGATGGTTTAGCATTAAGAGATGAAGAAGAAAAGAAACTACGTAAAAAATTATATGCATTTAATAAAGGCAAAAAATTGGCTGTTTTTGCTAATCTAAAAGTGGCTTTAAAATCTACTTTTATTGGTAGTACGTTAGAAAAAGTATTTATGTCCGCTGCTTTAAATCCCGATGAATTTATAAAAGATTCAAGATATTCTGATGAAGAGAAGAAAAACGTGTTTAATGTATTAATGGAAAAATTAAATGCCGCATTTACAAATAAAGAAAAAACAAATATTTTAGAAGATACCTATTTAAAAATTAAAAGCAGTTTAAATAAAATTCCAAAGGATAAAAAGCATGTCTTAAAAGTAAAAAATGTAAAAGAAGCTACTCGTAAAAAAGTTTTAATTGGGGCTCTTTCTACGGCTGTTGTAGGAATTTCTATTTTAGGATTGAATGCTTTACGTACCTCTTCTATTCTTCCGGATAATTCTTTACAAATTAACGAAGAAAATGATGAAGAGATTGCAAAAGATTATCGTGTTTCAATAGATGAAAATAAAACAGCGGTTTTTGATTTAGATTCTGAAAATCGCAATTCTTCTTTGGAAAATTTAAATACGAGCAATGATGAATTTGCACAAAATATAAACAAATTATTAAATTCGGATTCTGAAAAACAATCAAGTGCTATCGCTCAACAAAATTTAGTTAATCGTAAAGAAGATATTTTGATTTCAAATCCTACGCCGGAAAAAGAAGAGTATCATGATTTTGGGGATACTTTTACAACGGAAGGTATAATTTATAGTAATCAATATGATATGGCAAGCGAAAAAAATGGTGTACCTACTTATTTTGATGCTTTAAATGTAAGAACCGTTGGAGGGATTGTTTATCTTTATAATGGTGAAAAGATAACGATATTTGAAAATGATTTAGATGCCAATGCCAAAAAGGCAGCATTAGAAAATAATGGTGCTAAACAAATAGGTTATGTTGGTAGAATGGAAAATTCAAATTCAAATGGTTATGAAGGATTCTTTAATGAAAGTGAAAGTCATTTTATAAATGATACTATAGAGAGGAAAGGGCGTTAATGGAAAAAATAGAGCAATATAAAATTGTAACAATTGAGGATGAAGAAGGAAAAGATCACGATTATGTTGTAGCAAATTTAGTTCTTTATAATGAATGCACTTATCTTTATTTAATTGAGGTCGATAAAGAAGAAAATTTAATAGAGCAAAATCAGATGATTGGAAAATTAGTCGTTAGTGAAGGCAATGAAACGATTGAAAAAATAGTCGAAGCTGATGAACTAAAGGAAATATCTAAAATCTTTTTTGATTTATTTAAAGAAGCAAATGAAACAATAGAGGAATAGTTGTTTCATTTTTTTATTAATAAATGCACCAAAAAAAAATAAAATTATAAAAAGGGGTGCTGTTTTATGTTTTTTAATACGATTCATAGTCGTATAAGATTCATTTTAGTTGCTGTTATTATACTTTTGTTTATCATTGTTTTTCGAGTCTTTTATATACAAGTCTTTAAATATGATCAATTAAATTCCTTGGCTGAATCTTTGTGGAGTCGTAAATTACCTATAACAGCGGATAGGGGAGAAATTAGGGATCGTAATGGTAAAGTTTTAGCAACGAACTTAACCACTACCTCATTAGTATTAATTCCTAATCAAATTATAAATAAAGAAGAGGTTGCTACAAAACTTGCCGAAATATTAAACGTATCTTATGAAGAAATGTATCGCCATGTGGCAAAAAAAACATCCATTGAAAGAGTACACCCAGAAGGAAGGCAACTTTCTTATGATGTTGCAGAACAAATAAACAATCTAGGTTATGACGGAGTATATTTAGTAAAAGAAAGCAAAAGATATTACCCTTATGATAATGTTTTATCTCATGTTTTAGGGTATGTTGGAATTGACAATCAAGGGCTTTCAGGAATTGAGTTAAATTATGATGCGTATTTAACAGGAGAAGATGGAGCTATTAAATATTTTTCGGATGGCAAGGGGAATCGTCTTTCCTTAACTGAAATTTATGAAGAACCCCAAAATGGTATTAATGTGGATTTAACTATTGATATCGATTTACAACTTTCTATAGAAAATGAACTCGATAATGTTATGACAAAATATAATCCAGATCAAGCTCTTATTTTGGCAATGAACCCTAAAACTGGAGAAATTTTAGCAATGGCAAGTCGTCCTAATTTTAAT
Organism: uncultured Bacilli bacterium; assembly: GCA_947632625.1. Lineage (GTDB taxonomy): Bacteria > Bacillota_I > Bacilli_A > RF39 > UBA660 > MGBC108787. Next base: position 20,477 of record CANRPZ010000001.1, on the reverse strand, counting down.
CCTAATCATTACCAAACAGCTTCTGTAGAGGTTATTAACCGAAATTTGCCTATTTGGATGACTTATGAACCTGGATCAACTTTTAAAGTTATTACGCTTGCAGCTTCTTTACAAGAGCAAACGATTAATCTATTTAAAGATAATTACTATGATAGTGGATCTATTGCTGTTGAAAATGCCCGAATTAAATGTTGGAAAGCAGGAGGGCATGGAGCAGAAACCTTTTTACAAGTTGTAGAAAACTCTTGTAACCTAGAATTTTAGCAAGAGAGACTAAAATGGCTTAAATTATGTCTAAAAATCCAATTTAAGGATTTTTTTTATAGCAAAATGTAATTTCGAACAATTTAAAGGACTTTTTAGACTTTACAAGTAAAATTTATTGTTTTACTATGTTATTATGAGGATAGCAAAGGGAATGTATTAAGTGAGGTGGTATAATTATATGAAATATTTAAAGTATACAATTTTAGCATTTTCTGTATCTTGCGTTTTTTCAGCATTAGCTTCTTTTGCTTACAATAAAGGGTATCAATCAATAGTAGGAATTACTTTACCTACTTTTGGAAATACTGTAGAAGCTTATACTCATATAAAGGAAATTGATAGTCCACAATACTATTATAGTTCAGGAGCTGTTGATAATTTAACGTCTGCTATAGTAAATATAAAAGCACAAACATCTAGTGATTCTGGAAAAAGTAGTTTTATAACTGTAAAACAAAATGAAACTGGAACATGGGGTAGCAATTCAATTAATATATTTAGCGGTGATGAATATACTTTACTTTTACGTAGAGAAAAGTCAGCTGTAACTACTGCTAGCCATTCTGGTTCTTGGTATATTGACGATAGAATGCTTTAATTAGCAAAAATAAATTATTCCCTTTGCTATTAATTTAGGAGTTTATTATGAAATATTTGAAAAATCGAGCCATTATTATTTCTTTTTTAATTTTATTAGTTATTGCCTTAAGTGGAGGTATTTCTTATGCAGTTAATCGCTACAAAATTGAAAAATATTTTTCAAATGCAAAAAATGAATGCATACAAAATCCCTCTGTAAAGTCAAATTGTAGTACTATTTTAGAATGGGAATCACCTCCAGTAGATGCATATACGATATTTTTTAGTATTGTAGTTGATGGTTCTTTAAGTATATTATGTGGATTTGGACCACTTTTTATTCTTATTCCTGCTATATGGTGCATAGCAAAAGAAATGAAAAATTCTTATTTAAAAAATTATTTACTACGGAATAATTATTCAAATTATTTAAAACACCTTTTTAAAAACGCATATAAATGTATTTGGATTTTACCTTTTTTAATGATTATTGTATTTATGATTTCTTGTTTTTTATCAAAAGGAAATTTTGATTATTCATTTGCATTAGCAAATTCTTATTCTACGTTTGATGAGATATACTTAAAAAATTTTGGTTTGTTTTTTATAAGCTATTTACTAAATTTAGTATTCTTTAGTATTTTCTATGCTAATTTAGGATTACTTTATGTTAAAAAAAATAAAAGTTTGATAGTTGCAATTATAGAGGCTTATTTAACTTTTATTGGAATTGAAATCATTAACGAAGCGGTGATTACAACTATTTTTTATAAAGTTTTGCATATTCAAATTCAATCAATTTTAAATATTTATGATATTTATTCCTATAAATATGTATTTGGAATTGGACCATTTTTAATTGTTGGATTTTTATATGCAGCTATATCAACTTTTATTGTATACTGCTGTTATAAGAATAAAGAAAAAACAATTATGGATTGTGAAATGATTAAGTGAGGTATGATATGAAAATTGAGGTAAAAAATTTATCAAAAAGTTTTAAAGGGATTGATATTCTAAAAAATATTACAATAACTTTTAACAGTGGAAAAATTTATGGATTGATTGGTCCTAATGGATCAGGAAAAAGTGTACTATTAAAAATCATTTGTGGATTTTATTTTCCAAGTGAGGGTAGTGTACTTTTTGATGGTGTGAATTATAATAATAAAAATAATTTTTCTCCAAATACTAGAGCTTTAATTGAATCTCCTGATTTTATTCCAGAATTAACAGGTTTTGAAAATTTAAAATTATTAGCAAGTATTCAAAATAAAATTTCAGATGACGATATTATAGACGCTATGAAGATTGTTAATATTGATGCCGAAAAAGATAAAAAATATGGAAAGTATTCGTTAGGAATGAAACAAAAATTAGGTCTTGCTCAAGTTATTATGGAAAATCCTAGTGTTCTTATTTTTGATGAGCCTTTAAATGGTATTGAGGACGAAACTGCTAAAAAGTTTAGAGATTATTTAAGGGAGGAAAAGAAAAAGGGCAAAACAATTATTATTGCTTCTCATATTAAAGAGGATATAGAGTATTTATGTGATGAGGTTTATAAATTTAAAGATGGTAAATTGGAGAAATATAATGATAAGAAAACTGAAAGATAAAATGAGTTTTGTAATTAATAGTTTTAATAGCTATAAATTTAAGGGAATTTTTTTAATATTAATAATCAATAGTTTTTATGGTGTGATGGATATCGCAAATCAAACAGGTTTTTTTTATGGAATATATAGTATTTATAATAGTTCTTGGTTTAATGCTATACTACTTTTGTGTTTATTTGTTAATACTTTAAATATTTGTGATTTATATAAAAAAAATTATTCGGTGATTATACGTCATAAAAGTAAAAAAAGTTACATTGCTGAAATGTCTATAATCATTTTTATTACTAATGGCATAGTTATTTTATTATCTTTTATGATGAATTGTATTCCGCTATTTTTTAAATATATAGGTGATTTTTCTATTAATATGTCTATTAATGGAATTAATATTTTAATTTATTTTATATACCATTTTTGTCGTTTTATACTAATTAGTTCTGTGCTTTCGCTAATTTTATATTACTTATGGAACTTAATTCATCCTTTATTTTCGTTCATTTTGGCTTGTTTAATTGCCTTATCTTTGGTTATTTATCCTATTTCTTTTGAAATTGCAACGCATTTTAAGTTCTTTTTTGGGTATTACTTATTAAATCCTCGATTTGAAAATATTACTTTGGATGTTCACTACTCTTTGCTTCTTATTTTCATATTAGTAACTATAGCTACTATTTTGTATCAAGTAATAAGTGCTTTAAGGAGGGATATGGGCTGATGCAATATTTTATAAAAAAAACATTTTATAACTTAAAAAATAAATGGAAGCAAATAATCCTTTTTCTTTTTTTAGAAATTGTTCTCATTTGTAGTATTGGACTTATATATAAAAATGGAACTTATAGCTTATTCGATGTATTTTATGGAAATATTAGCTTAAATCAAGCCAATATATTATTATTAATATTAAAATTATTTCTACTTTTTTTTCAAATCTATTTAATATATTATTTAATCATTCAAGATTTGATTGTGTCAAAAATAAATATTTTTACTCGCATTAATGATAAAAATTGGTATTTAAAAAAAACAATCGTTCTTTCTGTATTTTTGTTTATATATAAAATTGGACACGCTTTTATTCTTTCGTTTTTATATTATATTCTTATAGGAAAATTTACTTTTTTTCCATCGCTATTTTTTTTAGATCTTATTTGGGCTTATAGTTTGCTTTTGGCAATAGTAAGTGTAATTATTTATAAAAATAAATTTTATACTATTTTTTTTGTAGGATATCTTCTTTTTTTAATTTTTTCGTATTATTATAATGGGTATGCAATATCAATAGCCTTTTTAGTTATTCTTGATATTCTATTATTTTGTTTTAATTTGTTTAAAATTAATTTAAATAAAAATTATTTTGATTAAGAATTTATTAAGAATTTTATATAAGTTCTTTTTTTTGCTTGAATTTAATAATTTTAATAGGAGGAGGAATTTATTTGGATTTTATAAATGAAAAAGAGAAAACCAAAAAATTACCCAAAGAGTATCTTATTTTAAAATTAAGAATGTCTATCAATAAAGATTTATATGAAAAAAAAATAATATCTTTGGATATTTATAATAAAATGCAAAATTTATTAGGGAAAAAAATTGATAAGTTATTATTAGAATTTCAAACCTAAAGAAAGGACTTGAAAAATTGGATATAATTCAGGCAAGAAGGGAGTTAATGCTCGGTAAAACAATTTATGATATGAATTTAAGAGTTGCAGATTATGGGCGAGTTTCAACGGATAAGGATGATCAATTAAATTCGTTAGAAAATCAAGTGAAATATTTTCACGATATGATTTCTAATGTGAACTCATGGTTGCATGTCGCAAGTTATAGTGATGAGGGGATAAGTGGAACGCAAGTTTATAAAAGAGAGCAGTTTTTAAAAATGATAGAGGATGCTAGATTAGGAAAAATTGATTTAATTTTAACAAAAGAGGTTTCTAGATTTGCTCGTAATACAATCGATAGTATAAAATATACTCAATTATTATTAAATTATGGTGTTATTGTCTTTTTTATTTCCGATAATATAAATACGATTTATCCAGACAGCGAATTTCGATTAACTTTAATGGCAAGCATGGCCCAAGATGAGGTTCGTAAACTATCAGAAAGAGTAAAATTTGGTATTAAAAGAAGCGTTAAGGATCGAAAAGTTGGTGGGGGAGGGCTTTATGGTTATAATAAAAAAGATTGTAAACTGATTATAAATGAAAAAGAAGCTCCTGCTGTAAAATTATTATATAATTTATATTCATCAGGAGAATATGGGTTCAAAAAAATCGGAGAAATTTTAGCAGAAAATGGATATTATACTAGAAAAGGTAAAATTTTTAGTGATGCAACATTAAAGAAAATGATTAAAAATTATCGATACAAGGGATGGTATACTGCCAATATGAGTAGTATTGTGGATTACAAAACGCATAAGAAAAAATTGAATCCTAAAGAGGAATGGGTACTTGAAAAAGCAACTCCGGAAATAATTCCTCCTATTGTTACAGAAAAAATTTGGAATAAAGCGAACAAAATATTAGAGAAAAGAACAGAAATATGGAATAAAAACGTTTTAAATAAAGAATTTTATCTAGAAAATAAGAATTATACATCGAAATTATTTTGCATAGAACATCATACAACTTTTATAAGAACAGCAAGTGGTAAAAGAAAAGAAAATCCTGTTTGGCAATGTAATGAATATTTGAGACATGGTATAAAGGGATGTAAAACACCAATATTATATGAAAAACAGTTAGATGAAATTTTTGCTAATAGGTTGGAAAAATTTATAGAAAATAAAACGGAAATATTAAATGCAATTGTAAAAGATTATATCTTTTTACTTAAAGAAAGTAATGGTATTTGTACACATAAAACTTTAGAAGCAAAAATAAAAGAGCAAGAAACATTTAAAGAACGATTACTAGATATGTTTTTAAAAAGATTAATTAGTGAAGAAGAATTTAAAAGTAAAAATAAAAAAATACAGGAAATGATATTGAAACTAAAAAATGATTTACTAAAAATGGATTCCAAATTTAATTATTATGAACCTTTAATTTTAAATATAAAAAAAGAGTTAGAATTTCAATTGGACATTAGAAATAATATTAAAAAATATTTTAATTTATTTATTGATAAAGTGCTCGTGAGTAAAATCGATAGTGATAGAAAGCATTTAAAGTTACAGGTTGTCTTTAATTTTGCTAAACAAGATGAAGAAATTGAAATAAATATGAGAAAATAAAAATTTTTTTAGTTAAAAAGTCTCTCTTGCTTGTAAAAAAGTAACCCAGGGTTTGTTGTAATGGGTCAAAAGCTCGGAGCAGAACGTTTATTAAATTATATTCAAAGTTTTGGTTTTGGTAAAAAAACAGGAGTAGATTTAAATGGAGAAGCAAGTGGAATATTATTTTCTCTAGATAAAATGGGTCCAGTAGAACTTGCAACAACAAGTTTTGGTCAAGGGATAAGTGTTACACCTATTCAACAAGTGCGTGCAGTTTCGGCAGCGATTAATGGCGGAATTTTACATACTCCTTATATTGTATCAAAAATGACAGAGCCCGAAACCAATAGCGTTATAAAATTGTTTAAACCCGATGAAGGAGTTCGTGTGATTAGTGAAGATACAAGTAAAATGGTAAGATACGCTTTAGAAAGTGTTGTTGCGAATGGCTCAGGGAAAAACGCATATATTGAAAACTACCGAATTGGAGGAAAGACTGGAACGGCGCAAAAAGTAAAAGATGGTGCTTATATGGTTGGAAATTATATTTTATCTTTTATGGGCTTTATGCCAGCAGATGACCCAGAAATTGTAGTATATGTAGCAATTGATAATCCCAAAGGTGTTACACAATATGGAGGAGTTGTTTCCGCTCCGATTGCCAAAAATGTTTTTAAAACCGCTATTAGTTTATATGGGTATCCAAAAACAAATGAAGGAATGCCCCGAGAATATACATGGCTTGATCAAAAATACGTTATGCTTCCTAATGTTGTTGGCTTAAGTCTTCAGGAAGCCAAAAAACAACTGAAAGGGTTTCAAGTTTTAACGAGTGGCGAAGGAGATAAAGTTCTATATCAAAGTCCGGAAGGAAATTACTATGCTTTAGAAGGTGGGCAAGTTTCCTTACTATTGTCTAACTAGTGTAAATTTTGAAAACGGAATAGAATGTTTGGAAAAAAATAGTGTATAATTTAGATTACGAGGTGATACAAAAATGTTAATATTAGCAAAAGCTGCGATGTCCATCATGCTAGGCTTTGTGATATCGATGCTTTTTGGTTTCTTTTTTGTAAGATTTGCGCGTCGAAGAAAATTAGGACAGAATGTAAGTCATACGATTGGAGAAAGGCATTTAAAAAAGAATGGGACACCTACGATGGGAGGTTTTATCTTCATAATTCCTGTTTTAGTTTCCTTATTCTTACTTTATATAAGGGGTAGTATTTCTTTAAGTCATAATTTAATTATTTTAATATTTGTTTTTATAAGTTATGCTTTTTTAGGTTTTATGGACGATTATTTGAAAATAAAATTTAAAAATAATAAAGGAATTAGTATCACGACCAAATTTTTAATGCAAATGGGAATTGCGCTTGTCTTTTTCTATATCTTTATGAAAAATGGTGGAGAGCCAGTTTTATGGATTACATCTTTAGGAATTAATATTCCGATGGGATGGGTCTTTGGTATTTTTATATTATTTGTTTTAGTTGGAACCTCAAATGCTGTAAATATTACAGATGGATTGGATGGATTAGCAGGAGGTTTATCAGCGATTGCATTTTTAGCTTTTGGTATTATTGCTTGGAATACAGGATGGATGGAAGGTTATGAAGAGGTCGCTATCTTTTGTTTCCTTTTGGTAGGGAGTTTACTTGGCTTTTTACTTTATAATACGCATCCTGCCAAAATCTTTATGGGAGATTTAGGAAGCCTTGCTTTAGGTGGCGCTTTAGCAACGGTTGCGATTGTAACCAGACACGAACTATCTTTAGTTTTAGTTGGTGGTGTATTTGTTATTGAAACATTATCCAGTTTTATTCAAATTATTGCGATAACAAAGTTTCATAAAAAAGTATTTAAAATGGCCCCTTTGCATCATCATTTTGAACAACTAGGATGGGCTGAAACGGATATTGTAAAATTATTTTGGGTTGTTGGTTTTTTACTTGCTATGGCAGCTATTACCTATGGTGTATGGATATAAAGGGAAGAAAAAATTCTTTTCTTTTTTTTAAAAATAAGTATAATAGAGGTAGTGATACTTATGAAACAAGAAAATATACGTAATTTCTCTATTATCGCTCATATTGATCACGGGAAAAGTACTCTTGCCGATCGTATGCTAGAACTTACTCATGCAATAGATAAAAGAGAAATGGTGGAGCAAGTCCTAGATAGTATGGATTTAGAAAGAGAACGCGGCATTACAATAAAATTAAATGCTGTTTGTTTAAATTATACTTATCAAAATGAAAATTATATTTTAAATTTAATTGATACCCCTGGGCATGTTGATTTTTCCTATGAGGTTTCAAGAAGCCTTGCTGCTTGTGAAGGAGCTATTTTAGTTGTGGATGCCGCCCAGGGAATTGAAGCACAAACGCTTGCCAATCTTTATTTAGCTATGCAAAATGATTTAACGATTATTCCCGTTATTAATAAAATTGATTTACCTAACGCAAATGTTTCGAAAATAAAAGAGGAATTAAAACATGTCCTTGGTTTTAAAGAAGAAGAAATTTTATTATGCAGTGGCAAAACAGGTGAAGGAGTAAAAGAACTTTTAGATGCGGTTGTTACGCGTATTAAACCACCCGAAAATCATTTGGATAAACCTTTAAGAGCCTTAATATTTGATTCGTACTTTGATCCTTATAAAGGAATAGTTGCTTTAGTAAAAGTTGTCGATGGGTCTTTAAAAATAAAAGATACGATTAAAATGATGGCGAGTGGAAATTGTTTTATAGTGAGCGAACTTGGCGTACATACTCCAAAAGAAAAAAAACTGGATATTTTAAAAAGTGGTGATGTTGGGTATGTTTGTGCAAGTATCAAAGATATAACGAGCGTTGAGGTTGGAGATACCATTACAACCGAAAAAGAGGGTGCTACAAAAGCCCTTGAAGGTTACAAAAAAATGAAACCTATGGTTTATTCCGGAATATTTCCTGTGGAACCAAATAAATATGAAAATTTAAAAGAAGCTATTGAAAAATTAAAATTGAATGATGCCGCTTTAACTTTTGAAGCCGAAAACTCTATTGCTTTAGGATTTGGATTTCGTATGGGTTTTTTAGGCCTTTTACATATGGATATTATTATCAGCCGTTTAGAACGAGAATTTGATTTGGATATCATTGCTACGAGTCCAAGTGTTATATATAAAGTTTATCAAACGGATGGAACGGTTTTAGATATAGATTCTCCAAATAAAATGCCTGATGCTACTTACATAAAAAAAATAGAAGAACCTTATATCTATACGAATATAATTGTTCCTCGTGAGTATATTGGACCAATAATGGAATTATGCCAAAACAAAAGAGGGATTTATAAATCTTTAGAATACATTGAAGATACAAGAGTTAATATCCATTATGAAATTCCTTTATCAGAGATTGTTTATGATTTTTTTGATAAATTAAAAAGTACTACAAAAGGTTTTGCTTCTTTTGATTATGAACTATGTGGTTATAAGGAAAGCAAGTTAGTAAAAATGAATATTTTATTAAATGGTGAAATTGTGGATGCCTTATCCACTATTGTCCATAAAGATTTTGCTTACCAAAGAGGAAGACTTATTGTTGAAAAATTAAAAGATATTATTCCACGTCAAATGTTTCAAGTTCCTATTCAAGCCAGTATTGGAACAAAAGTGATTGCTCGAGAAACGATTAGTGCAATGAAAAAAAATGTTCTGGCAAAATGTTATGGTGGAGATATTTCTCGAAAGCGAAAATTATTAGAAAAACAAAAAGAAGGTAAAAAGAAAATGAAAATGCTTGGAAATGTTGAGGTTCCTAAAGAAGCCTTCTTGGAAATATTAAAAGAAGAAAGTTAGGTGTAGTAAACTATGGCGAATACAAGATTAGAAAAGTCCGATTATATAAAATATATTGATTCCATTGAAGAAAAAGTAATGTCTGGAGAAAATTATATTCAAATTGCTTTAGAATTAAACATTTCTCGAAATATAATACCTAAAATAATAGAGTTGTTAAATGATTCTTCCTCTGTTGCTTATGATCCAGAGCGTTATAAAAGAATTGTTCAAAAATACAAAAATGTATTGTATCGAGATTTATCTTATAATAAAATAAGTGATTTTCAATCTTTAGAAATTGTAAAGAAACTTTTAGCAGGCGAAATCGATTTAAAAAAAGCAGCGAGTGAAAGAAAAACATCAGTAGTGCAAGTTCTTATCGAGTTAAGTGCGATTACCAACCCTGATTATTATGAAGAAATCCAAAAATTTTTAAAGCCTTATGGATTTGCAAAAGAAGATAACCAAAGAGAGATTAAAAATCCATTTAGTGCTTATCCGAATAATTTTCAAAAAGAAATGTTTTTGCTTGCTTTAACTTATCGAGTTTCTTTTAAATCAATGGCCAAATTATTAAATACCACCGTTTTAGATATCGCTAAAGGATTTAGAACGGTTATGAATTTTAATATCGATGAATTTTTATTTCTAGAAACTATTGGGAATGATAGCAGTGCAGAAGAAATTGCGTATCAAAAAGCCAAAAATTATTTAGCTAAAAGAAATACTCTTGTTCGTTATTTTAATCATTACTTACATGAAAAACAAACAGAGAAAAAGGAACTTATCGCTGAAAAACTTAAAGAGCTTCAGCATGAAATAGATGATTATAAAATAAAAGAGCTTCTTGATAAAGAAAAGAGATACTTTACTTTAGAAGAAAAGGATACATTTGCTCGATATTTTGTTAAGTATTATTTAGGTATAAACTACGTTTCAAAAGTTTTACGTATGGATAGAAGAGGTATTAAAAGTTATATGCTTGATTTAGCAAAACGGGATGCATTATTTTCTCAATATTTAGATTTTTATTTAAAAGTAGTTAATAATAAAACGGAAATTGAAATAGAAAATGGCAGAAAAAAATAACGGGCTAAATAAAGTTGAATTGAATGCCTTACTAGAATATGCTAAAAAAGCTAAAACCTTACAAGATGTTGATGCTATACTTTTTGAATTATTAGAAAAAAAAGCTACTCTTATGGAAATTGAAAAAGTGCTCGATAAAGTATTGCTAGAAAAAGAAGCCGAGGAAGATCGTTATGAAAGAGAATAAAAATGTTTATATTCATATTCCTTTTTGTAAAAGTATTTGTACGTATTGTGATTTTTGTAAAGTTCTTTATTATGAAAAATGGATAGGACCTTATTTAGATTGTTTAGAAGCTGAAATAAAAGATTTTTATAATGGAGAAGAAATTGAAACTCTTTATATTGGAGGTGGAACGCCTTCTTGTTTATCCATGCCTTATTTGCATCGTTTATTTGAACTTTTAAATTATTTTAAAACGAGTAAGTTAAAAGAATTTACTTTTGAGTGCAACTTAAATGATTTAAATGAAGAATTGCTAGAGTTTTTAAAAAAGAATCGTGTAAATCGTTTAAGTATAGGAATAGAATCTTTTAATCCAGCAAAATTACAACAAATGGGAAGAATACATACTTATGAAGAAGCTAAAAACAAAATAGCACTTTGTAAAAAATATTTTTCTAATCTTAATATTGATTTCATATATGGTTTTTCAATGGATAATAAAAAAAGTATAAAAAAAGAATTAAAACAAATTTTATCTTTAAAACCAACTCATATTAGTACCTATAGCTTAATGATTGAAGAAAACACTTTATTAAAAATTCAAAATGCCAAACGTTTAGATGATGATGTGGATGCTAAACTTTATCGCTTTATTTGTAACTTTTTAAAGAAGAATGGTTTTATTCATTATGAAATAAGTAATTTTGCTAAAAAGGGATATGAATCGATGCATAACTTGGTTTATTGGCATAATCAAGAATATTATGGCTTTGGGGTATCGGCCTCTGGCTATAACGATCGCGTACGTTACACCAATACAAAATCCTTAACCGATTATTTAAAAGGAAATTTGGTGGGAGAAAAAGAATTATTAACCAAAAAAGATATTATGGATATGCATCTAATGCTTGGTTTTCGTTTAATAAATGGATTTAATGTAAAAGAGTTTGAAGAAAAATACCAGGTAAAATTAGAAGAGACGTATCCTATAAAACCACTTTTAAAAAATAAAGATTTAATTTTAAAAAAAGGCAATATTTTCATAAATCCGGACAAACTATATATTATGAATGAAATTTTATTAAAAATGATATAGAGGTGATGTATGAAAAACTGGCTTTTTTTTCTTTTTTTAGTTTTCTTAATTCCTATACAAGTCAAGGCTGAAGATTTAAAACTAAACTCTCTTTCTATAAAAAATGGGGAATTATCCATCCCTTTTGATCCTTTAAATACCTCTTATACCATCCTTTTAGAAAAAGATATTGAAAAAGTTGACTTTTTATATGAGGTAGAAAATGATGTTTCGGTAACGATTCAAGATAATATTAATTTACAAAATAATTCAATTGTTACTTTAACAATCAAAAATGCCTCTGATACCGTAAATTATACTTTTCAAATTTTAAAAGAGGAAGAGGAAATAAAGGAGGTCTTTTTAGAAGAAAAACCAGAAGAAAAATTAAACTTTATGTATCAATATAAAATTTATATTATTCCGGCAATTTGCTTTATTCTTTTATTTTTATCTTATAAAGTAATCTTTTGGCATAAAAAATAAATCATTTAATAAAGTCTATTAGGTGATTTTTTTTGAAATTTATTGCCCATAGAGGACTTAAAAATAAAACAATAAAAGAAAATACGTTAGAAGCTTTTTCTAATGCCATTCAAAATGAGCATGTGGATGGTTTTGAATTTGATGTTCGCGTAACTAAAGATAATCATTTTGTTGTCCATCATAATGCTTTTATCGGAGCAGATTTAATTAAAAGTAAAAACTATAAATATTTAAAAAATAAATATCATTTACCATTATTAAATGAGGTTTTATCGCTTCCGACAAATAAAATTATGCTTGTTGAGATAAAAGATAGTAATCTTCCATATGATGCATTAATTAAAATTTTAAATGCTTCTAAAAAAAATATTTATGTTATGAGCTTTCATAATAAAGTTATTGAAAATTTAAAAAAGAAAGGTTTAAAAAAGAAGCTTGGAATATTAAATTATGTACTTAATAGTGAAGAAGATTATTCTTATGATTTTATTTGTCTTTTAAATAATTTAGCAACCGAAAGTTTAGTTCGTAAATATCAAAAAAGAAAAATTGAGGTATTTTTATATGGTGTTATTAATGAAGAAAAGGATTTAAAAATTGATGATGTTTTTTATATTGTTGATGAAATAAAGTAAAGATTTGTATTTTTTTGTTTTGATTGGGATGTTCAAGCATCATTTGCTTTTCAAAATATAGTAATTATGATACGGAAACAAATCAATATATGGTGGTTCCTAATAATTATGGTATGTTAAGTTATAATAAAAATAAGAAAACATTGTTTGACAGTACAACTAAAAATTTCAAAAAATTTGATTTTATCGAATAATTACGAGGTAAAATATTTTAGATTGATATTTAAAATAAATTAAGAAAAAATTAAGAAATAAATAATATTAAATTAAAGATTTTTATTTTTGTTTATTGTATCATTTTCTTTGTTAGGAGATAAAGAAAGTGAAAAAAAGAAGAAAACTTAAACTAAAATTTAAAATTTTATTTCTAATATTAATTGCTTTTTATGTTTATAGAATTACATTACCCTATATAAAGGATTTTACGAATACTGAAAATAAAACTACGATTAATAATAGTTTAAAAAAATCTAATACTATTGATAGTGTCGTTATGAATCATAGCGATGATAACTTAACGATAGAGGAACGATTAAAAAAAATAGAACAAGAGGATAGCCGAGTAAATCAAATTATAGAAAATTATGATGACTATCCAGAACAACTATTAGATATGTTGTCTAGAAATATTGAAATGGTTGATTATGTAATGAATTTTTTAAATGAAAAAGGAAATACTTATAGTAATGATATTGGCCAAATAGGTAATGAAATACCCTTATTATTACAATGGGATAAAAGATGGGGCTATGGAGAGTATGGCGAAAATTATGTAGCCATGAGTGGTTGTGGTCCAACCTCTTTAGCAATGGTAATTGCAGGATTAACAAAAGATAATAGTATAACTCCATACAAGATAGCTAAATATGCAGAGGAAAATGGCTATTATGTTCAAGATGTCGGAACAAGTTGGTCTTTGATGACGGAAGGGGCTAAAAGTTTTGGAATCAATAGTCGACAAATTTCTTTATCCAAGCAAGTCATCTTTAATGCTTTAGAAAAAGGACATCCAATTATTTGTAGTATGAAAAAAGGAGATTTTACGACTAGTGGTCATTTTATTGTATTGGTCGCTATAGAAAATGGAAATATAAAGGTTAATGATCCGAATAGTAAGGAACGTAGTAGTGTTTTATGGCCATACGAAAGATTAGAAGGTCAAATAAAAAATTTATGGGAATTTTATAAGTAACTATTCTATTAAAAATATGATACGATAATTATGTTGGAGGTCTTATGAATATTTTAGTTGTCGATGATGAGAAAGAAATTGCAGATTTAATTGATATTTATTTAAAAAATGAAGGTTTCAATGTTTATAAATATTACAATAGTAAAAATGTTTTAAAAGATATAGAAAATTTAAAAATTGATTTGGCTATCCTTGATATAATGATGCCAGATATTGATGGTTTATCTTTATGTTCTAAAATTCGTAAGAAATATACTTTTCCCATTATATTTGTAACGGCGAAAGTAGAAAGTATCGATAAAATAAATGGTTTATCGATTGGTGCAGATGATTATATAACGAAACCCTTCATGCCACTTGAATTAGTTGCTAGAGTAAAGGCCCAGCTTCGGAGGTTTAAAACTTATAATAAAAGCAATATAGAAACTGATATTATTGATTTTAGAGGAATTGTTATTAATAATAAAACACACGAATTTTTTTATAATGATCAAAAAATTAATTTAACTCCAATAGAGTTTAAAATTTTATGGTATTTATGCTTAAATCGAGGTAATGTGGTTACCACGGATGAATTATTTAAAAATGCTTGGGATGAAAAATATTATAAATTAGATAATAATACTATAATGGTTCATATAAGACATTTAAGAGAAAAAATGAAAGATACAGGAAAAAATCCCAAGTATATTTTAACAATTTGGGGAGTGGGGTATAAAATTGAAAAATAAAAACAGAATTAAAGAAATAATATTTTCTTTTTTAATAAGAATCGTTGTTTGGACAATTTTTATTGCTATTCTATTGCTTGCGTTAATTAATTTGTTTAGTAATATGGATTTTCAGTGGTTATTTGAATTTTCACCAAATATTTATTATTATTTACGAGGAATTTTTTACTATGTGTCACATTCATTAAGTTTTTATGGAATCGTAATAGGAATTTGGTTAATTGGTACTAGTTTTATCTTATTTTTCTTTTTAAAAAAACAATTTAATTATTATACCGATATTATAGGAAAGAGTGCCCTAAATATTACCAATAAAGAGACGAAAACAATTGAACTCCCAAATGAATTGGAAAATTTACAAGCTACTTTTAATATTTTAAAATTAGATTATGATAAAGTAGAATTAAATGCTAGAGATAATGAACAACGTAAAAATGATTTAATTGTCTATTTAGCTCATGATTTAAAAACACCTTTAACATCTTTAATAGGTTATTTATCCTTATTAAATGAAATTAAAGATATGCCTAAAAAACAAAGAGAAAAATATTTAAAAATTGTTTTAGAAAAATCGTATAGATTAGAAGACTTAATAAACGAATTATTTGATATTACAAGATTTAATGCTGAAAAGATTGTATTAAAAAAAGAAAAAATAAATTTAAATTTAATGCTTGAACAAATTATTGATGATTTCTATCCAATTTTAGAAGAAAATAAAAAAAAGGTTGTTACTCATTTTCAAGATAATATAATTTTGGATGGTGATTCGAATCGTTTAGCAAGAGTTTTTAATAACTTACTTAAAAATGCTATTTATTATAGTGCTGATTCTAAAATAAATATTAATTTAAAAAAAGAAAAACATATGGCATTCATTACGATTTGTAATAAAGTTAAAAATATAGGGAATGAAGATTTACAAAAAATGTTTGAAAAATTTTATCGTCTTGATAATTCTAGAGCTTCTAAAACTGGAGGTAGTGGAATAGGTTTAGCTATTGCTAAAGAAATAATAGAGTTACATAAAGGAACTATTTCAGCAAAATTGGATAATAATTCTATTTCTTTTGAGGTGAAATTACCATTATAATAAATACCCTTGCTTTTTAAATTATTGCAAATTTTACCCCTATATCAATTTTAAAACATATGATATAATCATAAATAGAATAAAGGAGTGGGAGAATGCAAAACGAAGAAAATAACGAATTCGAAAAAACAAAAGAATTAGATAGTTTCCAAGATTTAAATAATCAAATTGTTGAAATTCAAGAGCATGAAAAGGATGTTGCTAAAGAAATTTTAGATAATGATGAAGCAAACCAATTTTTTACAACACCTAAAAAAGTAAAATTAAGTGAAAAAATAAAAAATTGGTGGAAGAGATTAAATAAAAAACAACATATTTTAATAATAATAGGTTTTGTTTTTCTATTAATCCTTATTACTGTTGGAATTATCTTTTTGGTTAAAAACTTAAATAAAAAAGAAGAAATTGTAGCACCACCAGAGGTTATTGTTCAAGAAGAAAATTATCGTTATGAAAATGGTGTTTTAATTCTTTTAAATAATAATAAAGAAGAAATTGGTCGATATACATGTGAGAATCAAAATGAAAATTTATGTTTTGTTTCTTATTATGATACAGAAGATCAATTTGATGTTGAACAAAAAGAATACGAAAATGGTGAAAAAATAAAAACTCGTAGTTCTATTATGTTAGATCAATATGTATTTATTAATGATAATCCAAGAGTAGAAGATACTAGCATAAAATTGTATGATTTTAAAAATCAAAAATTAGAAAATAGTTATCAACTAGTAAAAAAAGTAGATACAAATAAAATGATTGTTAAAAATGAAAGTGGTTTGTATGGAGTTATTGAAATAACAAGCGATGCTATTTTAACAAAAGTTGATTTTGTTTATAATAATTTGGGCTTTATACCAAATGATAAAAATTACTATGTGGCTTTACAAAATGAACAAAATATTCTTATTAATGAAAGTGGTAAAAATATAAGTAAAGCAATAAACGATAGTATTAAAAGTTTTAATGCAACGTATATTACGGCTTTAAATGATGCGGGTAAATATGTGGTATATAACTATAGCAATCAAAAAGTATTTGATGATACTTATGATTTTGTTAAACTTTATGATGACTTTGCTGTATTAATTGATGATACTAAAATGTATTTAAAGTTTTATGATGGTAGCAAGTTAAATGAAGAAGCTTATAACTTAAATAATCGAAACTATGTTAAAACAAGTGTTTATGATGCGAATAATGTTTTAAAAGAGGTTAGAGAAAGTTTTAGTATAGAAGAAAATAACGATCTATTAACGATTACACTTTATAATGGAGTGGATAATAACTTTGAAATAGTCAATAAAGCTGAAGGAGAGCTTAATAAAAAGTTACGTAATATGAGTTATTTTAATGGCAAGTTATACTTTTATAGTGATACAGCAAAAGAGACATTGCTTGGTAGTTATACTTGTGCTAATAAAAATAATGTCGATAGTAAAACAACTTATTTAAAAAATTGTACTTTAGCAAATGATACTAATTATGAAGATAATGATTATGAAAATCCTGGAAAAACAGGTACAATTCCTATATTTAATGAACGTTTTGCCTTTATTAGTGATGATCCAGAGTTAGTCAATGAAAATAGCACAACCGTTGTTTTATACGATTTAAAGAAAAACTCTAGTTTAGGTAAGTATAGATCTGTCAATACTTATTCTTATACAGGAACAGAGGATATAACTTTTTCAACTATAACGGACTTACAAGTTGTTGCCCAAAATCAAAGTGGTAATTTTGGTGTTATTAAAGTAAATTTAACAGATGTAACAGGACATATTGCATTTAATTATAGTGAAATGGAAAAATTAAACGAGTATTATGTTGCAAAAGATGCAATGGGATATGCCCTAATTTCTAGAAAAGATGGTACAAATCTTGTTAGTAATATTTCTTATAAAATAAGAAATTATATTAAAACTGAATCAGAAACTTATGTAAAAGTTATTCGTAATGGTGAGTATTATATTTATAATTCTCATAATAATGCTATAAGTGAAAAAGGTTTCAAATATGTTGAACTATATGATAATTATTTTGCAGGTGTTAATAATAACAATGAATTGGGTATATTTACTTATGCAAAACCTGAACAAAATATTTTAAGTGGGGGAGCTCTTATTCAACTTTATTTAACAAATTATTATGGAAATGGAACGTTAGCTTTTAAAATTACTGGAGATGAAATTTTGGTTGGTACTAGCGATAAAACATATACGCCTGCCGATCAAAGAATAGCGTTACCTGTAGAAGAAAGTTAAGGAGGATTTATTCTATGCAAACCAGAAAGATATCTTTTGTGGTTATTCTTATATTATTAATTCTATTTCTTCCCCTTACTATTTTTGCAACCATTATGCATTTTAAAACAGGGCAAAATACGGTATTAGAAAATTATGAAGATGTAGTAGAAGATGGTAAAATATCTTTTTATAATCAAGATACTTTACTTGGAACTTATACTTGTCAAAATACCGATTATTGTGATTATGCCTTTATAAGATATAACAATCCTTATGATTTACAAGAACCTGAAAGTACAGGAAAAGAAAAATATTCTATCCTTTACAATCGTTATACCTTTTTAATGGATGCTGCTATGACAGAACTTTTAAATGCCGATATTCTTTTATATGATATTCAAAATGAGCAAGTTTTGAGTCGTTATAAAGAGGTTAAAAATTATGGTGGCATTGAAAATGATTTGTATTTTGTAAAAAATGAAGAAGATTTATGGGGAGCTGTAGAAATTAAAGAGGAAATTACATTAAAAATTCCATTTCAATATGATTACATTGGACTTGCAAATCAAAAAAATGAGACAGACCAAGTAAAAGCAGAGTCAATAGTGGCATTAAAGGATGATAAGTGGTTTATTATTAATCAAGAAAACAATCGAATTAGTGATGAATTCCAAAACAGTATTACAAACTATAATGAGAACTATGTAATTGTTTCCGATGGAGCAAGAATGCGTCTTTTAAATTATAGAAATATAAATCAATTATCCAAAGATTATCGTTATTTAGATTTAGTTTCAAAATATGTAGCTATTTTAGAAGATACGAACGATTTTTATTTATTCGATCCTGTAACAAATCAAGAAATAAGTAAGCATTATACCGTTACAGATCCTACTAGCTTATCGTATACCATTCAGGATGGAATGCTTACTATTTATGAAAATGAAGAATTATTAGAAAGTATTGCAATTGTTTAAAAATAATTGTAGAATAAGGAAAAAGCGAGGAAACTGAAGAGTACATAAAATTTATTTTATAGAGAGTTTAGGATTGGTGGAACTAAACAAATAAAGTTATGGAAGGTAGCAGTGGAGCTGAAATTCTGAAAATAACTTTAGGAATTTTCGTTATCTTAACGTTAGAAGAAAATGAAGGGTATACAATTTGTATAAAATAAGGTGGTACCGCGGGAAATCTCGTCCTTAAATTTAGGAGGAGATTTTTTTATGTTAGATTATGAATTCGTTTTAAAAAAATTTATGGAATATGTAAATACTTTTGATACGAAAGAAGCAGGGATTGCTATGAAAATATCCCATAGTATTCATGTGGCAGATTTAGCAGGTAAGTTAGCTAAAAGCATGGATTTGGATAAAGAAAAAATAGTATTTTGTAAAATTTTAGGATTACTACATGATATTGGACGTTTTTATCAATATGAAAAAACCAAGTCTTTTGATGATTATAAGTCGCAAATTGATCATGCTCGTTTTGGGGTAGAATATTTATTCCATGAAAAACATATTGAGGATTTTAAAATTCCTAAAGCTTATCATATATTGTTAGAAAAAGCTATTTTCAATCATAATAAATTAGAAATTGAAAGTGGTTTAACCGATGAAGAATTATTTTATGCGAAATTCATTCGTGATGTGGATAAAATTGATATTTTTAGACAAGAAGCTGCTGCGTATGAATGGAAATTTGATAAAGAAATTACTCCAAATGTAAAAAAAGCATTTTATCATCATGAATTAGTTAATGGCAAGGATGTTCAAAATCAAGTGGATTTATTAATTATGCAACTAGCTTATGTTTATGATATTCAGTTTGAAGAATCATTTCGATTATTAGAAAATTCTGATAATTTAGAATTGTATTTAAGTGTAGTGGTGGTCGATCGTAATTTTGAAACTGAATTTGAAAAGATTAAAAGTGAGCTACGTACATTTTTAGAAGAAAGGACGAGTACAGTATGTTAGATAAAAAATATGATCATAAAACAGTAGAAGAAAATAAGTATGACTATTGGAAAAAAATGGGTTACTTTAATAGTGGAGATAAGAGTAAAATCCCTTATACGATTGTAATACCTCCTCCAAATGTTACGGGAAAGCTTCATTTAGGACATGCTTGGGATACAACGCTACAAGATATTTTAATTCGCTATAAAAGAATGCAAGGGTATGATTGCTTATGGCTTCCTGGAATGGATCATGCCGCAATTGCAACTCAAGC